>CAYSJF010000006.1:0-38644 GCA_964431265.1 uncultured Alistipes sp. | reverse complement strand
AGACTAAAAAGTATAAGGCTATCATATCTTCTCCTGTATACACCCATGAGAAAGGGGCCGACACGAGCTATGCCCTGGCCCTGGCGCAGGAGAACTTCAAAGATATCCGGTTCTCGTTCGCAAGCGAATTTTAACCGCTGGTCGGCGAACTTCGTTTTCGACGTCCCGAATAAAAAAACAGCAGGGAATCTCACGATTGCCTGCTGCCCCCGGAGGTTGCCCTCCTAAAACTACTAACCCAAACTTAAATAAATGAAGAAACCTCACTGCGGTTGCTGATCCGCAGTTGACTCTTCAAAAAGCAAAGCCCGTGCCAAACGGCGACTCGGGAACTCCGAATCGCCGGAAACGGCTTTTTGCCGTATTTTCGCATCCGAAACCGGGAAATAAGGAGCGAACGCCCCGGCAAAGCCCGAATAAATCCGGCTCTGCGCTCGGCCTATCGAAAACGTCGAATCAACGACCGTCCGGCTGCACTTCGTAGACGTTCTTCGATCGCACGCTGTAACGCGTCCAGTCGTTGAAATTGCAATGACGCACGACCCACGCCGGATAGGGATTCCACACGATTTTGCGGAGAGGCAGCGTGCTTCTATCCGCCAGATCGGGATCGGTCGAGAGCACCACCACGCGCCGTTGTTCGGCGGTCAGCGTGCGTGCGGTCTTTTCGAGAGCAGCGATCGTGTCGAAATGCAGGTTGTCGCAATTGCGCGGCATGTAAAACCGCGTTTCGATGGTGCGGGGTTCGAGGACGTATTGCGGCCAGCTGTAATAGTTTTTTTCGGCCGTGAGATTCAGCGCCACCACTTCGTTCTTGTCGGCGCAATAGCGATCCATCATGCGGTAGAAATAGATGTCCGCCGGGTCTTGCACCACAACGAAAAGGATCGCCACGGTGTTGAACGCCAGCATGATCCCCACGACCCAGCGGCGCAGCCGGACGGAGACTGCCGATCGCCACTCCTGCCACAGCAGGGCGACGAATAGCGGTGCGAAAAAGAACGCCGGGAAGAAAAAACGTACCTCTTTGTGTCCCAGCAGAAAATGCACCAGCAGAAACGGCACCAACATCCACGTGACCACATGCTGCCGGCATTTCCAGAAGAAGCGCAGCATGGCCGCCCATACCAATAGCCCGAAAAGCACTCCGCTCTCGGTGATCGACGCGGTGAAGTAGTACCACCAGGGTTCGACGCCGAATTCGAGCATATGGCCGTGGAAGATGTTTTCGCGCAAATAGTTGACCGGTGTCAGCGTCCATTCGCCGTAGAACCAGCGGTCGGAGAGCAGTCCCAGCAGGAGCATGCAACACAAGCCGGGCACCATGCCGGCATAGAGCCGCCAGCGACGCCGGAAAACCAGCAGCCAGAGACCGTAGCCCAGCAAAGCGAATCCGGTTTGGTAGCGGACGATGAATGTAGCGCCGGCAAGCAGACCCAGCGACAATCCCCACCGGAATTCGTGCCGCTCGCCAGCCGTGAGCGACCGCAACGTGAGTGCCGCGAGCAGCAACAACAGATTGCCCGCCAGCATTTCGGCGCTGAAATGGACATGCAGGTAGGCCAGAAACCAGAGGAACGCCCCGAGAGCCAGGAACAGACGCTCCTGTTTCTCGTCGCCCAACTCCTCGCGTACGGCCCGGCCGAACACCACGAGCGCACCGAGCGAAAACATGCCGCTCGCCAACTGAAGCAGGAAGATCAGGAGGTAGGGCGAGTAAATCCCTGCGGCGAGCAGCACCTTGCCTAAACACCATACGATCAACGGCTGCACGCCCGAACGCATCATCAACGGGAACTCCCAGGCCAGATGCTCGATCGTCGGCACGCCGAAAAGTTTCATGTGGGCGTACTCCAAAATCTGGTAGTGTTCGTCGTGGTGGTAATAGCCGTGGCTGAAAAACGCGTAGAGCAGGGTCAGCAACGCACCTGCAAGAAGAATTCCCTTGCGGCTGCAAAGGCGGTTTCGAAGTTCGGGTAGCATGACAGGCAAATTCGGCCGCAAAGATACGAAAATAAGGTCAAAATTGAAAGGTGAGAAGCGAAAGGTGTTGAGAGTATTGCAAAAATGATAAAAGCCGCATGCAACAGTAAATTTACTCGCTTGCATTTTGCCGAGCATGAGTATCTTCGGCGAAGTCAAAGTACGAAAAGTCGAGCGCAGAAGCAAATGTTATTCGTTTGCTTCTGCGCTCGCGGTGTATCCGAATTGCGCGGTTACGGTCTGCCGAAAGCCCGGCGGAAGAATCGTTCCATGCGGTCGAAGGGGATCGCATCGAGGTTGTCGTAGAGGTCGGTGTGGTCGGCCCCGGGCACGATGAGCAGCTCTTTATTGTCGCCCCGAAGCCGCTTGTAGGCATCCTCGCTGAAGTAGCGCGAATGGGCTTTCTCACCATGGACGAGCAGCACGGCGCTACGGATTTCGTCGATATAGGTCATGATCGGCATGTTGACGAACGCGAGGGCTGCGGTTTTGAGCTTGCCGCCGTTGGAGTTGGGCGAGCGACGGTGATAGCCGCGCGCGGTCTTGTAGTAGGCATGGTAGCGCTTGACGAACTCCGGCATGTCATCGGTCACGGTTTCGACTACCCCGCCGTCGCGTTCATAGGAGCCGCTTCGGTACTCTTTCGTGCGCTGGTCGTTGAGCGACCGACGGAGTTCGTAGCGGGCATCGGCGCTGCCGGCGTCGTCGAAATATCCGTTGGCGGTTACGCGGCTCATGTCGTACATGGTCGATGCGACGGTGGCTTTGATGCGGGTGTCGTTGGCTGCGGCGTTGAGCGCGAAACCGCCCCAGCCGCAGATGCCCACGATGCCGATGCACTCGGGATCGACGTCCTCGCGCGTCAGCAGATAATCGACCGCTGCGCTGAAATCCTCGGTGCTGATCTCGGGCGAGGTGAGGGTGCGGGGTTCACCGCCGCTCTCGCCGCAGAACGAGGGGTCGAACGCCACGGTCAGGAACCCGCGTTCGGCGAGCGTCTGGGCATAGAGACCCGACACCTGCTCCTTGACGGCGCCGAAAGGGCCGCAGACGGCCAAAGCCGCGAGCGCATTCCCGGCGTTCTTCGGTTTGTAGAGATCGGCCACCAGCGTAATGCCGTAGCGGTTGACGAAAGTCACTTTGCTGTGATTCACTTTTTCGCTCTTGGAGAACGTCTTGTCCCACTCGGAGGTCAAGTTCAGATTTTCCATATTCATGGTTTGCTTGTGTTCCTGTGCGGCGGCGGGCAACAAGAGAGTCGCCCCCATGGCCAGCACGCCGATTTTCAGAAACAGATTCATCGTTGCGAGGTTTCGAGCCGGTCGTACTCCTCGTCCGTGACGGGTTCGAGCCAGACGTTGGAGGTCCGTTCGCCCGGCACTTCGAACGCCAGATGCGCGAACCAACTGTCGGCAGCAGCCCCGTGCCAATGCTTCACGCCGGCCGGGATGTGGATGACCGTGCCGGGCAGTATCTCCTGCGCGGGTTTCCCCGCTTCCTGATACCAACCGCGTCCGGCCACGCCGACCAACATCTGACCGCCGCCGCTGGCCGCCTCGTGTACATGCCAGTTGTTGCGGCAGCGAGGCTCGAAAGTGACGTTGGCGATCGCCACCTGCTCCTGCGAAACCGGAGCGAGGTAGCTGTTGCCGATGAAATACCGGGCATAGGCCGTATTGGGTTCGCCGATGGGGAAGATCATTTCGCGCTGGAATGCCGCCTTGGCATCCTCGGCAGCGGTATCGTCGGCCCACACCTCTTTGGCCAGGCGGAATGCGGCCCATGCCTTGGGCCAACCGGCATAGAAAGCGATGTGGGTGATGATCTCGGCGATCTCCGTGCGAGTAATGCCGTTGTTCTTGGCCGACTGGAGATGATAGGTCAGCGAACTGTCGGTGATGCCTTGGCTGATGAGCGAGGCGATCGTCACCAAACTACGGTCGCGCAGCGAAAGCAGGTCGTTGCGACTCCACACCTCGCCGAAGAGCACGTCGTCGTTGAGTTCCGCGAACTTGGGCGCAAACTCACCGAGGGCGTCGCGTCCGGCGGTCTGAATTATTTTCTGCTGTGCCATAGCGGGAAAAGTTAGGATGGCTAACAAAAACAAAAGGGTGATTTTTTTCATAGAACTGTCGGATACTTTCATCGGGACAAAGTTACGCCTCCGCGCTGCCGGAGTTGTAACCCGCTTACGGATATAGTTACCATTTTTACGGAATAGTTCGTACCTTCGCACCCCGAAAACATCATTTTCGGATGAAAGAGAAAATCGTTTCGTTCTGCTGGCAGCATCTGCTGCTGCTCGTGTCGCTGTTCGTCATGACCGTGGGCGTGGCCGTCTGCGTGCGTTCGATGCTCGGGTCGAGCGTCATCAGCGTGTTGCCCTACGTCTTCGCGAGTGCCGGCCAGCGATCGCTGGCTCCGGCGCTGACCATCGGCCAATACACCTACGTCATGAACTTCGTGCTGGTCGTCGGCCAAATCCTGGTGCTGCGGCGCCGCTTCGAATGGGTGCAGCTGCTCCAACTGGTCGTCGGCTTCCTTTTCGGCACGCTCATCGACCTCAACATGCAGCTCACCGCGTGGCTTGCGCCCGCAGGATTCTGGCAGCAGGCCGTCGCTCAAGCGGCGGGCTGCACCGTCCTCGGCATCGGCATCGCCTTGGAAGTACGCTGCGGCAGCATCACGATGCCCGGCGAGGGTTTCCCCGTAGCCATCAGCCAGGTGACGGGTCTCGACTTCCCCAAGGTGAAGATCGGCGTCGACGTCCTGCTCGTAGTCCTCGGCGTCGCGGCCTGCTACTTCTTCTTCGGAGCGTGGCAGTGGCACATCATCGGCATCGGCACGCTCTTCGCTATGTTCTACGTGGGAGCCGTCGTACGTTTGGTCGGCAAGCACCTGGGGTGGTTCGACCGCCTGCTGGCCTACCGGCCCGGCTTCCGCCGCTATATCTACGGTCTGGCCCGCTTCATCTACGACCGCAAGCCGTAAAGATCACCACAGTTTTTCGGGATACTCGCCGGCGGCGATCAGGTCGCGGATCTTGTCGACCACGCCCTGCCGGTCGGCGGCATAGGTCACGCCGAACCACCGGGCCGTGGTGTCGAGCACCTCGACCGTAGCCTGTCCCCCGACGATCAGGTCGTTGACCACATAGGGAATATAGAACTCGGCCTTGGGATTTTCGAGATTGTCGGTCAAGAAGGCTTCGAACCGCTCCTCCGAATAACGGAAGTAGTCGGGCGTGAAGCCCCACATGTTCATCGACACGGGCGTCGTCTCGTCCGTCGTCGCGGGCTGTCCGTCGTCGCCCGTAAACGTGATCTTACCGTCGACACGGGCGATGTCGGTGCGCTCGACCACGCCGGTCAGAAACCCCCGGGCATCGGTTCGGCAGATGCCGCGAGAGACGGTGCCGCTCTCCGAAAGAGTATTGCCCACGCGGTAGCCCACCATGCAGTAGCGGTTCTCGCCGTCGGCTTTCGAAAGCCATTCGCCCAACACGCGGAAACCGTCGCGACCATAGAAATCGTCGGCATTGATGACGGCGAACGGTTCGCGGATCGCCTCCCGCCCCATCAGCACGGCATGGTTGGTGCCCCACGGCTTGGTGCGCCCGGACGGGCACGAGAAACCCGCAGGCAGCTTGTCGACCGACTGGAAGACCACATCGACGGGGATATGATTCTCGTATTTCGCAAGCACTTTTTCGCGGAAATCCTGCTCGAAATCCTTGCGGATGACGAACACGACCTTGCCGAAGCCGCTGCGGACGGCATCGAAAATCGAATAGTCCATGATCGTCTCGCCATGGGGGCCGAGGCCGTCGAGCTGTTTCAGACCGCCGTAACGCGAACCCATACCGGCCGCCAGCACAAAAAGCGTAGGTTTCATATCAACTAAAATTTAAACTCGATCCTATACTTGACGCACCCGAGTTGCGAACCGTCGGGTACGAACTCGCCGTTATCGTCTGTTTCTTATGTGTTTTTCCCAAGCCCAGGCGCTGCGGAGGGTCTCCTCCAAGGGGCGTTCGGCCCGCCAGCCCAATTTCTCGTTGGCCAGTGCCGTGTCGGCCCACACGGCCGGGACATCGCCGGCCCGCCGGCCGACGATCCGACGGTTCACCTTCACTCCGTTGACCCTCTCGAAGCTCTCGACCAGCTCCAGCACCGAGACGGGCCGCCCCGTGCCGATGTTGAAGATCTCGTAGGGCGCCTCCATGCGCTGCCGGGTCATACGGTCGACGGCCGCCACGTGGGCACGGGCCAGGTCGACGATGTCGATGTAGTCGCGCAGACACGTCCCGTCGGGCGTGGGATAGTCGTCGCCGAAAATCGAGAGACACTCGCGGACGCCGGCCGCCGTCTGCGTGATATAGGGCACCAGATTCTGCGGCACGCCGCGCGGCAGTTCGCCGATCAGCGCCGAGGGATGGGCGCCGATGGGATTGAAATAGCGCAGAGCGATGCCGTGCAGTCCCTCGTAGGCGGTGCAGCAGTCGCGCAGGATATCTTCGGCCATCTGCTTGGTGTTGCCGTAGGGCGAGGTCGCGGGTCTGCGCGGCGACCGCTCCGTGACGGGCAGCTCCTCGGCCTCGCCGTAGACCGTGGCCGACGACGAAAAGAGGATGTTCGTCCGCCCGAACTCGCGCATCGAAGCGCACAGGTTCATGAACGAGACGAGGTTGTTGCGGTAATACTTCAACGGATCGCCCACCGACTCGCCTACGGCCTTGTACGCGGCGAAGTGGATCGCCGCATCGAATTCGTAGCGGCGGAAAACGCCGCGCAGCGCTTCTCCGTCGCAAGCGTCGACCTGCTCGAACGGAACGTCGACGCCCGTGATGCGGCGCACCCCCTCGACGGCGGCCCGCTCCGAATTGGAGAGGTCGTCGACGATCACTGCGTCATAGCCCGCGCCGATCAGCTCGACGGCCGTATGCGTGCCGATATACCCGGCACCGCCCGAAATCAATACACACCCTTTTTTCATACCTCCCAAAATTCATCTCTGTTTCCGCGACGGTTCATGCGGCCGCAGCCTGCGGAGCGCAAGACAAGCCAGCAGGACGGATTGCTCATATGCTTCGTGCCCCGTCTGAAATCACCACGTCGTATACCTGCGGTTCATGGCCGTACTTTCGGCCGAAACGCTTGCGGGCCTCGGCGATGAAACGGTCGTAAAGCTCCTCTTTCACCAAATCGATCGTACAACCGCCGAAGCCGCCGCCCATGATGCGCGCACCCGTCACGCCGCACTCCTCGGCTACCGCGACCAGAAAATCCAGCTCCTCGCACGAAACTTCGTAGTCGTGCGAAAGGCCCCGATGGGTCTCGAACATGCAGCGGCCCACCGTCTCATAGTCGCCCCGCTGCAAGGCCTCGCAGACCTCGAGCACGCGCCGCTCTTCACCGATGACATAGCGGGCGCGCCGGTAGTCTTCGTCCGAAATCCTGTCCCGGATCGCATCGAGCTGCTCCATGGTGGCGCCGCGCAGGAACTCCCGGCCCAGCACCCCGGCCACGCGCTCGCACGAAGCGCGCCGATCGTTGTAGGGCGAACCGACCAGTTCGTGCTTCACGCGCGAATCGAGCAGCACGAGCCGGTAGCCCCGGGGATCGAACGGAAAATATTCGAACTCCATCGACCGGCAGTCGAGACGCATCAAGTGGCCCTTCCGGCCGAAAACCGAGGCGAACTGATCCATGATGCCGCAGTTGACGCCGCAATAATTGTGCTCGGTCGCCTGGCCGATGCGCGCCAGCTCGAACTTGTCGAAACCGCAGCCGCACAACTCGTTGAGCGCATAGGCATAGGTCGATTCCAGCGCTGCCGACGACGACATGCCGGCGCCCAGCGGAACGTCGCCCGCGAAGACCGTGTCGAAGCCGCCGACGGCACCGCCGCGCTTCCGCATCTCGCGGCAGACGCCGAAAATATAACGCGCCCACGCTTCGGCAGGCTTGTCCTCCTCGTTCAGTCCGAATTCGGCCTCCTCGCCCAGATCGAGCGCGAAAGCCCGCACGCGGTCGGAGCCGTTGAGCCGGACGGCGGCCGCGATCCCCTTGTCGACGGCGCCCGGGAAGACGAAGCCGCCGTTGTAATCGGTATGTTCGCCGATGAGGTTGATGCGCCCCGGCGAGGCGAACAGCACGGCACCCTCGCCGTAGAGCGCCTCGAATCGGGCGACGATAGCTCCAGTATCCATAACTTCCGACAATTTCGAACGGAATGTAAAGATAGCTATTTTTTCGTACTTCGAAGCTATCTTCCCGTTTTCTTGTTTTAATTCTTGATTTTTTTGAAAATCTGCCGGCGTTTGACTACTTTTGCGTTTGCAAATCCTCTCTGCATGTCTCGTAAAATCGCAGCGGTCATCGGTTCGGTCGTCCTCCTCTCGGGCGGATGGCTCTCGCTCACAGGGCTTACGCTGCCCGTGGCCCTGGTGCCGCTGCTGTGGCTCGCCTCGACCTACGACGCCTCGCGCCGTTCGTGGCGGCGGGTGCTGGGCTGGGCCGCGCTGACTTTCGCACTATGGAACGCGGCCACCGTGTGGTGGATCTGGTATGCCACGCCCGTGGGGCCGGTGGCTGCCACGCTGGCTTCGACGACGCTGAACACCTTCGCGTTCATGCTCTACCACACCGTCTCGAAGAGAGGCCCCAAGGCATTGGCCTACACCACGCTGGTCGCCGCCTGGCTCGCCACCGAATACTGGTACACCGTAGGCGAATTTTCGTGGCCGTGGCTCATTCTGGGCAACGGCTTCTCGCACGACGTGTGGGCCGTGCAGTGGTACGAATATACGGGCGTCTTCGGCGGCTCGCTGTGGGTGCTGATGTGCAACATCCTCTTTTTCGAAGCGTGGCGGCATCGCCGCGACATCCGACGCTGGGCCGCAGCAGGGTGCATGCTGCTGATTCCGATGCTGTCGTCGCTGGGTATGTGGAGTTGCTGGCAACAGCCCGACGAAGGGTCGGTTCGCGTGACGATCGTCCAGCCCGACGTCGACTGCTACGACAAGTTCCACACCGATGCCGAGCGTCAGGAGCGCAACATCGTCGACCTGCTCGCGCAGGTGCCGGCCGACGCGCAATTCATCCTGCTGCCCGAAACGGCGCTGCCCGACTACTACTGGGAACCGGCCCTCGAGGGCGCATTCCTCGACGAGCTGCTCGACACGCTGCGCCGCCGCACGCCCGAGGCCCTGCTCGTCACGGGCGCCAACACCACACGGTATTATCCCGCCGGAGCACAGAGCCGCACCGCCCGGCTTCTCGCCGACCGGCAAGGCTATTACGACATCTACAACTCGGCGCTGGGGCTGGACTCGGCAGGCCGGCGGCAGATACACCATAAGGGGCGGTTAGTGATCGGCGTGGAGAAGACGCCGCTGCCGTGGCTCTTCGAGCTGCTCGACTTCCTGGTCATCGACCTGGGCGGCACGCTCGGACAGATCGGCGCAGGTCAGCACGGCACCGCTTTCACGCACGCCGGCACGACGCTCGGCCCGGCGATCTGCTACGAGGGGTTGTACGGCGACTTTTACGGCGATTTCGTGCGCCGCGGCGCGCAGTTCATGGCTATCGTTTCGAACGACGGCTGGTGGGGCGACACGCCGGGCTACCGGCATCTGTTCACCATTTCGCGCCTGCGGGCCATCGAACACCGCCGCGCCATAGCCCGCTCGGCCAACACGGGGCGCTCGGGGTTCATCTCGGCGCGCGGCGACATCGGCGCGACCCTCGGCTGGGAAGAGCGCGGCACGTTGTCGGCCGCCGTGCCGCTCGCCTCGCGGCAGACGTTCTACACCCGCTACGGCGACTATATCGGCCGCATCGCCGAATATGTGCTGCTGCTCTCCCTACTCTATTACATCGCCTATCGGGTGAAAAAGCGCAACCACCTGGTAAAATAAAACGCCTCGCATCCGGCACCGAATAAGGACATCCGTCAGAAACCCATACTCCTTTTATGAACTACTCCCAGACTCTCGAATTCCTTTTCCAGGCGCTGCCGGCCTTCGAAACCAAGGGCGCGACGGCCTACAAACCGGGATTGGAGCGTATCGCCGCATTCTGCCGCCACTTGGGCAACCCGCAACGCAACTTCTTCACGATCCACGTGGCCGGCACCAACGGCAAGGGATCGGTGTCGCACATCATCGCGTCGGTGCTCCAGCAGGCCGGCTACCGCACGGGGCTGTTCACCTCGCCGCATCTGCTGGATTTCCGCGAGCGCATCCGGGTCGACGGCGAGATGATTCCCAAGCAGAAAGTGGTGAATTTCGTGGACAAACACCACGACAAGATGGTGGAACTCGATCTCTCGTTTTTCGAGATGACTACGGCGCTGGCGTTCGACTGCTTCGCCCAGAGCGACGTAGAGGTGGCCGTGATCGAAACGGGGCTGGGAGGCCGTCTCGACGCCACGAACATCATCGTGCCCGTGGCGAGCGTCATCACCAACATCGGGCTGGAACACACCGATCTGCTGGGCGACACGCTGCAGAAGATCGCCGCCGAGAAAGCGGGCATCGTTAAAAAAAGCATCCCCGTGATCATAGGCGAAAGCGACGACCGTTACGACAGCGTGATCGAGCAGGCCGCGGCGGCCAACAAATCGAAAACGCTCTACGCCGAGCGCATTTTCGTGTGCGAAGAGCAGCATGCCGACGAGGAGGGCCAGTCGTTCAAGCTGCGCCGCCTGCGCGACGACCGCACCTACGACGTCCGGCTCGACCTGGCGGGCGACTACCAGCAGCACAACATCGTGACGGCTGCGGCCGCGATCGACTTCCTGCACGAGGAGACGCCGCTCACCATTTCACGCCGCGCTTTCATCGAGGGTACGCGCCACGCCGCGGCCAACACCTCGCTCGCAGGCCGCTGGCAGCGGCTCGCCGAAGCGCCGCTGACGATCTGCGACACGGGCCACAACGCCCACGGCATCGCCTATGTGACCCGCCAGCTCGAAGCCACGCCTCACAAACAGCTGTTTTGCATCATCGGATTCGTCCGCGACAAGGATCTGGCCCACATTCTGCCCCTGCTGCCCCGCGATGCGCACTACCTCTTCACCGCGGCACAGACCCACAGGGCCTTGCCCGCTGCCGAACTGGCTGCCAAAGCCGCGATCTACGGTCTGCAGGGCGAAACCGCCGAAAGCGTAGCGGCCGCCGTGGCCCGCGCCCGCGAACTGGCGACGCCCGACGACCTGATCTTCATAGGTGGCAGCACGTATGTAGTGGCGGAAGCGCTGTAAATTTATGCCTCCCCCATTTTGGGGCCGACTTCGGACGGCTGGGGCGAGGGAATTTCGATCTTGCCTACGGTGCTTTCGTAACGCACGATGTTCTCCTGCAAGGAGCGCAGCAGACGCTTGGCATGCTCCGGCGTCAGAATGATGCGGCTCTTCACGCGCGCTTTCTGCACGCCCGGAAGCACGGTCGCGAAATCGACGATGAACTCCGAGGAGGAATGCGATATGATCGCCAGATTCGAATAGTGACCCTGCGCCGTCTGTTCGTCCAACTCCACGTCGAGACCGAACTGTTTCATCTCTGCCATAGGCTTTCCAATTATGCGGATACAAAAGTATCCGTTTCCCATATCCGTTATGCAAGCCCGACGCCAAAGTTTTCGATATTTTATCAACATATCGGACACTTCGGCGATCCCGCAACCCTTTTTCGCAGGATACTTGTGCGAATATCGCAGCTTTTTCGTATCTTCGCATGTTGAACCCGAGCTATGTCACTCGAAATTCCGGAACTCCTCTTTCGCGGCATCTGCGTAGGCATCGCCGCTTCGATCACCGTCGGCCCCGTGGCGGTGCTCTGCATCCAGCGCACGCTCTCCAAGAACCGGCGTTCGGGCATCGTTTCGGGCATCGGCGTGGCCTGCGCCGACACGTTCATGGCCATGGCCGCGTTCTTCTTCTACTCGATGCTCCAAAGCCGGATCGAGCAATACAACACCCTGTTGCGCATCGTCGGCGGACTGCTGGTGATCGTGGTGGGGGTCTACATCTTCTCGCAGAATCCCGTGCCGCAAATCCGCCGCAACCGCGCAGGCAAAAGCTCGCTATGGCAGGATTTCGTGTCGATCTTCGGACTCACGATCGCCAACTTCATCATGGTGATTCCCTATATCCTGGCGTTCTTCGCCGTGTTCAACATCTCGTCGGGCGACGTCACGGGGTCGGGATTCGGAGGCTTCGTGCGGGCGCTTTTCGTCATCGCCGGATTCTTCGGCGGCGCAGCCTCGTGGTGGACGCTGCTTGCATTCGTCATCAACCTTTTCCGGCGGCGCTTCCGGCCGCGCCACATGCTCACGATCAACCACGTGGCGGGCGTAGTCATCGGACTGTTAGGCATCTACACCATATTATCCACCTTTTTTGACATTCTCCCCAATGTCGGACACTGACCACAAGATCATAATCGCCGTCGACGGCTTCTCGTCGTGCGGCAAGAGCACTTTCGCCAAGGCGATCGCGGCCCGTCTGGGCTACATCTTCATCGACACGGGCGCCATGTACCGCGCCGTGACGCTCTACGCACTGGAGCACGGGGCCATACGCTCGGGCATCGTCGACGAGGAGGCCGTCGCGGGTTTGCTCGACGAGGTGGCCATCACTTTCCGGTTCAATCCCTCGCGCGGGGCGAGCGACATCTATGTCAACGGCGATCTGGTCGAGGGCAAGATCCGCACGATCGAGGTGAGCAACTGCGTGAGCCAGGTATCGGCCATTCCGGCCGTGCGGCAGAAACTGGTGGCCATGCAGCAGGAGATGGGGCGCCGCCGCGGCGTGGTGATGGACGGCCGCGATATCGGCACGGTGGTTTTTCCCGACGCCGAGCTGAAACTCTTCATGACGGCCGACCCGGCCGTACGCGCCCGACGCCGCTACGACGAGCTGACCGCCAAGGGCCAGCAGGTGACCCTCGACGAAATCGAGCGCAATGTGCGCGAACGCGATGCGGCCGACATGAGCCGCGCGATCTCGCCTCTGCGGCAGGCCGACGACGCCATCGTGCTGGACAACAGCCGCATGACCGTCGACGAGCAGATGGAGTGGTTCATGGAAAGATTCACCGAAATTACGAACCGATAAAGTTGCGGCCCGCACGGCCCCCGACCGGCACTGAAGTCGGGAGTGTTTGATCCGGCCGGCAGCTTTCCGCTACGGATTTTTGAATTGTTCATCGAGATCGATCATAAATCGGGTTTCTGCTTCGGGGTCGTCCGGGCGATCGGCGAGGCCGAGGCGGCGTTGAGCGAAGGCGGCACGGTCTATTCGCTGGGCGACATCGTGCACAACCGACTCGAAGTGCAGCGGCTCGAACGGCTGGGGCTGCAAACGCTCACCCGTGCCGACATGGCCCGGGCTGCCGGGTGCCGCATGCTGATCCGCGCCCACGGCGAGCCGCCGATCATCTACGCCGAAGCCCGGCGTCTGGGCATCGGCATCATCGACGCCACCTGTCCGGTGGTCGCACGGCTGCAGGCCCGAGTGAAGCAGGCTCACGCCGAGATGCGCCCCAAGGGCGGGCAGGTAGTCATCCTCGGCAAGCGGGGCCACGCCGAGGTGGTGGGCCTCACAGGGCAGGTCGACGATCCCACGATCGTCGTCGAAAACGAAGCTGACCTGGCGCAAATCGACTTTGCGCGTCCTGTTCATTTTCTCTCCCAGACCACGCAGAGCATCGCGCTTTTCGAGCGGCTGGGAGCCGAAATGCGCCGCCGGGCCGCCGATCCGGCCGCCGTGCGCATCGACGACACGATCTGCCGCCAGGTGTCGGGCCGCGAACAGCATCTCACCGAGTTCGCCGCACGGTTCGACACGGTGATCTTCGTCTGCGGGCGCAAGTCGTCCAACGGCAAGGTGCTCTACGAAGTGTGCCGCCGGGCCAACCCCCGCACCTACACCGTCGAGGAGGCGGCCGAGCTGCGCCCCGAGTGGTTCGAGGGGGTGCGGTCGGTGGGCATCTGCGGCGCCACCTCCACCCCCGGCCGCCTGATGGAAGAGGTGGCGGACGCCATCGGAAATTCACGATTCACAACTTTATAATTCATAATTTCGACATTCGCCCCCATAATGACCTGGTTTCTGCGTTCACTGAAATATTTCATAGCCCTGTGCGTGCTCTGCATCGCCTTGATGGCTTTGATGCTGCTCACGGGAACGTCGGCTCTTTCGTTCGAAGATACGATCTACACGATGTTCCATACCGACCGTTATCTGACGCTTTTTCTGGCGATCGCGGTGCTCGCGGCCCTGTATCCGCGCTTCGGATTCGTAACGCGGAAAATCGAGGGCGACATCGTGCAGCATCGCCGGCAGATCGTCAAAGCGTTCGGGTCGGCAGGGTTTTCGCTGGCAGAAGAATCCGACGACCGACTCGTTTTCCGCGCCGACACGCTCCTGCACCGCACGACGCTGCTCTTCGAAGACCGCATCGAAGCATCGCAATACGGACAATGGATCGTGCTGCGGGGAATCCGGCGCGGAGTCGTCCGGGTCGCCTATCGGCTCGAATCGTTCATTCAAACGACCGCACGCAATGAATAGCAAATACCTGCTCTCCGCCGCCGGTGCCGTGACCGCCGCCGCGCTGCTGATCTTCGCCGCACCCAACGATTTCGGACTGGGCCGCAACATGGAGATCGCCGTCAACATGATGCGCGAACTCTCGCTCGAATATGTCGACCCCGTCGATGCGGACAAACTCATGCTCGGCGCCGCCCAGGGCATGGTGCAAGACCTCGATCCCTACACCGAGTTCATCCCGGCCGACGAAATGTCGACCTTCGAACTCCTCACCACCGGGAAATACGGCGGCGTGGGGTCGTTGATCCGCCAGAAGGGCGACCGCGTGATCTTCGCCCAGCCCTACAAGGATTCGCCCGCCGACCGCGCAGGCATCCGCATCGGCGACAAGATCATGGCTATCGACGGCAAAGATGCCGCGGGCTTCACCACCGAGCAGGTCTCGGCGCTGCTCAAGGGCGACCCGGGCACGCAGGTGAAAGTGACGGTCGAGCACCTCGACGGCACACAGCAGACGCTGGCGCTGACCCGCGAACGGATCGCCATTCCGAGCATCCCCTATGCCGGCCGGGTCGCCGAGGGCATAGGCTACATCCGCCACAGCGACTTCACCGAAGGTTCCTACGAAGAGATGCGCGCCGCGCTCGAACGACTGCGCAGCGAGGGCGAATTGCAGGGGTTGATCCTCGACTACCGCTCGAACACGGGCGGCATCCTCCAAGAGGCGGTGAAAATCCTCTCGATGTTCCTGCCCAAGGGCACCGAAGTGGTGAGCACCAAGGGCCGCACGGCCGAATCGGCCCAAAGCTACCGCACCGCCTCGGAACCGGTGTTCCCCGATCTGCCGCTCGCGGTGCTGGTCAACGGCAATTCGGCCTCGGCGGCCGAGATCGTGGCCGGCGCTCTGCAAGACCTCGACCGCGCGGTGCTCATCGGGCAGCGGACATTCGGCAAGGGGCTGGTGCAAAGCACCCGCCCGTTGGGCTACAACGCCATGCTCAAGCTCACGACGGCCAAATACTACATCCCCTCGGGCCGCTGCATCCAGGCCATCGACTATTCGCACTCGCAGCAGGGCGCCGTGCATGCGGTTCCCGACTCGTTGGTGTCGGAGTTCGCGACCCGCGCGGGCCGCAAGGTCTACGACGGGGGCGGCGTGATGCCCGACCTGCGCACCGAGCCGGAATACATCAGCCGGTTCGCAGCGACGCTCTATGCGCTGGGCTTCATCGAGGATTTCACCGACGATTACATACGCCGCCACCCCGAGCGGCCCGCCGATCTGCTGACGTTCACCATCACCGATGCCGACTACGACGACTTCCGCGCCTTCATGCAGGACAAAGAGGTGCCCTATGAATCGGAGTCGCGCCAGGCGCTCAAGCGGCTGCGCGAAGCGGCCAAAGCCGACCGCTTCGACGACATCCGGCAGCAGATCGAGACCATCGAACAGAATCTGCAGGACGACACGCAAGCCAACTTGGAGACCTACCGCAAGGAGATCGTCCGCTCGATCGACAACGACATCGTCCTGCGCCACGGCTACACCGAAGCGGTGCTGGCCCACTCGCTGCCCGGCGACAAGGAGGTGCGGCAGGCCGTAGAGCTGCTGCGCGACCCCGAAGCATATGCCCGCATCCTCGCAGAGCAGGACACGATCCGCAAATGACCCGTCCATGAAGTTCCGTCGCATCTTCTCGTTCCGCAACCGCGTGGTGGTGATCGTCGTCGGGGTGCTCCTCGGGGCGCTCTCGCTGCTCTACACCAACAACATGGCCCAGCGGCTCAAGCAGAAGGAGCAGCACGACGTGGCGTTGTGGGCGCATGCCATGGAGCGCGTGAACCGCAATGCCACGGGCAACGCCATGGCCGATCCCCTGATCGCCGACATCGTGTCGAACAGCAACAACATCCCTTTCATCATCACCAACGAGAATCTCGAAGTCATCAACGCCCACCTCATCCCCGAGCGGGTGATCGACCACCCCGATCTGCTGCGCCGCCAGATCGACCGCTTCACCGAGGAGAATCCCCCGCTGCCCGTGCGGTTCTGGTGGACCAACGAGCACTACCACATCATCTTCTACGGCAAGTCGCGGCTGCTCAAATCGCTCTACTGGTTTCCCTACGCGCAGATTCTCGTGGTCACGGTCTTCATCGTGCTGGGATTCATCGCTTTCCGCTCGACCAAACTCGACGAGCAGAACCGCGTATGGATCGGCCTGGCCAAGGAGACGGCCCACCAGCTGGGCACACCCACCTCGTCGCTTCTGGGGTGGATCGAATATCTGCGCTCGCAACCCGTGGATCCGTCGGCCGTGGAGGAGATGAACAAAGACCTCACCCACCTGATGAAGATCGTCGACCGCTTCTCGAAAATCGGTTCCGAGACACCGCTCACCCCGGCCAACATCAACGAAGCGGTGGGCGAATCGGTCATGTACTTCCGCAAGCGCATCCCCCGCAACGTGACGCTCGCCTACAACGGGCTGGCCATCGCCCCCGTACAGGCCAACATCAACGCGGCGCTGTTCGAATGGGTGGTCGAGAACCTCATGAAGAACTCGCTCGACGCCCTGCAGGGCCATGGCGCGATCGACGTGCGGATATCGTCGGACGAAAAACACGTGATGATCGACGTGCGCGACACGGGCAAGGGCATCCCCAAAAGCAACTGGAAACGCATCTTCGAACCGGGCTTCACGACCAAGACCCGCGGCTGGGGTTTGGGGCTGTCGCTCTCGCGCCGCATCGTGGAGGAGTACCACCAGGGCCGCATCGCCGTCGTCGACTCCGAGCCGGGCAAGGGCACCACGATCCGCATCACGCTTAAACGCATCTTCGAATCATGACCGCCACACAGACACTCCGCAGCGACAGCCTCCCGGCAGTCGGAACTCAAACGAATTTCATGACCGCAATCCGGCCTTTCATGCTGCAGGAGCACCGCACTGCGGAGGCACAAACCACACAGCCAAACGGCCATGCAGCGGACTCGCTGGCCGTTCTGCCCCAAAGCAGCATCCCGGAATTGCTGCCCGTTCGGCCGGAAAACCGCGTTGCGGATTTGCCGACCATTCCGTCCTTTGCGACATCGCCGTTCATCTCATCGTCGGCTGCACCGTCGTTCACGGCGGATTCGACGCCGCCGCAAGCAATTGACCCGACCGGCGAGTCGACCGCCGATTTATCCGGCGATCCAGTCGATATCGCGTCCGAGATTTCCGTCGCCACGACTCCCGCTTACCGTACCGTGGAGCCACAGGAGATTTTCGGCCCGGCGTCGATCCGCACCACTGAAATCGCGGTGCCGGCCCCCGATCCCGCGCCCCGGCGGCCGCTGACCGACACCCCCTATTTCGAAGCCCTCGTGCTGCTGCTCACGGCGGCCTATGCGATCTTCCTCTACCGCCACCTCAACGACATCGTGCTGCTGTTGGGACGGGTTTTCCACCCCCGGGCTTCGCACGAACGGCTCGTCGACGCGTCGGGCGGCGGCAACAACATCCTCCGGTTCCTCAACATCGCGGCGATCATCGGGCTGTTCGTCCTGGGTGCCGCCATCACCCGGTATGCCGACACGCGTCTGCCGGCCGAGGAGACGGCGGCCTGGCCCCGCGAGCTGATCGCCACGGCCAGTCTGCTCGTCGCCGCCGTGTGGGCAGCGATCGCCGCCTACCAGTCGCTGGTGCTCAAAACCGTAGGTGCGGTGACGATCTCCCTGCCGCTCATGGATCAGATATGGATGCTCAAACGCACCTACTTCGCCCTGGCGGCCATCGTCGCCACCCCCGTGTTCCTGCTTCTGACCCTCGTGCCGTCGGCCGCGGGCATGACCTGGTTCTACATCGCGGCGGGCGAATCGGCCGTTACGGCAATCTTATGTCTCAGAGAGACGTCGCAGCTGTTTCTTGCAAAAAAAATTCCTATTTTGTATTGGTTTTTGTACCTTTGCATCGTGGAAATCTTCCCTTTCAGCCTGCTGTGGCTGATCGCGACAAGATAGCCAGGCAACAATAACCGCAAAAGGAGGTACCTTTGAAAATTGACAGCGTATTGGTTTCGCAGCCGCAACCGGCCATCATCGAGAAATCCCCGTTCTACGAGTTGTCGCGACGGCACGAGGTGGAGATCGCCTACCGGCCTTTCATCCGCGTGGAGGGCGTGTCGCTCAAGGAGTTCCGCGCCCAGCGGGTCGAAATCCTCAACCACACGGCCGTCATCTTCACGTCGCGCACCACCGTCGACAGCTTCTTCCACATCTGCGAAGAGGCCCGGATCGCGGTGCCCGAGACCATGAAATACATCTGTCAGACTGAAGCCGTAGCGCTCTACCTGCAGAAATACATCGTCTACCGCAAACGCAAGATTTCGTTCGCCGACGGATCGTTCACTTCGTTCATCGAGCTTATAATCAAGCACAAGGAAGAAAAATTCCTGCTGGCATTGAGCGAACCCCACAAACCCGAGCTGCCCGACGCGCTGTCGAAACTCAAGCTCGCCGTCGATCCGGTGATCCTGGCCCGTACGGTGGCGGCCGACCTCGACGCCGTGCACCTCTCGGACTACGGGTTGCTGGCCCTCTATTCGCCTTCGGACGTCAAGACGCTCGTGGGGCGGCACAACGTCGCCGACCTGCCCCCCGTGGCGGTTTTCGGCGACGGGACATTGCGCGCGGCCCTCGACGCCGGACTGCGGGTACTGGCCAATGCCCCCACGCCCGAAGCTCCCTCGATGGCCAAGGCGATCGACCTCTATCTGACCAAAGTCGAACGCGGCGAACCGGTCGAGCCGGTGGCGCCCACGACCGACACCCGCAAGGAAGAGTTCCTGCGCACCCAGCAGCACAAGTTGGCCAAGAGCCGCACGCGCCGCGCGAGCGCCGAAACCCGCAAATAACCAGCCGGAAGATGCCCGACCGTTCGCTTCCCCGCACAGAGCGGCTTCGGTCGCTCGGAGCCATTCGCCGGCTCTTCGAGAGCGGTCGAAGCGGGTTCGTCTTTCCGTTCCGATACATCTGGTATGCCGAACCGGATGCGGCGCACTCCGCCGAAGTCCTCTTTTCCGTCCCCAAGAAGTTCCACAAGCGGGCCAACAAACGCAACTTGCTGCGCCGCCGCACCAAAGAGGCTTACCGATTGCAGAAACAGCTTCTTGCCTCCCCCGGCGATCGACCTTTCGCTCTCGATCTGGCATTGATCTACTCGTCGAAAGAGCCTCTGCCCTACAAGCAGATCGCCCATGCCGTGCGGAAAATCCTCGCCTCGATCCGCGAACAAACGCAAACGGTCGATACCCTGCGACCGACCCGACCATGAACGGCAAAACCCGCTTTTCGCTCCGCCGGCTGTCGGCTCTGCCGCTGTTGCTGCTCGTGCGTTTCTACCAGCTCTGCATCTCGCCTCTCACGCCGCCGGCTTGCCGCTACACCCCCACCTGCTCGCAATATGCTTTAGAGGCACTGCGCAAATACGGCCCGCTGAAAGGCGGCTGGCTCGCCCTGCGCCGCATCGCCCGCTGCCACCCCTGGGGCGGAAGCGGATATGATCCGGTACCATAGAAACCGCATCGCCCCGATATCGCTTTCATCGGGTTTCAGCAGCAAGTGTCCTATTCGCAGACCGAGGGTTCAGAAGATTTATGGGTTTTATTCGCATCGCCCGCTGCAATGCTCGGAAAGGGTTTCGCATTCGAGCGTGACATGGGCGATGCCGGCATCTTCGAGCAGGCCTTTCAGCAACGATTTCACCCGGGCCATGACACAGGGATCGGCGAGCACGACATGCGCCGTGAGCGCGTTCTCCGTGGTGCTGATCGCCCAGACATGGATGTGATGCACCGCCTCGACTCCCTCTATGGCAGTCATCCGGCGCTCCAGATCGGCCAGGTCGATGCCTGCAGGCACGCCGTCGAGCGAAAGCCGCAGGCTGTCGCGCGTCAACGACCACACCGACACCACGATCACCGCCGCCACGATCAACCCCACGATGGGATCGACGATCGTCCAGCCCGTGCGGGCGATCACCAGTCCCGAAACCAACACGCCCACCGACACCAAGGCATCGGCCGCCATGTGAAGGTAGGCCCCCTCGACATTGAGGTCGCGCTTGCGATCCCTCATGAAAAGCCATGCCGTGAATCCGTTGATCGCCACGCCGATGCCGGCCGTCCAGGCGATAGCCCCGCCCTGGATCGGTGCGGGATGCCGCATGCGCCCCACGCTCTCGGCGACGATGACCCCCACGGCGACGAGCAGCAGCAACGAGTTGAGCAGCGAAATGAGCACCGTGCTTTTCTTGTATCCATAGGTATAGCGCACCGTAGGCCGCATCCGGGCCAGACGGAATGCCCACATGGCCAGCAGCAGACTCGCCACGTCCGAAAGGTTGTGACCCGCATCGGACAGCAGCCCCATGGAGCCGTACCACAGGCCGGCCAGAAACTCCACCACGACGAACGACACATTGAGCGCGATGCCGATCACGAAAGCGCGGTCGAGCGACGAAATCCGATGTGCGTGCGAATGGCTCATGCAGGGTTGTCGGTTATGGAGTCCTTGATTTGAGATAGTTCGACCAGTTTGTTGACAATGGCATAGATCGTCAGACCGGCCGCCGAATGGATCTGCAATTTCGATGCAATATTGCGCCGATGGGTGATGACCGTGTGGGTCGAAATGCACAGCTCGTCGGCGATCTGCTTGTTGGTCAACCCTTTGACCACGCAGACGATGATCTCCCGTTCACGCGCGCTCAACGGCTCCGGACGCTGCTCGACCGCAGAGCCGTCGGCTGCGAGACGTTCGACGGCGGGGATGAAGATCTCGTTCTCCACGGCGTTGTGCGAGGCCAGCTCCTCCTCGCAGGTGAAAATGTCGTAAAGCACGCCGTTCAGCTCGTTGCTACCGCCCGAGGGATAGTATTTGATGATGATGTTCTTCAACTCGCGCAGACGGTCTTCGATCCGGTCGTGATGCCGGCGGAAGACGTCGATCGAGTAGTCGGCTTTCCGCTCGCCGGCGAGCAGGGCCTCGACATAGGGGAACACCGACCGTTCCTCGTAGGTCATGTGACGGTCGACCTCGGCGACATACTCGTCGAAATAGCGCATGATCGCGAACGACACGTCGCTCAAACTGCAGTCGACGGCCTCGATCAATTTGCGCCGAATGGCCGGCAGGCGGAAATCGAGGAAATAGCCGTGCGAATTGTGGAGATAGTCCAGCAGCGACCGCACCGACACCTCGGCGGCCAGCTCCTCGCCGGCTCCCGGATCGACCGACAGATTGACCACGGCCAGAAACGTGGCGGCATCGACCTTATGTTCGGCGCACACCTCGCCCACGCTCTTGTCGCCGAAGCCCAGCGCGATCCCGAACCGGCTCATGATCTGCAACACCGGATAGCGACCGCACACCAGATCGCTCATCCGCTCGTCCGAAGAATAACGCGACATAACAACATTTTTGTTCGGTTCAAAAATAGGCATCTCCCGCGATGCCGGCAATACCTAAAAAGAGGGATTCGCCGACGCGACCGCACCGACTATTCGACTATTTCGCCTTCGATGCGTTCACCGCCGGGCGATATCGACATAAGTCGTCTGAAGCATGGTCTTCCCGATCTCCTCCAACCGCGGATCGGCACCGGGAAGCGCACGGCCTGTCGTGGCGTCGTAGACTGCCGCGCCCGACGCGTCGACCACGCCGAAGCCGTCGTTGAACGTATAGTAGGCGAACTTCGGAACCGCCGGATCGAAAATGTCCTTGCTGTAGTCGAAATCGTCGTGCGCCACGCCCAATCGGCCCAACAAAGTGGCGCACAGATCGATCTGCGAGGCATACTCCTCCACCGCGAGCGGGCCGCCGACGGCACCGCCCGTCCAGATCATCGGTATGCGATGACGCAGCGGCTCGTTGTAAGCCAGCGTCGGGGGATAAGGCACGCCGTGATCGGCCACCAGCACCACCAACAGATCGTCCCACGCGGGCGAGGCTTTCCACCGTTCGATCATGCGGCCCACGCACTCGTCGGCGAAAGCCGCGGCGTTGAGCATCCGATTCTCGAACTTGTCGTAGGGGACGTCGAACGGCGGATGGTTGCTCAAAGTGAGCAACCCGGCCAGGAACGGTTCGTCGCCGGCGCTCCAAGCGATCACCTGCTCGCCGAACCACGCGCACATCACGCGGTCGTCGTAGCCCCAGTCGGAGGGCGCCGCGTCGAAATCGAAATCCTTCTGCCAGAACAGCCGCTGCCACCCCGTGGCATACATGTAGGAGGCCTGATTCGTGAAGTTGAGGTCGCCGCCATAGACGAACCGGGTCGCATAGCCCTCGCGAGCCAGCGAGCGGGCCAGCGACGGCAGATCGCGGCTTTTGGCCGGAAGTTTCATGATCGACATGCGCGTCTGCGCGGGGAATCCGCTCAACACGGCCACCTCGCCGCGATCGGTACGGAACGAATTGGCGAAGAAGTTCTCGAACCACACGCCCTCCTCTTTCAGGCGCCGCATCCACGGCATCACCGGCTCGCCGTCGATCTCGGCATCCATGAGCGTGCGGGCGAAACTCTCCAGAATAATCAGCACCACATTGGGCCGCCCGGTTCGCAATACGTGCGACGCAGATGCAGCGCCGGGTTTGTTTCCGCGCAGTGCCTCGAACCGCTGCACCCGGGTCTCCTCGTCGAAAAACGGATACTCGGCCGCATAATCGGTGCGGGCACCCAGTGTGGAGAGGAATGAAAATACGGGATTGACGGCGGCATGGTTCAGCAGCATCTCGGAACTGAAACAGACTTTCGAGATATTGGCCACCGAAGCGCCCGTGCCGCCGCGAACGGCCAGAAAATCCAACCCGCCCAACAGCAACACGCCCAACGTACCGGGCAATGCTACGCGCCACTCCGCCCGACCGCCGTCGAACAGCCGTACGACACGGCCATAGACCCAGATCATACCGGCGGCATAGAGCGCGCAGATCGCGGTTTGCCGCACGCCGAGCCAGAAATCGACGCTGGCCATAGCTTCGCGCGGATCGGAAAGATAGATGAGCACCGTGGCGTCGATGCGGAAGCCCCAATGCTCGTATAGCGCCAGGTCGACGGCGAAGATGACCGCCACGACGACTGCGACCGCCGCGAAATAGACCATGAACATCCGCCGCACGATCCGCTCGGGCAACCGCACCCATAGCGACAGCACCACCACGAGCACGGGCAGCGCCGTGACATATCCGGCGACGGTCATGTCGAGCGAAAGCCCGTGCCGCACGACCTGCCACCAGTCGGCAGCCCCGAACCCCTGTCCCCAGGCATACCACGCCAGAAAAACGGGTTTCTGTGCGGCCAGCAACCCGACCGTAGCGGCAAAAACCGCGAGCAGAAAAACGATCTTATGTCTTATCGCCGCCATTAAATCTGCATCATGTCGACCTGCGACCGTTCCGCAGACAAGCCGATCCGTAGCTTGCCGAATGTCGTCTTATATTTTCTCCCCATAGGCCAAATCGCCCGCATCGCCGATGCCGGGCACGATATACGACCGCGAGGTCAGCTCCTCGTCGACGGCCGCCGTCCAGACGGTGGTGGTCTGCCGCGGCATGTTCTTCGTCACGTAGTCGAGACCCTGCTCGCTCGCGATCACGGCCGCCACATGGGTATGGGCCGGAGTTCCGCCCCGCTCGCACAGAGCGTTGTAAGCCAGTACGAGCGACGACCCCGTAGCCAGCATGGGGTCGACCAGCAGCAGGGTCTTGCCCTCCAGGTCGCCGCACGAAATATATTCGACCTTGACGGTGAACTTCCCGTCCTTGGTGCTTTTGCGGTAGGCCGAGACGAAAGCGTTCTGCGCGTCGTCGAAATAGTTGAGAAAACCCTGGTGGAACGGCAGTCCGGCCCGCAGGATCGTGGCGATGACGATCCGGTCTTCGGGCAGCTCCACGGTCGCCACGCCCAGAGGCGTTTCCACCGCATGGGGCTGGAAATCCAACGTCTTCGAAATCTCGTAGGCCGTGATCTCGCCGATACGCTCCATGTTGCGGCGGAAACGCATCGAATCGGTCTGCACCGCCTTGTCGCGGATCTGGGCGATGAACTTGTTGAGCACCGTGTTCTGCTGATTGAGGATATGCAACTCCATAATATCGAGGGTTTTGGTTTGTCAATAGAGAAAATCGTTGAACGGATAGCGCCCCGCGTGTATCTCGCGCACCATGCCGTAGAGGTCGGTGCGGAACTTCTCCAAGTTGGCTTTGGTTCGGGCCGAAAGGAAGATGCAGGGCGTGTTGGCCCGGGCGATCCAACTGCGCTTCAGGTCGTCGAGCGAGAGATTTTCGCGCGTCGAGGGGGTCAGATCGTCGTCGTCCTTTTTAATATAGGTGTAGGCGTCGATCTTGTTGAAGACCAAATAGACGGGTTTGTCGCCTGCGCCGATCTCCTGCAACGTGCGCTTCACCACGTCGATCTGCTCCTCGAACTGCGGGTGGGAGATGTCGACCACATGTACCAGCAGATCGGCCTCGCGCACCTCGTCCAACGTAGACTTGAACGACTCGATCAGCTCGGTGGGCAGCTTGCGGATGAACCCCACGGTGTCGGACAAGAGGAACGGCAGGTTGTCGAAGACCACCTTGCGCACCGTGGTGTCGAGCGTGGCGAAGAGCTTGTTTTCGGCGAAAACCTCGCTCTTGGAGATGAGGTTCATCAACGTCGACTTGCCGACATTGGTATACCCCACCAGCGCCACGCGCACGAGTTGTCCCCGGTTGGAGCGCTGCACGGCCATCTGACGGTCGATCTTCTTCAAATCCTCCTTCAATTTGGCGATGCGCCCCCGGATGATGCGGCGGTCGGTCTCGATCTCGCGCTCGCCGGCGCCGCCGCGGGTGCCCGTGCCGCCGCGCTGGCGTTCGAGGTGCGTCCAAAGGCCCGACAGACGGGGCAACATGTACTCGTAGTTGGCCAGCTGCACCTGCGTCTTGGCATAGGCCGTCTGCGCGCGCGACATGAAGATGTCGAGGATCAACCGCGTGCGGTCGAGGATGCGGCACGGCATGGCTTTCTCGATATTGCGGGTCTGCGAGGGCGACAGCTCGTCGTCGAAAATCACCACGTCGATCCCGTTCTCGCGGCAATAGTCGGCAATCTCCTCCAACTTGCCCGGCCCGACATAGATGCGCGACGAGGGTTGCGGCAGCCGCTGCGTGAAGCGGCGCACGGCACGGATGTCGGCCGTTTCGGCCAGGAAATCCAGCTCGTCGAGGAACTCCTCGACCTGACGAGGCTCCTGCCCGTCGCGAACGACGGCCACGAGCACGGCGCGCTCACAGAGAGCCGGTGCGGGAGAAGATGCGGTATGTTTGTTTTCTTCCAAAATGCGAATCGAATTTAAAGCTCCGGATGCCCGGAACAAACATCGTGCTCCGTTCGGGGCCGGGTTCGCGCCGGCGATCACAAACAAGGATATCCGCCCGAAAGCAGGATACCCTTCAGCTTGCCTCGCAGCGACCGCAGTGCGTTAGTTCTGCACGCGGAAATCGACCGGCAACGTATACTTCACGCGCACCACCTGGTTGCGCTGCTTGCCGGGCGCCCACTTGGGCGACTTGTTCAGCACGCGGATCGCCTCCTCGGAAAGCGAACGATCGGGAGTCTGCAACACCTGGATGTTGGTCAGACGGCCGTCTTTCTCGATGACGAACGTGAGCACCACGCGACCCTGGATACCATTCTCCAACGCAATCTGGGGGAACTTGACATTCTGCTGCACCCAGTTGCGGAACGTATTGAGGTCGCCGCCCTGGAACGAGGGCATGGTCTCGGCGATCAGGAACGGCTGGTCGTCCTCGACGACCTCCTCGGCCACCTCGACCTGCTGGATCACCTCGGTGTTCTCGTCGAACTCGGCGAAATCCACTTCGGTGGTGATCTTCGTCTCGTTGGTCACGACCTGCAGCAGGTCGGCGATCACCTTGACCTCCACCTTCTTGGGCGGTTCGGGCGGCTTCTGATCCTGACGCGTGATCTCCACGATCTGCTCCTCGACGGGGCCGTAGTTGAGATCGACTTTCTCGATACGATGCTCCTTGGGCGTGTAGGCGAAAGCCACGATCACCAGCACCAGAGCGACGATGAGACCGATTTCGAGCAACAGACCCCGCTTGTTCTGGAGATCTGCCTTGGGCGATTTCTTGATTTCCATCTATGAATGATTTTTGATCGTTTTCGGTCGGCGGCGCACCGGAGCACGGCACGCACTACACCACAAATATATAGATAAAATTTCAAAATCGCACGGCTTCGGGCAAAAATCTTCAACTTTTGCCTATTTTTGCGACATAGAAACACGCCCCGGGAAACGCGAATACCGGCAAAACACGCCATGACCGCAGCAAAGAACAGCGACAAACCCTATCTTTACGGCCGATCGCCCGACGAGCTGGCCGCCCTGTGCGACGAGCTGGGCATGCCGCGCTTCGCCGCCAAACAGCTGGCCCGCTGGCTCTATGTGCGGCACGAAGAAGACCCGCAGCGCATGACCGACATCGCCGCGGTTCATCGAGAGGCTCTCGCGCGAAGATTCGGCCCGGCGTTGAGCGCTCCGCTCCGAGTCTGGGAGTCGGCCGACGGGACGAAGAAGTACCTCTACCGCACGGCCGAGGGGGCATTCGTCGAATCGGCCTATATCCCCGACGGCGACCGCGCGACGCTCTGCGTCTCGTCGCAGGCCGGGTGCCGCATGGGCTGCCGCTTCTGCGCCACGGGGCGCCAAGGACTGCAGCATTCGCTCTCGGCAGCCGAAATCATGAATCAGATCGTCTCTCTGCCCGAGCGCGACCGGCTGACCAATCTGGTGTTCATGGGCATGGGCGAACCGCTCGACAACCTCGACAACGTGCTGCGTGCGCTGGAGATCATCACCCGGCCGTGGGGCTTCGGCTGGTCGCCGACCCGCGTGACGGTCTCGACAGCGGGAGTAGTGCCCCGGTTGCGGCGGTTTCTCGATACGACCGACGTGCATCTGGCCGTGAGCCTGCACAACCCCTTCGCCGAAGAGCGGGCCGCCATCATGCCGGTCGAAAAAGCATGGCCCATAGCCCAGGTAGCGGCGATCCTGCGCGACTACGACTTCACGCACCAACGCCGCATATCGTTCGAATACATCGTGATGAGCGGACTCAACGACACGCCGCGCCACATCCGCGAACTGTGCCGCCTGCTGGACGGCATCAAGTGCCGCATCAACCTGATCCGCTTCCACAAAATCCCCGACTCGCCCTATTTCTCGCCCGACGATGCGGCGATGATCCGCTTCCGCGACGCGCTGACGGCCCGCGGCATCCAAACCACGATCCGCGCCTCGCGCGGCGAAGACATCCAGGCGGCCTGCGGCCTGTTGAGCACCTCGGAAAAGGGAAAAGGTGCAAAGTAAAAGGAAAAAGGTGCGGAAATTGCAACGTTTTCGATAAGCCGAGAGCAGAGGCCGCTTGCGGACTTTGCCGAGGCGAGAAAACCTGCGAGAATTCGAACGTTTTCGATAAGCCGAGAGCAGAGGCCGCTTGCGGACTTTGCCGAGGCAGAGAAAACCTGCAGGAATCTGAACGTTTTCAGCGAATCAAAAACAAAACCGACATGAAAAAATGGATTCTTTTTCTGGCCGTGGCGCTCGCAACGGGTGCGGCGCAAGCCCAGGTGAAATTCGAGACCTGTTCGACGGACGCCGTGCGCGAAACGGCGATCGCCCAGGGCAAGCTGGTCTTCATCGACCTCTATGCTTCGTGGTGCCCGCCTTGCAAGATGATGGAGCGCGTGGTCTTCTCGCGCAAGGACATCGGCCGGTTCATGGACGAACGCTTCGTAGCGGCGAAATACGACGTCGACCAGGAACCGGGCAAAACCTTGATGGCCCGCTATGGCAACCGCTCGATACCGCTCTATCTGATTTTCGACACCCAAGGCGAACTGCTGGGCCGCATACAGGGCGCCTCGTCGCCCGACGAATTCACCGCCGCGATCGAAAAAATACTGAAGAAACAGCAACCGAAAGATTCGAAATAAAAGCGAAATCCGGCACCACTATTCATCCGCAAAACCGCTCCCATATCCCGAAAGTGGCGACACGCACGGCTTACAACGCCGCAACATAGGGATGGATCGGATCGACGATCCGAAGATACTTTTTTGCCTATTATTTCGAAGTATATACCACCTTTTTGGTCTCGAAAAACTCCTCTTCGAAGAATCGGGAGATGTCGTAGATATCCCACCGTTTGCCGGTCAGGGCCAGTTCTTCGGCCAGGTCGCCGCCTTTGAGATAGAGGATGCCGTTGGGCAGCGTGCCGCGCTGCCCTTTTTCGATGCGGTTCCACACCCAGCCCACGAATTGCGGCATGGCCGTCACGGCCCGCGAAACCACATAGTCGAAGCGCTCGGCGAGGGTCTCGACACGCACGCACCGAGGCGTGAGGTTGTCCAGCCCCAAGCCGGCTGCGACGCCCTCTACGACCGTGATTTTCTTGCGGATCGAATCGGCCGCGATGAACTGCGCCTGCGGAAAGAGCACGGCCAGCGGCACCGAGGGGAATCCGCCGCCGCAGCCCACGTCGAGCACCCGGGCGCCGGGCGCGAAAGCACACACTTTGGCGATCGCCAGCGAGTGGAGGACGTGCCGCAGATAGAGCTGATCGAAATCCTTGCGCGACACGACGTTGATCTTCGCGTTCCAGTCGGCATAGAGTTCCCGCATCGCCGCGAACTGCCGACGCTGCACCTCGGAAAGGTCGGGGAAATATTTCAGGATGAGTTCCACGCTGTTTTTACTCTTCGCCCTGGGTGATGAGGCGGCACAAGCGGCCGCGGGCGCGGTGGATCTGCGTTTTGACCGTGCCGAGCGGCAGGGCGAGCTTCCCGGCGATCTCCTCGTAGGAGCACTCCTCGAAAAACCGCATCTCGATCAACCGGCGGTAATGGGGCGACAGACGCTCCAGATAGTTCTCCAGCTGGCGCCGCTGCTGGAGGTTGATGACGCTCTCCTCGGGCGTGGGGGCATTGGAAGCCGGCGCAGCGAAGCGCTCGTCGATGGGCAGGTCGTCCTGCCGGCGCCGCAGGAAGTCGACGAACGTGTTGCGCGCGATGGTGTAGACCCATTGCCCGAAAGTGTAGTCGGGCCGATAGCGGTGAAGGTTGATATAGACCTTGATGAAAGTCTCCTGCAGCAGATCGTCGACGTCGATGCCTCCCATGCGCTGCATGAAAAGGCGCCGGATCGCCTCGTGGTAGCGGTCGAACAGATATTCGAACGCCGCATCGTCGCCGCCGAGCACCAGTTCGACCAACCGCCGGTCGTCGGCTACGATGTAGTCGGCTATCTCCATACGCGCTTGTCTTTGCGCAGCAGCATCAGCCGCACGACGACGGCACCCGGCAGACTCAACAGATCGTAGAGGAAATAGCACCAGGCCATGCCCCGCTCGCCCAGACGCTGGGCGATGCGCCGCACCTCGATAGCCACAATGAGGTAGCGCAGCAGGATCATCGCCGCGACGGCCATCTTATATTCCAGCGGCATGAAGCACAGGGCGCAGGCGGCCGCCAAGAACAACAGCAGGCGCGAGCCGATCTCCCACTGCACATAGTTGCGGGCCGCGCGGGGATAGAAGCGGAACGCCGAGCCGAAATAGCGCAGGTGCCCCAGGCCCCAGCCCAGGCCGCCCCACGTCTTCTCGCGCAACGTGGCGCGCGGCGAAAGGATGACGCTCACGTTGTTGCGGGTCATGACCTGCTGCAAAAAGAGATCGTCCTCGCCGATGTTCATGTTGAGCCGGTTGAAGCCGTTGGCCCCGAAATACAGCGTCTTGGTGAAGCCGAAATTCTGCAGCATGCCCCGATAGGGACGCCGGCAGATGGCACGGCCCAACCACTCGGCGGCGTGCATCATGCGCCAGGCGCGCATCAGGTAGTTGACCACCCCGCCCTTGGGTTCGAGTCCGCAATAGCCGATGACGATATCGCCCCGCGTGAACCCCTTGGCCATGAGCGACAGCCACCGGTCGGTCTGGGGGCAGGCATCGGTGGAGGTGAAGATCATGTGCTCGTAGTGGGCCGACTTGATGCCGACGTTGAGCGCCATTTTGCGCGAAATCGGGAACCGCGGATTGAGGTGGATCTTGGTCGTGATGATCTGCGGGAAAGTCTGCTTCAGCCGCGCGAGGTCTTCGTAGAAGTCGGAATCGTGCCCCACATAGACGATCACCACCTCGAACTTGGGGTAGCTCTGGGCCAGGATCAGCGGCAACCGCTCCTCGACGAAAGCGTAGTCCTCGGAAAACAGCGGCATGACCACCGACACGGGAGGATCGGCTTCGAGCACCGCGGGACGCCGGTTGTTCTTGTAGCCGGCGATGCGGCCGTAAACGAAGATATAATAATAAAGTTGTACGCCCAGCAGCACCACGAGCATCGCGGCCAGCGCCGTGCCCTCGCGGCCGTAGCAGGCCCGAAAAGAATCGAAGAACGAATTGAAAACCTCCATATGACCGAAATAAGCACAAAGGTACAAAACAATTCAGAATTCAAAATTATTTTAGCTATTTTTGAAAAGAGGATGTTTCCGTTGAGCCGAGGGCGGAGGTTGCGGTTGCTGAGTGTTTCTTGGGCTTGTCGAAAGGATGTCGAAGTGTGCGGAGTGTGCCGGGACTGGAAAATCTGCAAGCAATCGGACTCCGACCGGCCCGCACGACGCCGAACCGCCTCTCCGCAGCGGCTGTCGAAAGTCGGGCGGAGAGGCGGAGAGCGAACGGCCGCAACGCGGGCTGGTTCAGAAGCGTACGATGCGTAGAATGAGCGCCTCGATGCGGAAGTCGTCCGACGGGTCATCGAGCGAGAATTCGGGCACGGCGTCGAAAATCATCCGCTGATGACACGCTCGGCGCAGTTCGGAATTCACAGGCAGTACAAACTTTTCCCCTGCAAGCGTCACCGTCGCCGTGCCGCACCACGTGAGGTCGAGGTATGCGGCTCCGAACTCCACTTTTCCCGCGGCTGCGCAGCGCTGCGCGATGCGAGCCGTATCGCATCCCTCGCAGAGGCAGACCGTGCGGCCCTGTCCCCGGTAGTCGGGCGCCAGCAGGTCGGTCGATACGTAATCGACCCCGGCACGGGTAATGCGGTCGAAACGTTCGAAATCGTCGGCATGGGATTCGGTTTCGAATCCGTCGGCCTTGGCGCGGGCCACCCACTCTGCATACTCCTCCGCTCCGTAGCGGGTGGCGCTGACGGCCATCACCGTGCCGCCGAGCGAAGCGATATGTTCGTAGGTGCTTTGGTAGAGGATGCCCATGAGCGGGATGTCGTCGATGCCCATGTCGAGGCGAATGCGGTCGTTGGCCTCGTTGTTCGAGGTGACGACGTAGTTTCCGCGGCCGAAAACCCGATCCGCCACAGCGATCGTCGCTTCGCAGACCCATTCGGGCGTGGGGCGCTTGATTTCGATGAAGGTGCGCAGCCCGCAGTCGCGGCATTCGGTGCAGAACTCTTCGAGGGTCAGCACCCGCGTGCGGCGCTCGGGATGTGTGGCCCGCAAGACGAAGTCATCGTGCAGGCGGGCGTAGGAGAGGTCGGCTACGGCAATATCCGGCTCCACGGGCGAACCCTCGTTGCGGGTGAACGTCCGCGCCAGCGTGGCGTCGTGCACAGCCACCAACACGCTGTCGGAGGTGGAGCGCACGTCGGTCTCGATGCAGTCGAATCCGGCCCTGGCCGCAAGACGCACGGCTTCGCGCGAGTTCTCGCCCGCAAGGGTGCAACGCATGGTCGCACCCCGGTGGGCGATGAAGTGCCGCGCTGCGGGTTCGTCGGTCGCGGAGGTGCACCCCGCCGCTGCCCACAGCAGCAGAGCGAAGAGCGCGCTTTTTCTCAAAGCATTCGAAAACCGGTTATTTCGAGGCATAGGGGCCATGTATCGAAGTCACCTTGTACTCGAAATCGTTGTCGTCGAGCATGTAAACATAATATTCGTCGCCGCCCGGCGCCACACGCACGACGATGTGGCCGTTGTATCCGGCAACCTGGCCGAAGAGCGCCGCGTTGGCGCCCAGCGCATCGGAATGAGCGTTGGTGGTGAAGATGTCTTTCGTCCAGACGTAAGGATGCGAGGCGAACGTTCCGTTTACAATGTTATCCAGCAGACCGGAGTCGGGTTGTTTGTTGGTGAAGTTCTGGTTGACGATCACGCGCGGCGCGAATTCGCAGTTCTGCATCTGCGTGCCCCACGCATTGGCGCTCAGGTGGTGGTGGGCCTTGAAGACGTCGAGGCTGCCCGGCGTCATGAAGTCGCGATAGTAGAGCGCCACGCTGTTTTGCGGAGCGGACGTGAGGTCGCCGCAGGTAATGTAGTCGAACTTGCCGTAGGAGAGGTGGAATCCGCAGGAAGCGGGGTTGCCCTTGGCGGCATTGGTGTTGCTCACGACGCCCTGACCGGTCGCGGAGTCGAGTTTCCACACGTAGCCGTTCGCGCAGATGTTGAAGATGCGGAAATCGGCGTATTTCTCGCGGTCGTTGACCAGCATGATCTGCTCTTCGCCGGTGCAGAACCGGTCGGCGGACATGTTTTTGTTCGCTACGGCCCACTTGACGAACGTCTCCCAGTCGCCGGCCAGCTGGCCGTCCATTTCGGGAATGGTCTTGTCATCACCGTAGGTCGGGTAACCCATGTCGAGCACGCGGTCGTAAGCCACCTCGTCGTAGAGTGCCAGCAGACCCGAAAGACGATAGCCGTTGGGCGAGGTTTCGGGACTAACGTCGGCGCTGCCGATGTGGTCGATGTGGAAGTGCGACGGGGCGCACCAGTCGATCGCGGTCTTGCCCTCGGGCAGGAAATGCCGGATATAGCGGGCATCGACGATGTAGGGACGCACCGAAGCGTCGGGTTTCTGCGGCACGCTGGTCGCAGGATCGGTGGCGGTTTCGCCGGCATCGACCAGCAGGGTCGTGCCATCGGGCAAAATATGGAAAATGCACTCGCCGCGGCCGCTGTTGATCAAATGGATGTCGAGGCAGCCTTCGACCCAGCCGGGAAGCATTTCGCCCTTTTTGGCTTCGGGCATTTTCGGTGCAGGGTCGACAGGTTTTTCCTGCTCCTCCTGATGTTTTTTGTTCAGATCGTCCTCCCAGGGCATCTTGATCCGCTCTTCGCTGCACGCCGCGGCGGCCAGCAGAGCGAACGCACTCAAAATAGTCGTTGTCTTGTTCATTTTTCGGTATCGGTTTTTGTCGGTTTGCATGCGAAAGGCCCGTCGATGCGCAGCACACGATACGAGGCATCGCTGTCGTCGAGCACATAGACGCTGTATTCTTTGCCGCCCGGTGCGACCCGGATGACGATGTGTCCTCCGATGGCCGTGCAGCGGGCGTAAAGCTCCGGATCGACCTCCGTCAGCGAACGGTCGATGTTGGTGAAGTAGAGCCGCATCGCGCCGCTCTCCGTCAGTCGTTGGATGATGGCTTTGTCGGGCTGGATTTCGCGCACGTAGAAACTCTGCGTCACCACGACGTCAGGTTGCAGAATGGCTATCATTTCGGGTTCCATGGTGCGGGGCGAAAGATGGTGGTGCGCTTTCATCGCCTCGATCGGCCGGCCGATCGAAAGAGCGCTCGGATACTCCACGTGCGTGTTGCTGCCGGCATCGCCGGCCGTGAAGTAGTCGAAATCGCCATATTGCACCAGAATGCCGCATGATGCGCCGTTCTCTTTGCGGGAAGCGCCCTCGTAGGCATCGACGATCCGCACTCCGTCCCAAACCCTGCCGTTCGAGCAGATGTTCGCGATTCGGAATTCGGGGTAGCGTTCCGGACAATGTCTCAACGGGAACTGCGTGCGGCTGCCGAGCTGCAGCCGGCCGGCTTTCAGCCCCCGGTGCTCCACGGCGTAGTCGAGAAACTTGCGGTAGTTGGCCAGCGCGGCCGTACTCATGTTACGGAAAGCCAGCGAGTCGTAGTCGGGCCAGGCGCGGTCGACGATTTGACGGAACGGCAGCTCTTCGTAAAGCGCCGTCACGCCGCACAGCACATAGCCGCCCTCGGGCGCGGTCGCATATTCGGGTTCCGGCTGCCCCATGTGGTCCATATGGAAATGGGTGAGCAGGAAGTAGTCCGTCGTATCCTTGCGGGGCATGAAGTGCTTCATGTAGCGTGCATACGTGTGCGACGGACGCGTCAGCGTGTCGGGCCGCTGGGGCACGTTGCGGTAGGCTTTCGCTTCGCGGCTGAATTCGCCCGCATCGACCGTAAGGGTCGTGCCGTCGGGCAGGATGAAGAAGGTGCATTCGCCGCGCCCGGTGTTGATGGCGTGGATGTCGAGACAGCCCTCGCTCCACGCGGGCAACGGCTTGCCTGCTTCGGCCCGGCTATCGCCGCCGCAGCCGGCGATCACGAAGACCGCCGGGAGCAGCAGCGCAAAGAATAGCATCGTCCGCTTCATCACTTTTCGATGTAGACGGGACGGATCGAAAATCCGGCTTTCGCGTCGAAATCCTTGTTCCAATACGGGAACTGTATCTTCGCAGAGTTAATATAGAATATTATTCCGTAACAGGGTTGCGTGGCATCGTCGCCCATCACGGATTCCGAACCCCAATAGGGACATTGCGTGCCCTGGTTGTTCACCGTGTACGACTGTTTATTGTAACGGCGTCCGCTCTTGGGCAGAAAGAGTCCCTTGGCAAGGTCTTCGTCCGTGAATTCGACCTCTATGTCGCTTATGGTGGGTGTTTCCCCCTCTTCGGGATCGGTGAAGAGGAAGCCCGTCACGAATTTGCCGTCCGCTACCTTGTAGCTGCCGTATTGGCGGGATGTTTCGTCGAACAGCTTCTGAAGTTCGGCTTTCGTCGGAAGCCGGAACTTGCCGTTCGAGGCCCAGTAGGCCAGGTCTCCGAATTTGGCGGCTTCAAAGTCTGTCGTGGTTGCCGTGCAGTCCTGCGAAGTGTACATCTTGCCGGCGATATCCATACCTACCGCAGCCTGTGCGATGGACTCCTCCGCATTGTCGAACGGATTGGCGATGCCGCCCCAGTTGAAATGGTCGCACTGCTTATAGTCCGTCGGTTGGAACGTCACGACCTTGCCCGAAGCGGCGGCATGCTCATAGTTGACATATTGCCACTGCTCGGGAGCGAGGCGCCAGTCGGTCCGGAAGCCCTCGTCGGTGCTGCCCTCGAAGTGCTGGAGGTTGCCCGTCGCCCAATAAATGCCGGCCACGAGGATCGTGCCTTCGATAGGCGGTTTCTTGGTTACCACTTTGGGCAGCGTAGCCGAAAGCGACCGCATAGCCCCGCGGACAGCCTTGAACGCCGTCGTCAGACACTCCGTCTCGGCCAGCTGCTTGCCCTCGGCATCGCAGGTCGTAGCCGTTAGGCTGGCGTATTCGCCCACCGGAACGGCGAAAGTCGCCGTCACCGTCGACTCCCGTTTCTCGGGCAACACGATGGTCAGCGTCTCCGAACCGTCGCAGGCCGCGAGTCCTGTTTCCAGCGCCTCTGGAAGCGCTGCGGCATGGAGGCCCGAAAGGTTCTTGTCGGCTGTCAGACGAATCGTCGCCGTATCGTCGCTTATGTTGTCGATTCGCAGGGTGACGTAAGACATCAGCTGCCGGAATACGATATTATAGGTGTTGCCTATTTCGGCAACCATCACCGAGCAGCTGCCGGCAGTCGCCGGTGCGATTTGTCGGGGCAGCTCCACCGAAAGCCTATTTTCGGAGACCGAAGCCGATGCGGGGTACAGCGCATAGGCGCCCAGTTCCTTGCCGTCGGGCAGCGTTCCCGCGAAAATCGCGCGGCGGGTATCGCCCGTGCCGTCGAGTGCGAGTTCGACGACCGAATCGTCCGTGCAGACTACGCCGATGGCGTCGCCGCCCAGCCAGCGCGTCTCTCCGGTATTGACGAGCGACGCCCGGGTAGTGCAGTTCTCCATGGAGGCGATCAGCGCGACGTCGCCCGTTCGCGAAAATCGGATGCCGGGATCGTACTCCGCATCGGAGTCGTCGCAGCCGCCGGCGAACATCGCCGCAGCCGCCAAGCACCAAAGTAGGTTGAATCTCTTGTTCATATGCGTTTTTTTTAATATCCGGGATTGTTGTTGCTCGTTCCGATGAGCGGGTTGGTCACCATCTCGCTGTAGGGGAACGGCCAGAGTTCGTCCTTGCCGAGCACGAACTTGCGCTCGGTGTGCACGCGGGCATCGAACGCTTTGCCGTCGAACGTCGAGGAGCTGTCGTAGGTGACGGTCCAGTTCTCGTCGATGATAGGTTTGGCATTGGACACGGTCTTGCCGTAGGCCGGAGCATACTGCGGGCCGTCGATCGCTTTGAACGCCACGGGCGTCGTGCCGTCGGCTTCTTTCCAGCGGCGGATGTCGAACCAGCGGAAGCCTTCGGCGCACAGCTCGGCTTTGCGTTCGTAGCGCAGGGCGCTGCGCAGGGCTTCGCGGCTCGTACCCTCCACGGCGGGCATTTTCACACGCGCGCGCACCCGGTCGATTTGCGATTTGGCTCGTGCGAGATCGCCTTCGGGCCACTCGATGTTGGCTTCCGCATCGACGAGCAGCAGTTCGGCCAGCCGGATGATCGGAACGTCGAGTTCGTCGTCATAGCTCGAACCCGTGATCGAACCATAATAGACCGGATCGCAGTATTTTCTCCAAAGGAAGCCGCCGGGGCCTTGAATGCCGTTGGGGCCATACTCGCTTTTGTTGCCGGTCACGTCGCTGTTGGCGATCGAAGTGGAGGACATGTAGTCGTAGACGGTCTTGTCGGCCGGGTCGGTGGAGAACTGAATGCCCATCGCCCGCGATCCCGAACGGATGCAGTAGAGGTCGAGCCGCGGATCGCGGTTCTGCCAGGGATTCTTCCAGTCGTAGAGCGGCGACTCGGCGATGGAGAGACCGTCGGTGCACTGGAACGAATCCATCATGGCCATCGACGGGCCGGCACCGGCCGCTCCGTTGTGTACGCGCGATGCGAACGTATAGATGCCCGCATGAGTGTTCGACGCGGCCAGACGGTTGAATTCCACAGCCCAGATCCACTCTTTCGAGCCGGTCTCGGCCGCGAAGCCGAAGAGCGGCGTGGGGTCGGGTTCGCCTTCGGCATGGGTCGGATAGTAGGTACAGTCGAGAGGAGTGAGGTCGAAGTTGCCTTCGGCCAGTTCGAGGGCCTTTTTCGAACAGCGTGCGGCCTCTTCGTAAAAACCCCATTCGAGGTTGATGCGGGCTTTGAGCGCATAGGCCGCCACGCGGCCGATACGGGCCACGCCCCAGGTCTGACGCTCCCAGACGACGGGCAGCCGGTCGAGCAGTTCGTCGTCCATATCCTCGAGGATGCGGTCGATGATCTCGGCTTTCGGCATACGGGCATAGGCGTAGTCCGCGAGCGAAAGGCTGTGGTCGATGAACGGCACGTCGCCGTAGACTTTGCAAGCCATGTCGTAGAAGTTGGCCCTCAACGAAAGGAGTTCGGCCTTGAACCGGTAGTACTCGTCGTCGTCGATTTTGCCGCGCAGGTTGTCGAGGTTGTCCAGCACGAGGTGGACACGTCCGAGACCCTTGTAAATGCGGGCGTAGAAGTTTTCGACGCCGCTGTAAGACGAAGTGATGGTCGACAGCGTGTAGTCGGGCCACTTGGAGAGTACGGTGCGCATCGCTCCGATGTCGGTCAGCTGATCCATCCAGCGCCCCGGCATCGGTTCGTATTGTTCGATGTTGTTGGCCAGGCTCTTGTAGGCCGCGAGCACGCCGGCCTGCGCCTCATCGAAACTGGCCGGAAACGTACCTGTCGAGGGGCCTGTGAGCGGTTCCCGGTCGAGCGAACAGCCGACTGCCAGCAGGAGCGCCGCCAGGAGGGAATATGCCATGTATTTTTTCATAACCGTAATTTTAGAATTTGAGTTCTACACCGAACGTATAAGTGCTTACGAGCGGATAGTTGTTGCCGATGCTGCCGGTGGTGGCGCCTTGCGAACCGCTCTGGTAGGCGGTCTCCGGATCGTAACCGTCGTAATACTTGCTGATCGTGAAGAGGTTGGTCGCATTGGCGTAGACCATGAGGCTCTGGAGCC
>CAYSJF010000005.1:27497-46030 GCA_964431265.1 uncultured Alistipes sp. | reverse complement strand
CACCGACCGCGACCTGATGATCTGCTCGGCCGAGCGTCCGATGTGTATCGCCGGCGTGTTCGGCGGTCTGGATTCGGGCATCGGCGATCAGACGACCGACGTGTTCATCGAAAGCGCCTATTTCAACCCCGTGTGGGTGCGCAAGACGGCCAAGCGCTTCGGGCTGAATACCGACGCGTCGTTCCGCTTCGAACGCGGCGTCGACCCCAATCTGCAGGTCTACGCGGCCAAACGTGCGGCGCTGCTGTTCAAGGAGCTGGCCGGCGGCAAGATTTCGAGCGACATCGCCGACATCTACCCCTCCCCGATCGAAGATTTCGCATTCGATATCTCGTTCGCACGGATCAATGCCTTGATCGGCAAGGAGATCCCCGAAGATACCGTCCGCACGATCCTCGGAGCTTTGGAGGTGAAGATCGTGGCCGAGAAAGAGGGCGTGCTCTCCGTCGCCGTGCCGCCCTATCGCGTCGACGTGCAGCGCGAAGCCGACCTGATCGAGGACATTTTGCGCATCTACGGCTACAACAACGTCGAGATTCCCTCGCGGGTGCGGTCCACGCTTTCGTATGCGCCGCAGCCCGACTGCAGCAAGCTGATGAATCTGGCGGCCGACTTCCTGACGGCCAACGGCTTTACCGAGATCATGTCCAATTCGCTGACCAAGGGGGCCTATTACGAGGGCCTGGCCGCCTGCCCGGCGGAGCGCTGCGTGCGGATTCTCAATCCGTTGAGCGCCGATCTCAATGTCATGCGGCAGACGCTGCTGTTCCACATGCTGGAAGCCGTGGCGCTCAATGCCAACCGCAAGAACGGCGATCTGAAACTCTACGAGTTCGGCAACTGCTACTTCTACGATGCGGCGAAACGCACCGAAGAAAATCCGCTGGCTGCCTACTCCGAGGAGTATCGGCTGGCGATCGCCGTGTCGGGCATCGCGACTGCGCAGTCGTGGAACGTACGGCCCGAGAAGGCGTCGTTCTTCACCCTGCGGGCCATGGCCGAGAAGCTGTTGCGCCGTTTCGGCGTGGACATCTATGCGTTGAAAACCGAGAGCCTGTCGAGCGATCTGTTCGGCGAGGGCCTTTCGATGCAGCTCGGCAACAAGGAGTTGCTGCAGATCGGCACCGTGAGCGCCCGTATCCGCCGTATGCTCGACGTGAAGCAGGAGGTCTACTTCCTCGAAATGAACTTCGATGCGCTGGTCAAGTCGACGAAGAAGCACCGGATCGTCGCCGAGGAGCTGCCCAAGTTCCCCGAGGTGAAGCGCGACCTGGCGCTGCTGGTCGACAAACGGGTGACTTTCGCCGAGTTGCGCGACGCGGCGTTCGCTGCCGAGCGCAAGTTGCTCAAGAGCGTGGCGCTGTTCGACGTCTACGAGGGCGACAAGCTGCCCGAGGGCAAGAAGTCGTATGCGTTGAGTTTCATCCTGCAGGACAAGAGCCGCACGCTCGACGAGAAGACCATCGAGCGCGTCATGGCCAACCTCGCGGCCCAGTTCGAGCAGAAGTGCGGCGCCGCGGTGAGAAGCTGAAAATAGAGATGCGAATGCGTCGGGAAGCCGATCGTCGGTTTCCGCTCCATATCCCCGCAGCCCGACAGGACTGCGGGGTTTTTATAGGCGCGGTTTGATCTGCGGGGGCTGGATCGTTACGTAGGGCGTGCCGTTGCCGGCGCAGGTAGCCACGAGACGCACGGCTTTCACGGGCTTTTCGGGATGCAGCACGATGCTGCCGTTCTCCAGCTCGCCGGCCTGCTCGAAATGCTCTCCGTCGAACGATAGCTCGGCATAGCCCGTGGTGATCTGCGTCTTGGGCAGTTGCAGGTGGCCGGTCTGGAAGTACATTTCGCGGCACTTCACCGGCTTGTCGAACGTGTAGAGGAGCCAGTCGCCCCGGCGGCAGCTGCGGAGCGTGCGGGCCGGACTCTTGTAGGCGGCGGCCCGGGCGAAGGGAGCGCGCGGACTTTCGGGCATCGACGAAGCGACGGTCAGCGTCGGAGCGATGGTTCTATGGTAGGATTTGTCGGCCACGTAGGGACTGCGGCCGGTTTTATAGCGCGAGAAGAAGCGATAGAGGTGCGGCCGGGCGGTGTGCAGCGGTTGGGTGTAGCGCTTCGGCGCCCCGGTCTCCGTTTCGTAGTATATCTCCGCGCCGTCGTCCGTCGTAGCCGTGAAAGTCCCGTTCTCGTAGCGCAACTGCGGCGGGAACAGACGGAAGCGGATGCCCATGGCGGCCATGCGGTCGTAGTGTTCCGAGGTCAGCTCTTCATAAAAGGCATCCCACCCCTCCGCGTTGCCGCTCCAGGCGATACGGGCCAGGGCGCAGAGCCGCGGAAAACACATATAATCCATATAATCGGGCTTTTCGGGCTGGTGCGACACGTAGATCTCGCTCCAGAAAGCGGCTTCGAACCCCTCGATGCGCGACAGTTGCGCGGGCGTAAAGCCGCGCTGCGCCGGATCGAATGCGTAGGTCTTGCGCGCATCGAAGATCGACGCCCAGCTGTGCCCCTCCTCGCGGGGCGTCTGGCGCATGTCGAAATAGAAGCATTCGTTGGGCATCGCCACGATGCGGTAGCCCTTGGCCGTGGCATCGAGACACGCCTCGACGCTTTGCCACCCGTGGACGCGGCTCTCGCGGGTGAATGCGCCGCTCGCCGCCGCCTCGTTCCACACGGCGGGCCGTTTGCCGCGGGCGGCGAGCATCGCAGCCAAACGCGTCATGAAGCGATCTTGCAGCCGATGGGGATCGGCGGTGCCGATCCGCCGCATCAAGGCGCGGCAACGGGGACACTTTTTCCACTGCGACACCTCCACCTCGTCGCCGCCGATGTGGATGTACTCCGACGGAAAGAGGGTGCAGATTTCGTCCAGAATATCTTCGAGCAGGGCGTAGTTCTCCTCGCGGGCCACGCACCACGCCGAGCGGTAGTCGGTGCCGCCCGTGGAAGCCGTGTCGGCCGGATAGTCGCACCGGATTTCGGGGTGCACGGAGCCGATGCAGCGGCTGTGGCCCGGAAGGTCGATTTCGGGGATGATCTCGATGTTGCGCCGGGCCGCATAGTCGATCAGACGACGCATCTCCTCCTGCGTGTAGTAGCCGCCGTATTGCTCCGACCACTTGCCGTAGACCGCCGTCACGGGCGAATCGCCGCCGCGGAAACCGCCGATCCGGGCCAGCTCGGGGTGCGACCCGATTTCGATGCGCCACCCCTCGTCGTCGGCCAGATGCAGGTGCAACTTATTGATATTATGGTATGAAAGCAGATCGATATAGCGTTCCATGTGGGCGATGTCCATCCACGTGCGTGCTACGTCGATCAACATGCCGCGATAGCCGTAGCGCGGAGCGTCTTCTCTGCTCCCGCAAGAGAGCGTGGTGCCGGCGGGGATGCCCCGACGGGCATAGACTTCGGGCGGCAGCAGACGGAAAAGGGCCTGCAGACCGTTGAATGCGCCGCCGTAGCTCGTGGCGCCGATGCGGATATGTTCGGGCGCGATCTCCAGCCTGAAAGCCTCCGACGGTTCGCCCGGCTCAAGAGTCAGCACTACCGAACTCGCGCCGGTGCGGGACTGCTCGACGGTACAACCCAAATACTCCGCCGCATATTCGGCCAGCGGCAGCAGCGCCGGGTCGGCGGCCAAAGTCGTGGCCGACGTGAAGACGAATTGGCCTTCGGCGGGCGTCGGAGCGACCGGTGCGGGCTGCGCACGGAGCACAGCGGCGCAGAAAAGCGAGAGCGAAGCGAGAAGAAGCGGTTTCATGGGATGCGGGGAAAATAAGTCGTTCGCAAAATTACTTTTTTTCTGCCGATTTGCTACCTTTGCAGCGGTAAACTTCGCCCGGTGCAGCCCGAACGGATTCGGCATCGCTTCGGATGCGACCTTGTAAGATTCATAATCATAAGTCTATGGAACAGGATAAACGACTGGCGGCTACGGCGCGGCTGTTGGAGGTGATGAACACCCTGCGCCGCGAATGTCCGTGGGATCGCGAGCAGACATTCGATTCGCTGCGCAGCAACACGATCGAGGAGACCTACGAGCTGGCCGACGCTATTACGGATCATAACATGGAGGGCATCAAGGAGGAGCTGGGCGACCTGCTGCTGCATGTGGTGTTCTACTCCAAGCTGGGCGAGGAACAGGGCGCTTTCGACTATGCCGACGTGGCCAATGCCTTGTGCGACAAGCTGATCTATCGTCATCCGCATGTCTACGGCGACATCCATGCCAACACGCCCGACGAGGTGAAGGAGAACTGGGAGGCGCTCAAACTCCGCAAGAAAAACCGCAAGAGCGGCACGCTGGGCGGAGTGCCCCGCTCGCTTCCGGCCATGGTCAAGGCCTATCGCGTGGGCGAAAAGGCCGCGGCCACGGGTTTCGACTGGCAGCGCCGCGAAGACGTGTGGGACAAGGTGCGCGAGGAGATCGGCGAGGTGGAGGCCGAAATGAAATCGGGGTCGCAGACCGATCTGGAGGCCGAATTCGGCGACCTGCTGTTCGCGCTGGTCAACGCGTGCCGGCTCTATGGCGTCGATCCCGAGTCGGCGCTCGAACGCACGAACAAGAAGTTCATCCGTCGCTTCAATTATATGGAGGAACAGGCTGCGGCGCAAGGTCATACGCTGCACGATCTGACGCTCGACCGCATGGAAGAGCTTTGGCAGGAGGCTAAAAAGGAGGAGTAGATTTATGGCTTTGATTCGTAAGATCCGCGGGCACGAACCCGTGGTGGGTGAAAATACCTTTTTGGCCGAGACGGCCGTGCTGTTGGGCGACGTGACCGTGGGGCACGACTGCTCGATCTGGTACAACGCCGTGCTGCGCGGCGACGTGAACAAGATCGTGATCGGCGATCGCACCAACATTCAGGACGGCGCGGTGCTCCACGCCATCTACGACGGAGCCAAACATCCGTCGCAGACCATCATCGGCAACGACGTGTCGATCGGCCACAATGCCGTGGTGCACGGGGCGCGCATCGGCGACAACTGCCTGATCGGCATGGGGTCGATCGTGCTGGACAATGCCGTGATCCCCTCGGGGTGCATCGTCGCGGCGGGCGCTCTGGTGCTCTCCAACGCGCAGCTGGAACCCGATTCGGTCTATGCGGGCGTGCCGGCCAGAAAAGTGAAGGACGTGTCCCCCGAGCAGCGCGACGAGATCATCCGGCGCACGGCGCACGATTACATGCTCTATGCGTCGTGGTTCAAAGAGGAGTAAGACCATGAAACTGCGGACGAGATATTCCGACATCCTGCTGAATCTGCTGGTGGCCGTGGCGGTGAGTCTGGTGGTGAATTTTTCCTATCTGCTGCTGCTGTTGGTCGACCAGAAAGGCGACAACACGCCTCCCCCGCCCCCTGAAAAACCGGTTTGCGACTCGGCGAAAGCCGGGGTCGGGACGCTCCGCGTGTCGCCCGACGGCCACGGCTATCTGCTCTATCCGGGCGGCGACAGCGTATATGTGGCCATGCAGCGCATCCGGCGCCTGGGGCTGCAGGACGGCGACAGTCTGGCGGTGGAGGTGTCGGCGCCGGCTTCCCCCTCCGCGCATCCCGCGATGAAAAAGGTGCTGCGCCGCAACGGGACGGAGTTCGACTACGGGGCGCTGTTCAAGCGCCCGTCCGAGAGCGTCGTGCTGACGTTGCAACTGATCTATTATCTGGCGATTTCGTTCATTCTGGTGTCGATCCTCACTCCTGTGCGCTATCGTTACTCCCGCCGGAGGTTCATCGTGCGGTGCGTGTGGTGCACGGCCGTGGCCGTAGGACTCTATTTCCTGGCTCCGGTCACCGACGGGCGCACCGGACGTCTGGTCTTCAACTTCATGACTCCGCGGATGCTCGATTACATTCTGCTGCTCAAGTGTTCGTTCGCGGTGGTGGTGTCGATGCTCTACGGCTGGGTCTATGTGCTCATCATGCAGCAGCAGGCCGTGGCCATGGAGAACGAACAGCTCAAGAACGAATACCTGACCACGCGCTACAACATGCTGGTGGGACAGATCAACCCCCACTTCTTCTTCAATTCGCTCAACTCGCTGGCCATGCTGGTGCGCGAGCGGCACGACGAAAAGGCGCTGAACTACATCGACCAGCTGTCGTATACGTTCCGCTACATCATCGAGAACGGGCAGAACACGTTGATTACGCTCGGCGAGGAGCTGGATTTCATCGGGGCCTACGGCTATCTGTTCAAAATCCGGTATGCCGACAAACTCTTCATCGACATCGACGTGCCCGAGGAGTTCCGTGCGTGGCGGCTACCGGCCCTGTCGCTGCAGCCTTTGGTGGGCAATGCGGTGAAACACAATGCGATCACCACGTCTAAACCCTTGCGGATCGCCATCCGGGTGCGCGACGGATATTTGGAGGTGTCGAATCCCAAGGCGCCGAAGTTGGAGCCGGAACCTTCGACGGGAATCGGGTTGGAGAACCTGCGGAGCCGCGTGCATCTGGTCACGGGCCGCGATATCGCGGTGATCGACACCGAGGTCGAATTCACGGTGCGCGTGCCGCTGCAAAACCCCGATGCCGTATGATCCGGGCCTTGATCGTCGAGGACGAAACCGCCGCTGCGGTCAATCTGCGGGCCATATTGCGGCAGACGGCGCCCGATGTGGAGGTCGAGACCACGCTGGAGAGCGTGACGGAGTGCGTGGAGTATCTGCAGGCGCATCCGCAGCCCGACCTGTTTTTCATGGATATACATCTGGCCGACGGCGATTCGTTCCGCATTTTCGATGCGGTGGAGATCGTGGCGCCCGTGATTTTCACGACGGCCTACGACCGCTATGCCCTCGATGCGTTCAAGGTGAGCGGCATCGACTATCTGCTCAAGCCGCTCAACGAAACCGATGTCCGGCGGGCGATCGACAAGTTCCGGCGCTTGACGGGCAGCGAGCGCCACGCCTACGGAACGCGGGTACAGGCGCTGGCGGCGGGGCGCGAGGATACGTTTCTGGTGCATGTGCGGGATCGCATCATTCCGCTGCACCGCGACAAAATCGCCTACTGCTACACCGCCAACGAGAAAGTCACCGCCTACGGATTCGACGGCGAGGCCTATCCGCTGGATCGGACGCTGGAGGCCCTGCAGGCGCTGCTGCCGGCTTCGGATTTCTTCCGGGCCAACCGGCAGTTCATCGTGGCGCGCCGGGCCGTGAAAGAGATCGTGGTGTGGTTCGGCAGTCGGCTGTCGCTGTCGCTGCAGGTCTCTACGCCCGAGCGGATCGTCATTTCGAAGGCCCGGGTGCCCGAATTCAAGGCCTGGCTGCGGTCGGTTCACCCGGCCGAATAGTCGGTTGACCGCTCGAAACGGCCGTTAGACCCGGAGTGCTGCTCCGGGTTTTCCATTATGGCCCTACCTTTGCAACAGCAACACCTATCATTCATTTAAAAACTTTTTGAAGCTATGAAACGTATTTTTGCAGTTGCCGCAGCGCTTTGCCTGCTGGCCGGAGCGAACGCTTTCGCACAGAAGTCGACTACCAATCGCGGAACGATGCCCAAGGAGCGCCCCACGGCCGAGCAGGTGGCGCAGCGTCAGACCGACCGGCTGACCAAAGAGCTGGGTCTCGATGCGACGCAGGCCAAGCAGGTCTATGCGCTCAATCTGCAGCAGGTGCAGCAGATGCAGGCCGTGCGCGAGCAGATGCGCAAGGATCGCATCGCCCGCAACGAGAAGATGAAGTCGCTGCTGACGCCCGAGCAGTTCGCCAAGTGGTCGCAGATGCAAGGTCCCAAACCCGGCGAACACCGCGGCAAGCCCGGTTGCTGCCAGCACTCCAAAGAGGGCGGCAAAGGCGATTGCAAGGGCGACAAGAACCGCGCGCAACAGCATCCTGCGCAGGGCCGCAAATAGAGAGACGTTTTCGCAGAGCCAAGCTTGCTTGAGCTATGCCGAGGCGAGAAAAGATCGAAAAAATTTTTGAACTTCGTCGATGCGAGGGTGTCGGTTCGGGCGACTGACACCCTTTTTTTGGCGATTCGCCCGGCAGATGCGAAAAAAACATATAAAATAAGTTATCTTCGCGGTGCGTTTTCAGCAACCTACCATTCGGAAATGAAAAAATTACTGCTTACAACCCTGCTTATCGCGTGGAGCGCGGCTGCTTTCGCCCAGAAAGGCACCGTCACGGCGACGGTGCTCGACGACGAAACCGGGCAGACGGTGGCCGGCGCCGTGCTGACGGTGGCGCCCGTGGCCGCTCCGGAGAAAAAACAGTATCTGACGTCGGCCTATCGGGGCGCGGTGTCGATCCCCTCGCTGGCCTATGGCGAATATACGTTGAAGGTGTCGTTTCTGGGTTACAACGACTACGATACGACGTTCAAGGTGACTGCCGCACGGCAGAACATCGGCGAAATCCGCCTGAAGCCGGGCGTGCAGATCGAGACCGTGGTCAAGGAGGCCAAGGCCCTGCGCACCTCGCAGAAAGGCGACACGGTGAGCTACAACGCCGGAGCGTTCAAGGTGGTGGCCGATGCCGATGTCGAGGGACTGCTGAAGAAGATGCCCGGCATCACCGTGACCAACGGCACGGTGGAGGCGCAGGGCGAAGAGGTGAAGAAGATCTTCGTCGACGGCAAGGAGTTCTTCGGCGAGGACGTCACGACGGCCATCAAGTCGCTGCCGGCGCAGGCGGTGGATCGCATCGAGGTGTACAACAAGCTCTCGGATGCCGCCGAATTCTCGGGCATGGACGACGGCGAGGGGTACAAGGCGATCAACATCGTGACCCATGTCAATATGCGTCAGGGCCAGTTCGGCAAGGTCTATGCCGGTCTGGGTTACGATGCCGACACGAAGACCGAAGACAAACTGAAGTATCTGGCGGGCGGCAACGTCAACATCTTCAACAAGGACAGCCGCATATCGGTGATCGGGCTGTTCAACAACGTCAACCAGCAGAATTTCTCGTTCGAGGACATCCTTGGCGTATCGGGCAATACGGGCGGCGGACGCCGCGGCGGCGTAGGCCAGTATATGGTGCGGCCGCAGGACGGTGTGGCGCGGGTCAACGCCGTGGGACTCAACTATTCGGATACCTGGGGCAAGCGCGACCAGGTGTCGTTCCAGGGCAGCTATTTCTTCAACAACACGAATACCGGGAACCATTCCACCGTCGAGAAATGGTATGAAACGCCCCGTGTCGACACCCTTTCGACGATCGGCGATTCCGATACGCGGGCTTTCAACCACCGGCTCAATGCCCGTCTGGAGTGGAAGATTTCCGAGAATCAGAACCTCATGATCCGCCCGGGTTTCAGCTGGCAGACCAACGATCCGTGGAGCCGGACGACGGGCTGGCAGTATGGCGAGAGCGGCTACTCCCCCACCGACAATTTTTCCGACGGCAAGCGTCACGGCTACAACATCCGCACCAACGCCATTTACCGTGCCAAGCTGGGCAAGGTCGGGCGGACGATCACGCTGGACGGCATGTTCCGCTATTCCGACTTCACCAATACCTCCGAGTCGCATTCGAATGTCGCGCCGATTTCGCCGGTGCGCCCCGAGGGTCTCGATGCGCCGTGGGGCTGGAATTCGAAAGAGACCTATGTCGATCCGCAGACCGGCGAGACGAAAGATTACACCGATTTGCGTTATTTGCGCAGCGTGGCGCCGTCGAGCAGCTACTCGTTGCGCGGCGAATTCACCTACACCGAGCCGGTGAGCAAATTCGCACAGCTCTCGATCCAATATCGGGCTGCATTCGACCACCAGGAGCGCGACAAAAAGAGCTATGAGACGGGTGCCGACTTCTCCATTGCCGGGATCGCGCCCACGGCGTCGCTCTCCAACGCCTACGAAAGCAATTACCTGACGCAGCGCGTCGGCCCCGGCTTTCGCTACTCGAAGGAGCGCAACACGTTCGTGGCCAACGTCTACTACCAGCGTTCGTCGCTCGAAGGCCAGGTGCTGCAGACCGATGCCGAGAAGATCAAGCACAATTACGACAATGTGCTCTATTTCATGATGGGACAGCTGAACATCAACCGCGAGAATTCGTTGCGGCTGTTCGTCTCGTCGTATACCGACAACCCCTCGGTCACGCAGCTGCAGCGTATTTTCGATATCTCCGATGCGCAACATATTTCGAGCGGCAATCCCGACCTGAACCCCGCCTACTATCATCGGGTCAACTTCCACTACACCAATTCCAACGTGGAGAAAGGCCGCACGTTCATGTGGATGTTCTCGATGCAGGCTGCGTCGAACTACGTCACCAATGATGTGAGATATAACGGTACGGTATCCGTCCCGGGCGTCGACGACAACTATGCCTACCTCCAGTATGCGCAGCCGGTGAACATGAGCGGCTATTGGAACCTGATGACGCACTTGAGCTACGGTCTGCCCGTGGGTTTCCTCAAGAGCAACTTCAACGTCATGGCCGGGGTGATCTACTCGCTCACTCCCAGCCGGATCGACGGCGCGCGCAACGAAACGAGCAACATGGGCTACGACTTCAGGGCCGTGCTGGGCAGCAACATTTCGGAAAAGGTGGACTTCACGCTTTCGTGGAACGGCACCTACAACGAGGCCAAGAACTCGCTGAATGCGGCCGCAGGCAAAAACCGCTATTTCAGGCACACGGCCGAGGGAACGTTGAAAGTCATCTTCCCGCTGGGCTTCACGCTCACGGCCAGCGCCGCATATACGCAGTATGTCGGATTCACCAACGACTACAACGACGACTATCTGCTCTGCAATGCCTGGATCGGCAAAAAGCTCTTCAAGAACCAGCGCGGCGAGATTATGATCGGCGTCAACGACATCCTCAATCAGAACAAGGCGTTCGCCCGCACGGTGGGTTCGGGCTGGACGCAGAATGCCACGAACAGCGTCGTAGGACGCTATTATATGGTGCAGTTCACCTACAACCTGCGTCGTTTCGGCAAGAAAGGATCGAAGGATATCAAGGATTACGACAATGCGGGCATGTCGTCGTCTCCGCGTCGCGGCATGATGGGGCCGGGGGCCGGAGGGCCTCCTCCGGGCGGCTTCAGACCCAGATAGCCGGCTACAGCAAAGGCGAAAAACGGATTCCGTTTTTCGCCTTTGCTCTTTTTAGCCCCGGGGCATTCCGCCGGCGGTTCGAAAATCACTCTTCGCCGCTGCCGTCGGCAGTCTCCTGCCGGAGCACGATATGGGTGCCGATGCACGCCAGACCGCTGTAGACGACTCCGAGGATGACGAGCGCCTTGATTTCGGAGAAGACCTCCGAGAGCGAGGCCCCCATGGTCTGGATGCGGATGAATGCGTTGACGCCGTGGCTGCTGGGGAAGATCTGCCCGAAGTTGTAGAGCCAGTCGGGCATGCCCTCGCGCGGATACGACACGCCGCTGAGCATCAACAGCGGAATGGATGTCCACAGCAGCAGGAGCAGCGAGTTTTCGCGGTAGCGGAACAGCGTGGAGACGGCGATGCTCAAGGCGATGCAGGCGATCATGTAGACGGCCAGAAAGACGAGGATCGTACTTGTGGCGCCGTTCATGGGATAGCGGAACAGCCGGTAGTGCAGCGCCAGAATGTAGCAGCAGGTGACGGCGTAGATCGACAGGTAGACCAGCCCGCGGCCCAGCACGATGGGCAGCGTGGACATGCGCCGGCGTTCGGGCGGGCAGAGCTTGTGGTAGAGGCCGTGCTCGCGCCAGGTGCCGCCGATCATGCCGATGCCGATGAGCATGGTTTGCTGGATGATGACCATGATGATCGCCGGCATGACGAACGTGCCGTAGCCCAAATAGGGATTGAAAATGTTGTGTGCCTGATAGATCACCGGCTGGGTCGTGGCCTGCGCCTGCGGGATGTCGGCGCCCTTGGCGATCAGGCGCTGGAACTCGACCATGGCGCCCGTTTTGCCGATCGAGGCGACGACTTCCTGGAAAACCTGACGGTACATCAGAAAATAGCTCGCATCGCAGTAGATGGCCACCACGGCCTGCTGACCGCCGAGCAGCTTCTCCTCGTAGTCGGAGGGGATGTAGACCACGCCGTAGATCTTGCGGTCGAAAAAGAGGTGCTTGGCCTCCTCCATGTCCGTGGGATTGTAGGCCACGTAGGTGTTGGGGCCGGCGCTGAAGGTCTGGATCAGGCTGCGGCTCGCGGAGGTCTGCGACTGGTCGATGACGCCGATCGGCACGTCGCGCAGCACCTGCGGAGCGTAGGCCAGCGAATAGGCCGTGGCGTAGATCAACAGCGCGAAGATGAGGATCAGCATCACGCCGCCGTCCGAGAAGATCGTGCGGTATTCGTTGCCCATCACGGCGCGCAGCTGCTGCCAGTAGGACTTGATTTGCTTGGAAAAACGACTCATGTTACGACCTCCCCCAGAATTTTTCCTCCGTGCAGATGCGCCGCAGACGCGGCAGGCACAGAAGCGGTAAAACGATGAACAGCGCCATGCCTCCCAGGTCGGGCAGCGAATAGACCGCCGGAGCGCCGCGCAGCATCTGATCGACGAACAGATCGGTGTAGTAGGTGAACGGGAAGAACTTGCTCGCCACGCGCATGGCGGGATACATGGCCATGATCGGGAACGTGAGGCCCGAGAAAGTGAACGCCAGGACGGAATAGCCGCCGCCCAGCGAGAGCGACAGGCGCAGGTTGGCCATCACAGAGACGATCAGCACCGAAATCGACTGGTAGCCGACGATGAAAAGCAGCGTGCCGACGAGAATCAGCGTCAGGCTGCCGTTGAGCGGCACGCCCACGATCGCGAACATGATGAAGAACATCACCAGCGCGAGCAGGAACATCGCCGCCGTGACGGGCAGTGTCTTGCCTAGCAGCGCGGCACCGATCGAGTCGTCGGCCGTGCGGAGCCACTCGCGCGCGGTGCCGTTCTTCAGCTCGGTGCCGATCGAGAAAACGGTGACCATGACGGTGAAGATGAGCAGCATCATGGGCATGAAGCTGGGCGACAGATAGTAGCCGTAGTTGATGTAGGGGTTGAACAGCACGTGTTTGTCGAACCGCACGGGCTGCAGCTGGGCCATGGCCTGGCGTTCGGTCAGGCCTCGCTTGGTGAGCAGCTGGATCTGGATGCCGGCGCCGAACATCGTGACGGCGGTCTGGATGTCCTTGGCCAATAGTCCGTTGACGGTGATGTTGGCCCCCGAGATGTAGGCTTCGAGGTGGGTTTGCGTGTTGCTCAGGATGTTTTTCTCGAAGAAAGCCGGAATCTGCACGATGGCCGAAATGCGACCCTCGCGCATCAGGCGCTCGCCCTCGTCCATGGACTGGATGCCGTAGGCGATCCATGCCGTGGGGGTATCCTCGATCATCTGTGCGACCTTGCGCGAGAGCGAGGTGTGGTCTTCGTCGAGCACGGCGATCGGAATGTCGCGGGCGACGCCCTTGTGGAAAAGGATCGCGAAAAAGCAGAACGACGCGAGCGGCAGGACGATCAGCAGCATGATGTACATGGGCTGGCGCCGCAAGCGCGCGACCTCGCGTTCGAGCACGGCACGGGTATGGTGCAGGAAGCCCATGTGTCTATTTCTTGAATTGATCCCAGTCGACCAGAACGCTCATGCCGGGGCGCAGCGTCGGGATGCCGCCGACGGGCTTGGCCTTGACGGCGAACGTGCGGATGTCGAAACCGCCCTGGGTGCGGGTGGCGGCCCAGGTGGCGAAATCGGCCTGCACGGCGATGTAGGTCACTTCGAGTTCGGCGTTGCGATCCAGCGCGGGGATGTAGCCGCACATGCGCGTACCGACCTCGACGGCGGGCAACAGCGTCTCCTTGACGTTGAACGTCACCCACATGTCGCCGGTGTCGAGAATGGCCACCACGGGATAGCCGCTGCCCACCAGCTCGCCCTGCTCGGCGATGATGGTCGAAATCTCGCCGCTGACAGGCGCATAGACCATCGCATCGTGGATGTACGACTCCACTTCGTTCACGGCGCCTTCGGCCTGCTGCACCTTGGCGGCTGCGGCGGCCTTGTCCTCCTTGCGGGCACCGTCTTTAGCCATGTCGTATTGGGCCTTGGCGGCCTGTGCCGTGGCTTTCATGGCTTCGTAGTTGGCCGACGCTTCGTCGAGCTTCTGGGCCGGAACGACGCCCTGGGCGTAGAGGTTTTTCACGCGCTCGTAGGTCTTGCGGGCCAGCTCCAGACCGGCCTGCGCCTTTTCCCACATGCTCAAGGCGGCTTCGATCTGCTGGATGCGGGCGCCGGCCACGGCTGCGGCGTCCAATGCGGAGGCGGCGCTCTTCACGGCCTCGGCCTGCTGCAGCTTGGCGTCCAACTCGGGCGTCGACAGCGTGTAGAGCAGTTCGCCCTGCTCGACGCGCTGACCCTGAACGACTTTCATGCAGTCGATGCGCCCGGGGACTTTCGATGAAGCCTTGTAGGTCGTGCACTCGACCGTACCTTGAATCAACATCGGGGTGTGCTTGGTCAGATAGCGGCTGATGAGCACGACCGCAATGACGATGACCGCAGCTGCGGCGACGATTCCAATGATGTTTTTGCGTTTCATATCGGTTGTATTTTATTTTTTGTCGAAGATGATGGCGCGCGCGTCGCTGCGGCGGGCATAGGAGGCGAAATCCTCGCTCAAGCCTGCGGCTTCGAGCAGCTGGGCCAGCAGTTTGTCGTAGTTGAAAGCGGCCTGTAGCCGTTCGGCACGCACGCCGGCCAGATTCAGTTCGGCGTCGATCAGATCCGACGACGAAGCCATGCCCTCCAGAAACGCGGCGTTCTTCATGCGCAGGTACTCCTGGGCGAAGGTCAGCGACGCTTCGATGGAGGTCATTTGGTTGCGGTAGTTGGTCAGCTGGTTGTAGAGCTGTTCGACCAGCACCGCGATATCCTTGTCGGCCTTGCTTTGCAACTCCCCTACCCGCTGCAGGGTCTGCTTGGCGGCGGAGTATTTGTATTCGCGGTTCAGACCGTCGAAAATCTTGAAATTGACGCCTACGCCCACGGCCCAGCGGGGCACCAGACCGGCGACCTGGTAGTTGTAGAACGATCCGCCGCCCATGGCCACGACCTGCGGGAAGAAGTCGCTGCGCTGTACGCGCACGCCCTCCTTGGCCAGATCGCGTTTGAGAGCCACCTGGTTGAGCAGCGGGTTGCGATCGGCGGCCTGCGTCTGGAAGTAGGTCAGCTCTTCGATGCGGTCGACGATGAACATCGACGTGACGGGCGTCTGCTCCCGGTTGCTGTTGAGCGTGTTCTGCAAGGCGCTGGAGATGGTCTGCATCTGCAGCCGGGCGTTGGCCAGTTCGCGTTCGGCCTCGGCCAGCTTGAATTCGACATAGAGCCGTTCGCTTTGGGCGATCATGCCGTTCTGTTCCAGAGCGACGGCATCCTGAAGATGCTTGCGGACGCCCTCGACCACCTGCTGCCGCACTTCGACGACTTGCATGGCCAGCGAAAGCCCGAAATAGCGCTCGACCAGCTCGGAGATGAGGGCATTGCGTGTCCGGTTGCCCTGCTCGACGGCGGTGCGCTCCTGGATTTTGGCGGCGCGGCCTGCGGCGTTGATCTTGCCGCCCAACCAGATCGGCAGGGTCACCTGCCCGCCTACGAATCCGAGGCTCCGATCCTGCACCTTGAGGAACCAGTCGGCCCCCATGATCGGATTGAGGAGCTGCTGGATCGACGGAATGTATTCGGGAGCCACCATGCCGCTGCCCAGCACCTGCCCCGCGAAGTTCTGCACGGGGCCTTTCATGCCGTTGAGATCGAAACCGATGTCCTTGGCCATGTAGGCATAGGCGCCGATGACGTTTATCTGGGGCATGCGCAGACCGATGGAGGCGCGGCGCTCCTGACGGGCGGCGCGCTCTTCGTATTCGGCGGCTTTCATGGCGGGGTTGTCGGCGAGCGCGACGGCGATCGCATCGTCGAGCGAAAGCGCGGCGGTCGGCTGTTGTGCCGCAGCCCGTGCGGAAACGAGGAGCGTCGCTGCCGCAACGAATGTCTTGACTGCTATTCTCATATTGCGTATCGGATTATGGGCGACAAATATAGCCATATATCTGCAAAATTCGGTGCCTACCGGCACTTTAGACCATTTTTATGTCCTTATGGAAACAAAATGCGCCTCTTTAACGCCACAGGTGGGCGTTGACGGCCCGCACGGCGTCGGACAGTTCGGGATAGAATCCCACCCGGATGCCCGCTTCGCGCAGCATGACCGCCCCTTGGCAGCAGACGAAGCGGTCGGGTTCGTAGAGGGCGAAAGCCACGCGGGAGAAGCCGTGGCGCAGGATGAGTTGCGTGCAGCTCTCCGGTTCGCTGGCCCGCTGCGAGCAGGGTTCCATGGAGGAGTAGATCGCGGCGCCGCGCAGCGTGGCGCCGGCTGCGAGGGCTTTGGCTATGGCTTCCTGCTCGGCGTGGTGCGTGGGCGATGTTTCGTGGGTATGACCCCGGAACGTGCGCCCGTCGGGCGTCACGACCACGGCTCCCACGCAGTAGGAGGTGGCGCAGGGCGTGCATTTGCGGCTTTCGTCGATCGCCATGCGCAGATAATGCAAGTCGTCGGAGCGGGTATCGGGATGCAATTGCCAGGTGGCGACCTCCATGCGGCCGAAATTTTCCTGCCGGCAAGGGGTGCCGGCGGGGGCTTCGAACCCGAAATGCGCGCCCCCTGAATCGCGGCCCAGCCGCAGCGCCGGGTTGACGGCCATACGCAGCGTGTTGGCCTGCCCTTCGCGCAGAAACAGATCGAGCACATGCGCCCCGCCCTCGACGAACAGCCGCTCGACGCCCCGTTTCTCCAACTCGGTGACGATGCGGCTTGCCGATATGGGCGTGTCGACGACGATGACGGTGGCCGCGCCGTCGAGTTCGGGGAGCGGCCGGGGTGCGAAGACATAACGGTCGGCATCGCCCGTGGTGAAGAACCGCAAGGCGGGATCGAGCCGGCCCGAGCGGGTTAGCGTGACTTTGGTCGAATCGGGGCGCAAACCGCGGGCCAGACGCTGCCGGCGGGCGGTTTCGTCGCGCAGCGTCAGCGACGGATCGTCGCGCCGCAAGGTTTCGGCACCCACGAGGATCGCATCGTGCAGGGCGCGGAGCCGTAGCACCTCGGCCCAGTCTTCGGGAGTGGAGATCATCAACCGCTCGGGGGTGCGGTCGTCGAGATAGCCGTCGGCCGTGACGGCGACGGAGAGGGTTACGAACATGTGCGGAGGGTGATCGACGTGATTTCGGGCCAGGCGCCGAGCCGCATCGGATAACCGACGTAGCCGATGCCGTCGTTGATGTAGAGCGTGCGCCCCTGCTGCGTGTAAGGGCCGCTCCAGCGCTCGTAGAGCCACGAAGCCGGGGAAAAACTGCGTCCGAAAAGCCGGATTTTTAGCTGCATGCCGTGGACGTGGCCCGCCAGCGTGAGATCGCCGCGGCCGCTTCCGACGATCTGCCGCCACAACTGCGGCAGATGCACGGCCGTGATGTTGAACAGCGAATCGGGCACGTCGGCATAGGTGCGGCTCACCGACTCCGAATGCAGGTCGGCCGCATGGCGCTGCCAATGCAGGGCGGGATCGAACGAAATGCCCGACAGCGAAATGCTGTCGCTGCCGCGGCGGAGGTAGACGGTGGTGTCCTGCAGCACCCGCCACCCTATTTCGGTTTGGCGCCCGATGACCTGCGCCAAGCTCGCGGCGGCGGATTGTCGGGCCGTATCCTTGATGTAGCCGCCGGCGTCGTGGTTGCCCGTGACGGAATAGACGGGGGCGGCGATGCGCTGCAGCTCGTGCAGGATGTCGGGCGTCAGCTCGCCGGAGCGGATGTTGACCAGATCGCCCGTGAAGACGACCAGATCGGGATGCAGGGCGTCGATACGGTCGACCAGTCGGCGCAGCTCCTGCACCGGGCGTACCAGCGTACCGACATGGAGGTCGGAAATCTGCACGATATGCAGCCCGTCGAACGCGGCCGGCAACCGGGGCGAACAGACCTCGATGCGGCTGACATGCAGGGCCGTGCGTCCTGCCGTAGCGCCCCAGATCAAGGCGACGGCGATGCAGAGACTCGCGGCGAGACCGATCCACGGAAGGCGCAGCGCGTTGAATGCGAAGAAGCATACGCGCGATGCGACGGCGACGATCCAAATCCAGAACAGCCACATCGACCACAGCATGTAGGTCGTGGTGTTATCGCGCAACAGCCAGCCGCCGAGGGCGACGACCAGCGGCAAAACATCGGTCGCAACGGCCCACATGACGAAGATTCGCTGCCGCAACGGCGATGCCTCCTCGCGCCGCAGTCGCCGAAAATGGTGGAAATCGGCTGCTGCGGAACAAAGAGTCAAGACGATGACGATCCAAAAAAGCATATACCTATAATATATACGGTGTCGGATGCAAACCGGATGCCGGGCAACCGCCCTATGGCCGATGCAAAGATAGCGCAAGGCGAGGGCAAAAGCAAACGGAGTTTGCATTTTGCCGAGCCGCCGCCTATCTAAACCGCAGCGTCAGCTGCGGTAAAGTGCAAGGCGAGGGCAAACGGAGTTTGCATTTTGCCGAGCCGCCGCCTATCTAAACCGCAGCGTCAGC
>CAYSJF010000005.1:0-27397 GCA_964431265.1 uncultured Alistipes sp. | reverse complement strand
TGCGGCCGTGGATTTGATCCGGAACCTGCGAATAGGAGGCGCAGGACGGGGATTTGGCATACAACTTGCTAATTTGCGGGGTGAATATTAACCCGTTGTATTCCAAAAACAAAAAACGAGAAAGTTTATTTAAAAAAACCAAATTTTATTCGGCTTATGAAAACATTTCGACTTTTGACTGCGGCTCTGCTGATTGCGACTTCCGCATCGGCACAGCGCTACTCGAACCAGGTTCAGGAGGGCGAGTATTCACCGACGGTGTATCTGATTTCCGTGCATGAAACGGACACCTACGGTTGCGGATCGCGCGATGCTGCGGCGCTCAACCGTGCTACGGTGGCCAATGCTACGCAGGATTACATCGACACCTACCGGCCCGGATTCCAGCAGGTGGAAAAACCGCAGTTCGTCTTCGCCACGAAGAACAACCGTTTCTCGTTCGCCGTGGGCGGTTCGGTGACGCTGCGTGCCGGTTATGACTTCAACGGCATTTCGGACAACCTCGACTTCGTGCCCTACGACATTCCCGTGCCGGGCAACTACAACACGCGTCAGAAGCTGATGATGGACGCTACGACCTCGCGCGTGTTCCTCAAGGCGATCACCAACACGGGCATAGGCCGTGTGCTGGTGTTCTTCGACGCCGATTTCCGGGGCGGTCGCGAGGGCAGCTATACGCCGCGCGTACGTTCGGCCTATGTGTCGGCCAAGGGTTTCACGCTGGGTCGCGATGTGACGACGTTCTGCGACTTGCAGGCCGCGCCCACGACCATCGACTACCAAGGCCCCAACGCCTACAACTTCAATTTCGCGACGATGATCCGCTATGAGGTGACGTTCGCCCGCGAGCGGCTGACCTTCGGCGTCGCAGCCGAAATGCCTCATGTGAGCGCCACCTACAACGATAATTTCGCCCCGCTTCGTCAGCGCGTGCCCGATTTCCCGGCCTATTTGCAGCTGGCGTGGGGCAACAACCGCGAGAGCCATCTCCGTGCCACGGGCGTCGTGCGCAACATGTATCTGCACAACGCACGCACGGGCAACAACACCTCGCTGCTGGGCTGGGGCGTGCAATTGAGCGGCCGCATCAAGGTGGCGCGTCCGGTGGTGCTGTTCATGAACGGCGTATATGGCAAGGGTATCACGCCTTATATTCAGGATTTGACCGGCTCGGGGCTGGATTTCACGCCCGATCCGCAGAATCCCGAACGGATCCAGACCACGCCCATGTGGGGCTGGCAGGCTGCGGCGCAGATCAACCTCACGAGCAAGGTGTTCCTGTCGGGCGGCTATTCGATGGTGCGAGTCGAGCATAAGCACGGTTTCTATGCCGACAACGAATATCGCCAGGGCCAGTATATTTTCGGCAACGTATTCTACAAAGTGTCTTCGCGCTGCCGTCTGGCCGCCGAGTATCTCTACGGCCGTCGCTACGACATGAACAGCGATCGCAACAATGCCAACCGTGTCAACGTGATGGTGCAGTACAACTTCTAAATCAGCGGGTTTCGACCCTCTGTCGGCGAGCGATTCCATGGGAAATCGCCCGCCGATTTTTTTCGTATCTTTAGCTGCGCTTTAGATACTCCGCCTTAAGAAAATCCAAACGAGTTTGGTTTTGTTTTCGGCTTATTCGTATCTTTGGCTTACGCCGAAGATACTCATGCTCGGCAAAAAGCAAGCTTGCTTTTGCCCTCGCTTATTCGTATCTTTGATAAAAATTCGGACATGGAATTCCTGACGCAATATAATTTGACCGGTCTGGTGATCGGGGTGGCTACTTTCTTGATTATCGGCATGTTCCACCCGATGGTCATCAAGGGCGAATACCACTTCGGCGTGCGCTGCTGGTGGGTGTTTTTGGTGATGGGCATCGCGGCCGTCGCGGCGTCGATCGCGGTGCGGCATATCCTTTGGTCGACGCTGCTGGCCGTGTGGGGCGCCTCGTCGTTCTGGTCGATCGGCGAGCTGTTCGAACAACGCCGACGGGTGGCCAAAGGATGGTTTCCTAAAAAGGAAAAACACTGAAAATCATTTTTTTTGTGCCTAACCGTCTACCCCGCTGCTCCCGGTGGGATCGGCAGGCATGTCCTGTCTTGAAAAATCGCGAATATTATTGCTAAAAGTCTTATAAATAAGCTGAAAAGGCTTATGTGGGGCGCCGAAGATTTCCCACGGTCGATTGTCGCGGTATTTGCAGCGGAATGTGAATACTCAAAAAATATTCGACGATCATGGGAAAAAGCATTCGAGGTACCCGCACCGAACAAAATCTGTTGAAAGCGTTCGCCGGGGAGAGTCAGGCGCGCAGCCGCTACGTATTTTTTGCTAGCAAGGCTAAAAAAGAGGGCTACGAGCAGGTGGCGGGCGTTTTTTTGGAGACGGCCGAGCAGGAAAAAGAACATGCCGAGCGGTTTTTCAAGTTGCTGGAGGGCGGGCATGTCGAGATCACGGCCGGGTACTCCGCCGGGCCGATCGGCACGACGACGGAAAATCTGTTGGCCGCTGCGCACGGCGAGCGCGAGGAGTGGGATGTACTATATCGAGACTTCGCCGAAACAGCTGAAGCCGAGGGATTTCCGGAAGTCGCCACGGCATTCCGCATGATCTCTACCGTCGAGGCGCAGCACGAAGAGCGTTACCTCAAACTTTTGAGCCGTTTTTCGGACGGCGATTTCTTCAAGCGCGACGGCAAAATCTGGTGGCAATGCCGCAATTGCGGCTATGTCTGCGAGGCTTCCGAAGCGCCGAAAATATGTCCGGCATGCCAGCATCCGCAAGCCTATTTCGAGCCGAAAAAGACTAATTATTGATCGGACGATATACTTTTTTGTCCCGACATAGCGCGATCGGCTCGGCGATCGCGGATACTTCGCCTGCTGCAGAATCTGCAGCAGGTTTTTTTATGGTTCGGCGGGTGTGTATGGGGCAATATCGTGTCGGTGAAATGTTACTAAATGTCGATAAAAGTACATTTTAGTAACAAATATTTTACAAACAAATGAAAAACAGTCGTCGAGCGGCCACTTTGCGGCCGCTCGACGACGTATATATCCCCTGTACAGGCTTCTGTGAGGGGTATTACGCGCGATGCGCGCGCGTATAGATATAGTATAGCCGTTTGCGGGGCTTGTGGCACGGCCTGCTTTTTGCAGGAATGTGTGTAAAATTTTTTCATCATTTATCTATTTGAATATTAAATAATTAAAAACGAATTGAAAGAAAAATGACGATTTCCATGTGAATTTTTTGTGAAAAATATTTGGAGGGAAAAATATTTCCCATACATTTGCAAAAGAAACGAACGATAAAATAACATTTGAATCTGCAAATGTCAGATTAAATATATGTAATACAATATATTATGTATTTATATGTTGCTAACATTCGTGTGAAATGTCAATAAAAGGATATATAAGATACAAAGAGGACGTTTCCGAACTCTATGAAACGATCGGCCGGTTGATCTCTTCCGGCGTATCGTCGGAGGAGATCGTCATGGCGGAGAACCCGGCGCAGGCAATAGCCGGCCTGCAAGCCGGAGACCGACTGCTCGTCTACTCGCTCTATGATCTGGCCAACGGACTGCCGAGTTTGATGCGACTGCTGGGGAGTGTCGCACAACGGGAAGCCGTAGTCAAATCGCTGGACGAACCGTGGCTCGACATGGAATCCGCCTATGTAGATTGGCCGAAATTTTTCGAAGGGTTGGCTTTGTTCGGCAGTCGAGCCGTCGGTGCACGCACCCGGCAGGGACTCTCGCAAGCTGCCCGGAACGGAAGCAAGCTCGGACGTCCCGCAGGCCCGTCGCCCGGAATGGCGATCAAGTACCAGGAGGGACTCAAACGCTACAAGGAGGGCGGCACCCTATCGGGAATAGCCCAGGAACTCGGATTCAACCGGATATGCTTCGCCAAATGGATGGACGAGAACTATCCGGGATTGAGAAAACGCAATGTACGAAGAAAACAGAGTTAAAGATATGAAACGTCTACTGCTCACACTGTTATTGTTGGTCGGGTGCGGAAATCTTTTTGCCCGTCAGGCGCAGGATTCCGTAAAGATCCACTTCCGTCAGGGTTATTCTCTGCTCGAACTCGATTTCGAGGGCAACCGTCAGGCGCTGGCGCAGATCGTCGACAGCCTCAAGGTGCGCCAGGACGCCGATTCGATCTATCGGCTGACGCGCATCGAAGTGATCGGCGGTGCGTCGCCCGAGGGTTCGGTGGTCATGAACCGGCGGTTGTCGCAGAAACGAGCCAACAAACTGTTCGAGTATCTGTCGCAATACGGTGAACTGCCCGATTCGATGATGACGTTCACCTTCCTGGGGCGCGACTGGAACGGCCTGATCCGTTTGGCCGAGGCCGATCCCGACCTGCCCTACCGCGATGAAACGCTGGAGTTCCTCCGAGACATCGCCGACCGCTGCCGCGACGGCGAAAAAGTCGAGGACAACAACGTCGGACGACTCTCGCGCTTCCGCAACGGTATCCCCTACCGCTACATGTACCAGCATCTGTTCCCCGAATTGCGCGCCTCGCGGCTGTGCGTCTGGTACGAACGCGTGTGGAACCCCGAAAAACTTCCGCCCATATGCGGTGAAGTGAGCTTCCCGGCCCCTTCGCTGGAGCCGCTCGCCACACCGGTCGTCGCACGACCGCACACCGGGCCGCCCGAAGCGGAATCGCCCCCTGAAGAACCCAAGAAGCCGTTCTATTTAGGCCTGAAGACCAACATGTTGTACGATGCGCTGGCAGTCCCCAATATCGGCGCGGAAGTATACCTCGGTCGCAACTGGTCGATCAGCGGCAACTGGATGTACGCATGGTGGAAAACCGACCGGCACCACTGGTACTGGCGCACCTACGGCGGCGACATAGCCATCCGAAAATGGTTCGGTCGCAAGGCCAAGGAGAAACCCCTCACGGGTCACCATGCAGGCCTCTACGGTCAGATCGTCACCTACGACTTCGAAACGGGAGGTCGCGGCTACCTGGCCGACCGGTGGAGCTACGCGGCGGGAATCGAGTACGGCTACTCGGTGCCTGTGGGTCGACGGTTCAACATCGACTTCACGCTCGGCGTGGGCTACATGGGCGGCACCTACAAGGAGTATCTGCCCGACAAGGAGTGCTACGTATGGCAGAGTACCCACCAGCGTCACTGGTTCGGGCCGACGAAAGCGGAAATTTCGCTCGTGTGGCTGATCGGACGCGGAAACTACAACAAAAAATGAGCTGAACGATGAAAAAGACTATCCGTACGATCTTCGCAGCGGCGTTGCTGACCGCCACCGCCTGTGAACACAAGGAGCTGTGCTACCACCATGCACACCTGGAGACCGTCCGAGTCGAATTCGACTGGCGGGATGCTCCCGATGCCGATCCTGCGGGCATGTGCGTCTGGTTCTATCCGGCCGACGGCAGCCAGCCCTCGCGATTCGACCTCGACAAGATGGGTGGTTATGTCACCATCACCCGAGGAGACTACAACATAATCTCCTACAACAACGACTACGAAACGGTTTATCTGTCGAGCCGAAGCGATTTCGCGACCCACGAAATCGTCACCTTCTCGGGAGGCTTGTTCGAACCCCTGGGCTACAGCGGCTACCCCAGCAGCCGCGGCGAACGGGTGACGATCTGTCCCGAACGACTATGGGGGTGCACGGCCGTCGAGACGGTGATTACCCAGACGGGCATCAGCTACATCTGCGTGCCCGAGAAGGACAAGGACGAATATCTGGGCCGACCCGTGGAGGTCGAAGAGCATGTCATCACGCTCTATCCCCACGAACTGTGCAGCACCTACTCGTTCGAAATCCACGGCATCGAAAACCGCGACGACATCTTGAGAACCAGCGGCTCGTTGAGCAGCATGTCGTCCTCGCTGATCCTGCACGACGAAACGAGAGGCGAAGAGTTGGTGACCCTGCCGTTCGGCGTGGAGTATGACGATCTCGAAGCGCCCATGACCGGAGAGTTCCTCTCCTTCGGATGCAACAGAGAGTGCCATGACTCGCATTCGTTCCTGCTCTACGTGTGGCTCAACGACGGAACCCGATGGTACTACAACATCGACGTGACGGAGCAGATACTCAAGGCGCCCAATCCCCGGCGGGTACACATGGTCATCGAGTGTGCGACGGTGGAACCCGAGACGCTCGACCTCGACGAAGGTTCGGATGCCAACATCGACGACTGGAATTCCGAAGATCACGACCTGCCTATGACCTGGAGGACGAAAAGATAAATGCCGGGTGCGGAGCCGAACTCGTTCGGCGATGCCGCAGCAGAAAAAGATACGGAAAGGATGCACAAAAGCAACCGATAGAAACTGACTGATTGTGAAACGATGAAAAAACTGAAGTAATATGAAACAAACAATTATCAATCAATTATTTATTAACTTTAAATTTTTACTACTATGAAAAAACAAATTTTGTTGGCAGGTGTCATTGCAATGACTTTGGCTTCTTGCGCGAAGGATGAGGAACTGGCATCGGTTTGGACCTCCGAAGACAACCAGATCAAGTTCTCGGTCGTATCCGACAAGCTCACCCGCAACACGCCCGTAGACCACGGCACGATCCTCACGACCGCCAATCTGCCCGAATTCAAGGCTTTCGGCGTGATTTCCGAAGAAGGGATCGACGCAACGCCCGAACTCGACTGGACGCTGTTCAAGCGCGGCGCGGACAACGTGTTCACCTTCACCGGCAACCAGATTCCCCGCTGGACGTCGAACAAACCGATGGACTTCTTCGCCTTCTACTCCGGAGATCAGGACAGCGGCCCGCTGTGGAACGGTTTGCTGAAGTATTCGACCGCAGGTCAGTACCTCAAGATGACCGAGAACAGCAAGGGTGAAGCCGTGAAGACGTGGGAGCACCACTACGACGCCGTACAGGCGCGGGAGGTAGACCACAACGAGTATCGTTACGACGGTTGGGACGACTTCATCTACGCCGTATCCCGCAACGTGAAGCCCACGAACGAGACCATTTCACTCAACTTCCGTCATGCGCTTTCGCAGATCTGCTTCAAGGCCGTGAACCGCTCGGCAGAGGATCTCGACATCGAAATCGCCGGTTTCAAACTCGATCGCGTACGCACTTCGGGTACGATGACCTGGGCTACGGGCGACACGAACGTCGACTTCATCCCCGACCTGAAAGATATGTTCCAGGAGGGCGGCAACAACCCCGACGACTTCTGCTCGTGGGATATCGACTACGGTCAGCAGGCAACGGGTTCGTATCTGAACTACTTCTCGTTCGCCGGTGTGGAGCCGGGTGTGAAGGGTAACACGAACGCACTGACCATCAAGCTGACCGACCAGGTTCAGGAGCTGACCGGCCACATCTACACGGAAAGCTACGCACCCCAGCCGGGCAAGACCCAGCTCAAGCCGTGGTTCATCATTCCCCAGAAGTTCACCAAGTGGGACGGTACTCGGGGCAACAAGAGCGCACGCATCCTGGTGCTGGTGAAGATCACGCCCAAGGATCGGCCGGAGAAGTATCCCGACTACATCCAGACGGTGAACGGTCAGCAGATCCACAACTGCTACAAGGGTACGATGGACCAGAACAACGAGTCGATCTTCGTATGGGCCGCTGTGGCTCCCGTATCGAACACGACCTGGGAGGAGAACGGTACGACGTGGTACGAATGGCAGCAGAACCGCAAGTATGTCTACACGCTGATCTTCAACGGTACGCAGAGCGGTCTGGTTCCCGAACCCCAGCCCGACGGCGACGGCGATGACGACGACGATAAGGAACCTGTGGTCAACCTCATCGATCCCAGCTACCAGTACCACTTCGGTATCACGGTGGACGAATACGATCTGGGCAACGGTTCGGACGTGCAGATGCCGGGTGCATCCCAGGGCGATAACGGTATTCAGGGCTGATCGGCCGAAACCGATCCGAAAAAAACCGATGCAGATTTACTGCATCGGTTTTTTATCGTACGTCGGAATAATTGGTCGACCAATTATTTCTGATAGGGTAGTCGGAAAAACGAAAAAAACGGAACCGCTCCGATTGCGCTTAACCACAGGTTACGGCAAATAATAAAAATAACAACTTATTTATATCCGGTGATTTATATGTGCTATTTTAAGTGGTTTGCGAGTTCGCCGAATGCGATCTGCCGCTGTTCGCCCGAGCGCATGTCCTTGAGCGTGACGGCTTGGGCCTCCAGCTCTTGCGAACCGACGATCGCCACATAGGGAACGGCACGGCGGTTGGCGTATTCCAGCTGCTTTTTCATCTTGCCGGCTTCGGGATAGATTTCGGCGGCGATGCCGGCGTCGCGCAGCCCGCGCAGGAGTTGGAGGCTCGCGGCTTCCTCGTCGGCGCCGAGGTTGACGAACAGCACGCGCGTCGAACTGTCGACCTCTTCGGGAAAGAGGTTCAGGCCGGTCATCACGTCGTAGATGCGGTCGGCGCCGAACGAAATGCCGACGCCCGACATGCCGGGCAGTCCGAAGATGCCCGTGAGATCGTCGTAGCGCCCGCCGCCGCAGATCGAGCCGATGGCGTAGTCGAGCGCCTTGACCTCGAAAATGGCACCGGTGTAGTAGTTCAGACCGCGAGCCAGCGAGAGGTCGAGTTCGACGGGCAGCCGGAGTCCGAGCCGCTCGATGTGGCCGAAGACGGTCGTCAGCTCCTCGATGCCTTGCAATCCGGTTGCGGACGATCCGATAATATCTCGCAATACGGTTAATTTCTGTTTATTGTCTCCGCTCAATTCGAGTATGGGTTGAAGTCGGCCGACTGCGGCTTCGTCCAGCCCGCGCTCCAGAAGCTCGGCCTTTACGTTGTCCAGACCGATTTTCTCCAGCTTGTCGATGGCCACGGTGATGTCGGTCATCTTGTCGGCATGGCCGATGGTCTCGGCGATGCCGTAGAGAATCTTGCGGTTGTTCATCTTGAGCACTGCGCGGATGCCCAAGGCATGGAACACGCGTTCCACGATCTCGACCAGCTCGACTTCGCACAGCAGCGACCGGGTGCCGATGACGTCGACGTCGCATTGGTAGAACTCGCGGTAGCGGCCTTTCTGCGGCCGGTCGGCACGCCATACGGGCTGCATCTGGTAGCGTTTGAACGGAAACGACAACTCGCCCTGGTGCTGCACGACATAGCGCGCGAACGGCACCGTGAGGTCGTAACGCAGACCCTTTTCGCAGATTTTCGACGCCTGGCGCACCTCGTCGTCGGTCAGACCGGCGGCGTAGTCGCCCGAGTCGAGAATCTTGAACAGGAGTTTGTCGCCCTCGTCGCCGTATTTGCCCAGCAAGGTCGAGAGGTTCTCCATGGAAGGAGTTTCGAGCGGCGCGAAGCCATAGAGGCGGAACACGCGCTTGATGGTGTCGAATATGTAGTTGCGGCGCATCATCTCCAGCGGGGAGAAGTCGCGCGTACCCTTGGGAATAGTCGGTTTTTGCATTTTACGAGGTGAAAAGTGAAAGGTGAAAAGTGGACGTTGCGATGGCGCGGGGGCAGGAAGCCGTTTGCGGGCTATGCCGGGCAGCGCAAAGCATGGAAGTACGCGATCAGTTTTCCATTAACTTGCGGTATTTGACGCGGTGCGGCTCGGTGTCGCCGCCCTGGGCGCGTTTCCAGGCCTCGAATTCGCTGTAGGAACCTTCGTAGAACACGACCTGCGAATCGCCTTCGAACGAGAGGATGTGCGTGGCGATGCGGTCGAGGAACCAGCGGTCGTGGGAAATGACCACGGCGCAGCCGGCGAAGTTTTCCAGACCCTCTTCCAGCGCGCGCAACGTGTTGACGTCGATGTCGTTGGTCGGCTCATCCAGAAGCAGCACATTGCCCTCCTCCTTGAGCGCCAAAGCCAGGTGCAGGCGGTTGCGTTCGCCGCCCGAGAGCATGCCGCACTTCTTTTCCTGGTCGGCGCCCGTGAAGTTGAAGCGGGCGATATAGGCCCGGGCGTTGATCTGACGGTTACCCAGCGTGATGAGGTCGGCGCCGCCCGAAACCACCTCGTAGACCGACTTTTCGGGGTCGATCGACTGGTGCTGCTGGTCGACGTAGGCCAGCTTCACGGTAGGTCCCACGCGGAACGACCCTGTAGTAGGCGTATCGAGTCCCATGATCATGCGGAACAGCGTGGTTTTGCCGGTGCCGTTGGGGCCGATGACGCCCACGATGCCGGCAGGCGGCAGCGAGAAATTCAAATCTTCGTAGAGCACGCGGTCGCCGAACGCCTTTTTCACGCCCTGGGCCTCGATCACCACGTCGCCCAGGCGCGGGCCGTTGGGAATGAAGATTTCGAGCTTCTCCTCTTTCTGCTTGGTGTCCTCGTTCATCATTCGGTCGTAGGCCGACAAACGCGCCTTGGATTTGGCGTGACGGCCCGAGGGCGACATGCGCACCCATTCCAGCTCGCGTTCCAACGTTTTGCGGCGCTTGGACTCCTGCTTTTCCTCCATGGCCATGCGGGCGGTTTTCTGTTCGAGCCAGCCCGAGTAGTTGCCTTTCCACGGAATGCCTTCGCCGCGGTCGAGTTCGAGGATCCAGCCGGCCACGTTGTCCAGAAAATAGCGGTCGTGCGTCACGGCGATCACCGTGCCTTTATATTGCTGGAGATGCTGTTCGAGCCAGTCGATTGACTCGGCGTCGAGGTGGTTCGTAGGCTCGTCCAGAAGCAGCACGTCGGGCTGCTGCAAGAGCAGGCGGCACAGGGCCACGCGGCGCCGCTCGCCGCCCGAGAGCACGGCCACCTTCCGGTCGGCCTCGGGACACCGCAGGGCGTCCATGGCACGGTCGAGCACGCTGTCGATCTCCCAGCCGTTGGCGTGGTCGATCTTTTCGTAGAGTTCGCCCTGACGCTCGATCATGCGGGCCATTTCGTCGTCGGACATCGGCTCGCACAACTTTTCGTTGATTTCGTTGTACTCTCTGAGCAGTGCCATCGTCGCGGCGCAACCCTCCTCGACGACTTCGCGCACCGTCTTTTCGGGGTCGAGCTTAGGCTCCTGCTCCAGATAGCCCACCGAATAGCCGGGCGAGAAGACCACTTCGCCCTGGAAATTCTTGTCGATGCCGGCTATGATCTTCATCAGGGTCGATTTTCCGGCGCCGTTCAGACCGATGATGCCGATCTTCGCACCGTAGAAAAACGAGAGGTAGATGTTGTTGAGCACCTTTTTCTGATTGGCGAACGTCTTGGAAACGCCCACCATCGAGAAGATGATTTTTTCGTCTGCCATATAGAGGTCGTGTTTGGTCAGTTGGAATAGCTTCGCATATTTTGCAAAGATATGACGGAATAACGAAAAATCCGAAGCGTTGCGCTATTTTTCGTATCGGCAAGGTGTCCCGGCTGCGGCAAAATGCGAGCGGACTTGCTTTTGCACTCGGTTTTTCGTATCTTCGCACGGTGTAAATCGCACTCGATTATGGATATTTCCCGTTTCGTGGAGTTGGCGCTCAAAGGCTGCGCCATGGGTATGGCCGATGTGGTGCCGGGGGTTTCGGGCGGTACGATCGCTTTCATTTCGGGCATCTACGAGGAGTTGATCGACTCGATCCGCCGGGTCGACGCCACGGCCTTGAGGCTGTTGGCGAAACTGCGGCTCGGCGAGTTCTGGCGCCATGTCAACGGGCGGTTTCTGCTGCCGGTGCTGCTCGGAATCGGCGTCGCCGTCTTCTCGCTGGCCCGGGTCATGACCTATCTGCTGGCGAACTACCCCGTCGCCGTGTGGTCGTTTTTCTTCGGCCTGATCGTCGCTTCGGCCTGGTCGGTGGGCCGGCAGGTCGGCCGGTGGGACTGGAAGCGCGCGGCGGCGTTGGTCGTCGGCGCGGTCGTCGCCTGGTGGATCACGGTCGCCACGCCTGCCGAGACGCCCGATACGTGGTGGTTCGTGATGCTGGCGGGGGCCGTGGCGATCTGCGCCATGATCCTGCCCGGCATTTCGGGGGCTTTCATTTTGCTGCTGTTGGGCAAATACCAATATATATTGCAGGCGGTTGGCGAGCTGAACATCCCGGTGATCGCGCTGTTTTTGACCGGGGCCGCCGTCGGCATCGTGTCGTTCTCGCATTTGTTGGCCTGGTTGCTCAAGCATTGGCACGATGTGACGGTCGCGACATTGATGGGGTTCATGATCGGTTCGCTCAACAAGGTGTGGCCCTGGAAAGAGGTGCTGGCGACCTATGCGGACAGCCATGGCCGGGTGCAGCCGCTGGTCGAGGCGAACGTGTGGCCGGAGTATTTCGACTGGCAGGCGCTGCTGCTGTGCGTGGCGGGTTTCGGGGTGATTTTCGGGGTCGAACTGGCCGCACGGGCCATGGCGAAACGACGGTAGCATGCGACGTTTCGGATTGATCGGTCGCCCGCTGGGGCATTCGGCTTCGGCGGCCTATTTTACGGCGAAATTCGAGCGCGAGGGTATCGCCGATTGCAGCTTTGCGCTCTACGAATTGCCGGAAATCGAAGATTTGCCCCGTCTGCTTCGGGAGATTCCCGACTTGGCGGGGTTCAACGTCACCATACCCTACAAGCGCGAGGTGATGCGCTATTTGGACGACCTGTCGTTCGACGCCCGCATGATCGGCGCGGTCAACTGCGTTCGGCGCGAAGCCGACGGACGGCTCACGGGCCACAACACGGATATCGTGGGGCTGCGTGCGACGCTCGACGAGCTGCTGGGCGGCGACAGTCCCGGGCAGGCGCTCGTACTGGGTACGGGCGGAGCTTCGCAGGCGGTGCAATATGCGCTGACCGAGCGCAGCATACCGTTCGCATTGGTGTCGCGCGATCCGGCCAAAGGCAACTACACCTACGATAACCTACCTTGCGAAGTCGTCGAACAGAGTGTGTTGATCGTCAACGCCACGCCCGTGGGCACCTACCCCGCCGTCGACTGCGCGCCGCGTATCCCCTACGCCTATGTCACGCCGGCGCACCGGCTGCTCGATCTGGTCTACAATCCGCCGCTGACGCAGTTTCTCTCCTACGGGCAGCAGCGCGGGGCACGAATTATGAACGGCGAACGCATGTTTCGCGCGCAGGCCGAGGCGGCGTGGAAAATATGGAACGCATAAATAAATAGTCGTGCTTGTGCGAGCTATGCCGAGGCGAGAGAAACTTCCATTGAATTGAACCGATATGAAACGAATCGCAACCCTTGTCGTCGTGCTGCTTTTTGGCGGAGCAATATATGCACAGAATGAAAGCATTACGCCGCCTACTTTCAATGGAGGCGAGGTGCGGTTTTTCCGCGCCCGGCTGGCGGCCCGGATCAAGAGTCTGGCCGTGGAGCAGCGATACCCCTATACCGAATTGTCCGAGCAGGTGGCCGTGGCGTTCCGGGTGGATACGGCGGGCCGCATCTTCCATTGGCGGTTCGCGGACAGCACGAGCCAGGGGCGCGATCATGTCGACATAGAGCCGGCGAGCGCTGCGACACGGGCACTGGTGACCGATGCGTTCGAAAGTCTGGAGGGCACGTGGCAGCCGGCCCGGCAAGGCGATCGCAAGGTGCCTTACCAGGTGCGATTGAGACTGCGGCTTCCGCTGGAGCGGATCGAACAGGCGTTGAATCCCGATCCGCTGCTTTTCATGGGTAAAGATCCGCATGAGAGTTTCTATCCCTGGTTGCGGACGCATATCCGTTACAACGATCGTTTCCGCAACAGTGCCGGCGGACAGGTGCACATCCGCTTTTTCATCGAACCCGACGGCGGTGTGACGATCGACGAGGTGCTCGCCACGCCCGACGAAAAACTTTCCAAGGAAGTCATCCGCGTCATCCGTAACAGCCGCGGCAAATGGACGCCCCGCAAGATCGACGGCACGGCGACCCGAACGCCCTACGAACTGCGGGTCGATTTCGCGTCGTGGTAATCCGCCGGTTCCTGGCTGCAGGAGCGGTTTGCGTGTTCGTCGGCTATCGGTGGCGCAGCATGGACAGCGCCTTTTCGTAGTCGCCCGAGCGGACGACCACCTGCGCGGGCATGGTGCCCACGGGATAGATCGCGGACATGTATTCGTTGCGGATCGTCGACCAGATGCCGGCGCTGTCGAGCATCGATTTGACGATTTCGGCCTCGGTGGAGGAGGTGTATTCGGCCAGTACGACCATCGTTTCGTCTTGCATGGCGGTAGAGTTAGGAAGTCGATTATTTTGTTGATAACTTGCAAGAGCCTTGCCAAGGATTCTCGTATAAATTTCCGTATATTTGCAGAAGTAAGTATCGGCGGTTTTCCAGCCTCTATTTTTTTGCCTTATGCCCGATTTCGTCCATCTGCACGTACACACCCAATACTCGATTCTCGACGGCGCCGCGGCCATCAAGCCCCTCATCAAGCGGGCCAAGGCGCTCGGCATGACGGCACTGGCCATCACCGATCACGGCAACATGTACGGGGTCAAGAACTTCCACGACACGGCCACCGACAACGAGATCAAACCCATTCTGGGCTGCGAGGTCTATGTGGTGAAGAACCGTTTCGAGAAGGACAAGGACGAGAAGGCGGGCGACCACCTGATTCTGCTGGCCAAGAATCTCGAAGGCTATCACAACCTCTGCAAGATGGTCTCCTACTCCTTTACGGAGGGTTTCTATTATAAGCCGCGTGTCGACAAGCAGCTGCTCGAGCAGTATCACGAGGGGTTGATCTGCTGTTCGGCGTGTCTGGGCGGCGAGTTGCCGCAAGCCATCATGCGCAACGATCGGGCCGAGGCCGAGCGCGTGGTGCAGTGGTTCAAGGGTATTTTCGGCGACGACTACTACCTCGAACTCCAGCTCCACCCATCGGGCGATCCGCAGAAAGACGCCGACGTGTACGAGAACCAGTTGCGCGTCAACAAGGTGCTGCTGGAGCTGGCGGCCCAGTACGGGGTGAAATACATCTGTTCGAACGACGTGCATTTCATCCTGGCCGAGGATGCCGTGGCGCACGACCACCTGATTTGTCTCAATACGGGGCGCGATCTGGACGACCCCAAGCGTATGCGCTACACGTTCCAGGAATACCTGAAGTCGCCCGAAGAGATGGCGGCCCTCTTTCCGGAGCATCCCGAGGCGCTGGCCACGACGCTGGAGATCGCCGACAAGTGCGAGACCTATTCGCTGACGCATGCGCCGTTGATGCCCAACTTCCCGCCGCCCGACGACTTCCCGCTGGAGTTGGAGGAGCTGCGCGCATCGTTCGTCAAGAAGTTGGAGGACAAGAAACTGCTCGCCCGGATCGAAGCGTGCGCTTCGGTCGAGGAGCTGGAACGGTTCGTGGTCGACGACAAGGATTTGTCCGACAAGCTGATGATCGCCAAGCAGTTCTGCTATCTGAAAGACATCACTTACAAGGGCGCGCACCGGCGCTATGGCGAGGTACTGGACGAGAAGGTCGAGTCCCGTTTGAAATACGAGCTGGAAACCATCGAGTGGATGGGTTTCCCGGGCTACTTCCTCATCGTATGGGACTACATCCGCGCCGCCCGCGAAATGGGCGTCTCGGTAGGCCCCGGACGTGGGTCGGCCGCCGGTTCGGTGGTGGCCTACTGCCTGAAGATCACCAATATCGACCCGTTGCAGTACGACCTGCTGTTCGAGCGTTTCCTCAATCCCGAGCGTATTTCGCTGCCCGATGTCGACGTCGATTTCGACGAGGACGGCCGCGCCGACGTGCTGCGCTACTGCGTGGAGAAATACGGGCAGAAACGCGTGGCCCAGATCGTGACGTTCGGCACCATGGCGCCCAAGATGGCGATCAAGGACGTGGCCCGCGTGCAGAAGCTCGCCCTTTCGGAGAGCGACCGTCTGTCGAAGCTGGTGCCCGACAGGATCACGCCCGACAAGAAACACGGCGAAACGCCGTTCGACTTCGTTTACAAGGAGTCGCCCGAGCTGGCGGCCGAGCGCGAGTCGCCCAACCAGTTGATCCGCAATACGCTGAAGTATGCCGAGAAACTCGAAGGCTCGATCCGTCAGACCGGCGTGCACGCCTGCGGCGTGATTATCGGGCAGGACGACCTGGAGAAGTTCGCACCGATGGCCATAGCCAAGGATGCCGAGCTGAACGTGGTGGAGTTCGAGGGCAAGGAGGTCGAGAGCGTGGGCCTGATCAAGATGGACTTTCTGGGGCTGCGCACCCTCTCGATCATCAAGGATGCCGTCGGCAATGTCAAGGCGGTGCGCGGCGAGGAGGTCGACATCGACGAAATTCCGCTCGACGACGCCCCGACCTACGAGGTGTTCGCCCGCGGCGAGACGACGGGACTGTTCCAGTTCGAGTCGCCGGGCATGAAAAAACACCTCAAAAATTTGAAGCCCAACCGTTTCGAGGACTTGATCGCCATGAACGCCCTCTATCGTCCCGGCCCGATGGAGTATATCCCGAGTTTCATCGCCCGCAAACAGGGCATCGAGCCGGTGACCTACCCCATAGCCGACATGGAGGAGTATTTGAGCGACACCTACGGCATCACCGTCTATCAGGAGCAGGTGATGTTGTTGTCGCAGAAACTCGCCGGCTTCACGGGCGGCGAGGCCGACACGCTGCGCAAGGCCATGGGTAAGAAGAAGCGCGACGTGCTGGACAAGATGAAGCCCAAGTTTCTGTCGGGATGCCGCGAGCGCGGGCACGACATGGCCGTGTGCGAGAAGATCTGGAGCGACTGGGAGGCGTTCGCGTCCTATGCGTTCAACAAGTCGCATTCGACCTGCTATGCCTATGTGGCCTATCAGACGGGCTATCTGAAAGCCCACTATCCGTCGGAGTTCATGGCGGCGCTGCTCAGCCGAAACCTGGCCGACATCAAGCAGCTGACGCTTTATATGAACGAGTGCAAGCGCATGGGTATCCGTGTGTTAGGCCCAGACATCAACGAGTCGATGCGCACTTTTTCGGCTAACCTTCAGGGCGATGTGCGCTTCGGGCTGGCGGCCGTCAAGGGCGTGGGCGAAGCGGCTGTCGACAGCCTGATCGCCGAGCGGCAGGAAAACGGGCGTTTCAAGGACATCTACGACTTGATGGAGCGGGTCAATTATACGGTGGTCAACCGCAAGTGTTTCGAGAATCTGGCCTATGCCGGGGCGTTCGATTCGATTACGGGCTTCCACCGCGGCAAGTTCTTCGGGGCCGATCTGCGCGATGCCAACAGCATGTCGTTCATCGAGTTGTTGATCCGCTACGGCCAGCGCTACCAGGCCGAGAAAAACAACGCCCAGCAGAGTCTGTTCGGCGGAGGCGGTCAGATCGACATCCAGCGTCCCGTGCTGCCGGCCTGTGCCGACTGGAGCCAGCTGGAGACGCTGGCCAAGGAGCGCGAGATGATCGGTCTCTATCTTTCGGCCCACCCGCTCGACGACTACAAGGTCATCATCGACCACATGTGCAAGACGCAGCTTGCCGAACTCGAAAATCTGGAAGCCCTGCGCGGGCAGGAGGTGGCCGTGGCGGGCATGGTGGTGAATGTGCAGAATCTGATTTCCAAGAGCGGCAAGCCGTGGGGCAAATTCACGCTGGAGGACTACAACGGCACGCACGAATTCACCCTTTTCAGCAAGGATTACGAGAATTTCCGCAAATATCTTTTCTCCGACTACTTCCTTTTCATTCGGGGCAAGGTGCAGCCGCGCCCCTACAACGACCAGGAGCTGGAATTCAAGATCATTTCCATGGTGCAGCTCCAGGAGTTGCGCGATACGATGATCCGGGAGATGAGCGTGCAGCTCCCCGTGGGCGAAGTGACGCCCGACCTGGTACGGGAGTTGACCGAGAAAGTGCGTGAGGCGAAAGGCGAAACCGTGCTGCGGTTCAATGTCTACGACCCGGCGACGGGCGTTTCGATCCGTTTCTTCTCGAAGAGCCACAAGGTGAGCCTCACGCAGTCGCTGGTGGGATATTTGGAGGAAAACGAAATAAAATACTCCATAGCATAAAAAAGAAATCATTCATCAACAATATTTTATATCGGTTATATAATTAAATTTTTGTTTATGGCTTTAATCATTGACAAAGACAATTTCCAGGAGGTCATCTCGCAGGAGAAGCCTGTGGTGATCGATTTTTGGGCCGAGTGGTGCGGCCCCTGCCGCATGATCGCTCCGATCGTGGAGGAGCTGGCCGCCGAGTACGAGGGCAAGGCAGTGATCGGCAAGTGCGACGTGGAGGACAACGACGACATCACCATGAAATACGGTGTGCGCAACATCCCCACGATCATCTTCCTCAAGGGCGGCGAGGTGGTCGACAAGCAGGTCGGCGCCGTGTCGAAAGAGGCGTTGAAGGCCAAAATCGAAAATTTGCTGTAAGATGATCCGCTGTGTCGATTTCCACGGCTTGCAGGCCGTAGAGTTCTCCAAGGGCGATTATGCGGCGCTGCTCGTGCCGTCGGTGGGGGCCAATCTGGTGCGGCTGGCCCACATGCGATTGGGCGTCGAAATCCTGCGTACGCCCACGGCCGACGAGATGGAGACCTTCAGGAGCCGGCCCCAGATTTTCGGTTTGCCGATTCTGTTTCCGCCCAACCGCATCGAGGACGGCCGCTACGTATTCGACGGTCGCACCTACCAATACCCCATCACCATCGAGAAGGAGCACAACTACCACCACGGCATTCTGAAAAGCCAGCCGTTCGCCGTTTCGAAAGCCGTGGAGAGCGCCGACGAGGTGCTGATCGAGTGTCGCTACTACTCGAATGCGGCGTGCGACGCGATATATCGCGACTTCCCGCACGAATTCAAGTGCAAGATCGTCTACCGCCTCACGGCCGAGGGGCTGGAGCAGGAGGTGATCTTCTCCAACCGCAGCCGCACGCCGATGCCCGTGGGCGTAGGCTTCCATACGCCGCTGCGCATTCCGTTCGCCGGCGGTTCGGATGTCGATTATGTCATGCGCGCAGCAGTTGGAGAGCAGGTTGAGTTGAACGACCGTAATCTTCCTACCGGCAATAAGTTGCCATTGACTGAAAAATTCGTCAAGCTGCGCGACGGCGGCTTGCGCGTCACGGGCTGCGAGGCGATCGAAGCGGGCTTCACGCTCCGCGAAATCGAGGTCGACGGCAAGCCGTTCCGCGGTGCGCTGGTCGAGAACGTGCAGACCGGCGTGCGCACGTTCTACGAGGTCGACGAGCAGACGACCTACTGGACGATCTGGAACAACGGCGGGCAGGTGCCCTACTGCTGCCCCGAGCCGCAGTCGTGGACGACCAATGCGCCCAATGCCGCCGATCCGGCCGCTGCCGGCTTCCGGTCGATCGCGCCGGGCGACAAGTGGCGGATGAAATTCAAGCTCTACGCGAAATAGACGTCGCCGCAAGCATCGTTGCAATAGGCTGTCCGACAGATTCGGGCAGCCTGTTTTCTTACACTTTGTCAGTCGTTTCTGCCAGAATGGCAGATCGGAGGCGTTGGCACACCGTTTGTGCTCGAAAAGCGAAGCCTGCGAGGAAAGCCGAGGTGTTTTCGGCTATGCCGAGGCGGGCGAACCGGTATGAAAGTGACAAACAAAAAATAATGGAAAACGCTACTATGAAAAACGGAAAAATCGGAGTTACGACGGAAAACATCTTTCCCGTCATCAAAAAGTTTCTCTACTCGGATCATGAAATCTTCTTGCGCGAGTTGATCTCCAACGCCGTGGATGCCACGCAGAAGCTCAAAACCCTCTCGTCGATCGGCGAAATGAAAGGCGAGCTGGGCGACCTGGCCGTGCGGGTGGCGGTCGACAAGGAACAGAAGACGCTGACGGTGACCGACCGCGGCATCGGCATGACGGCCGACGAGGTGGACAAATACATCAACCAGATCGCCTTTTCGGGCGCCGAGGAGTTCATGGCCAAGTACCAGAACCAACCCATCATCGGCCACTTCGGACTGGGGTTCTACTCGTCGTTCATGGTGGCCGACAAGGTGGAAATCTTCTCGCAGTCCTACAAGGAGGGAGCCAAGGCCGTGCACTGGAGTTGCGAGGGCACGCCCGAATTTGACATGGAGGAGCTGTCCGAACAGCGCGACCGCGGCACGACGATCGTGCTGCACCTCTCCGAGGATACGCTCGAATACGCCGAGCAGTCGAAAGTCGACGAATTGCTGAAAAAATACTGCCGTTTCCTGCCCGTGTCCATCGTTTCGGGCAAGGTCAAGGAGTGGAAAGACGGCAAGTATGTCGACACCGACAAGGACAACGTGATCAACAGCGTCGAACCCCTTTGGACGCGCAAGCCCACGGAGATCACCGAGGAGCAATACAAGGAGTTCTACCGCGAACTCTATCCGATGAGCGAAGACCCGCTGTTCTACATCCATCTGAACATCGACTATCCGTTCCACCTGACGGGCATTCTCTACTTCCCGAAGATCCGCAACAACTTCGAGATTCAGAAGAATAAGATTCAGCTCTACTCCAACCAGGTCTATGTGACGGATCAGGTGGAGGGCATCGTGCCGGAGTATCTGACGCTGCTGCACGGCGTGATCGACTCGCCCGACATTCCGCTCAACGTGTCGCGCAGCTATCTGCAGAGCGACAGCAACGTGAAGAAGATTTCGAGCTACATCACCCGCAAAGTCGCCGACCGCCTGCAGGAGCTGTTCACGACCATGCGCGCCGACTACGAGGCCAAGTGGGACGATCTGAAGATCTTCATCCAATACGGCATTCTGACCGACGAGAAGTTCGCCGAGAAAGCCGCGGAGTTCATGCTTTGGAAGAACGTGGCCGGCAAATACTTCACTCCCAAGGAATATGTCGACGTTGTGAAAGAGACGCAGACCGATAAGAACAAGAATCTGGTGTTCCTCTATGTGGATGATGCCGAGGAGAAACACACGTTCCTCGAAGCGGCTAAAAATAAAGGCTATGACGTGCTGGAAATGAACGGCCAACTCGACAGCCACTACATCAACTGGTACGAGTCGAAGAACCAGAGTACGCGCTTCGTGCGGGTCGACAGCGACGTGGTGGACAAGCTCATTCAGAAAGACGAGCAGTTGAAAATGGCCCTCACCGAGGCGCAGCAGGAGATTCTGACGCCGGTGTTCGAGAGTCAGATGCCCGTCGACGAGAAAATCCGCTACAACATCGCGTTCGAAGCGATGTCGGCCGACGAAGCTCCCGTGGTCATCACGCAGAACGAATTCATGCGCCGCATGAAGGAGATGGCCCAGGCGGGTGGCGGCGGCATGAGCCAGTTCTATGGGCAGATGCCCGACAACTTCACCATTGCGGTGAATGCCAACCACCCGATCGTCGCCGATATTCTGGCCGACGTGGAGAAAGCCTATGGCGACAAGTTGAAGTCGATCACCAAGAAGATCGAGGCGGCGCTCGGCGAAGAAAAACGCTTCGAGGAGGTGGTGAAAGAGAAAAAGGAAGAGGAGTTGAGCGCCGAGGAGAAGTCGATGCGCGAAGAGCTTTCGAAGAAGGTGGTGACGCTGCGCGACGAGCGCAACGAACGCCTCCGCAAAATCGGCGGCGACAACCGTCTCGTGCGTCAGATCATCGACCTGGCGCTGCTGACCAACGGCATGCTCAAGGGCAAGAACCTCACCGACTTCATCCAGCGGTCGATCACCTTGATCGAAAAGTAAGGCAAAAATGCGAAAGTAGCAACGCGGCACGGGGCTTTCAGCCGGTAACCCGCGTGTAATCTACTTAAGATAGAGCAGTCTTAAGACTGCTCTATCTTTGTTTTAGTGTTGATCGGTGCTTTTTATTGCTTTTTCCGGAGCAGCTCCGCGAACCATTCGGGGCAGCGGCAGGGCCGGCGCGTGTCGCTGTGGATGAATCCCAACTGCGTCATGCCGGTGTTGAGCAGCTGGCCCTGCTCGTTGTAGATTTCGTAGTGGAACGTGATGCGGGCCGCAGGCAGCTCCTTGAGCATGATCCGCACGGTCAGCAGTTCGTCGTAGCGGGCCGGCCGCAGGTATTTGGACTGCACCTCCAGAATAGGCATCATGATCCCCCGCCGTTCGACCTCCGAGAACGGCAGTCCCAGCGCCCGCATCCATTCGCTGCGGGCCGCTTCGTAGTAGCAGATGTAATTGGAGTGGTGGCAGATACCCATTTGATCGGTGTGCTTGTACCACACACGTATGGAACAATCGAAAGAATACAATTCACAATTCATAACTAAAAATATAATTATGTGAATATCAAATTATTGTGCGATTTTTTTGCTGTGGGCATTGTCCGTTTCCAGAGGCCTGTCGAAAATAGGATAATTATGAATTGTGAATTATGAATTGTGAATTGTGAATTTCTGCGCTGTGCCCCAATAGGCGCTCGGCCTCCGCTACCCTGCCTTCGGTGAGCAGTTGGCGGATCGTCGTGGAGCTGACATGCCGGCCGTCGATGCGGCATTCGGCTACTCGGACGACCCGGACGAGGCCCTGCGCTTCGATCTCCGCGGCGCCGATCCGGTCGTGACCGAACCGGTGGTTGTAGCCCACGATCAAGGTCTCGGCGCCTACGGCGCCGCAGATGTAACGCTCGATGAATTCCCGGCCCGAAAGCGCGCTGAATGCCCGGTCGAACGGGATGACGATCGAATGATCCACGCCCGATTGGGCCAGCAGTCGAATTTTTTCATCGAGCGGCGTGAGCAGATGCAGCCCCTCGGCATAGCCCAGCGCGATGCGCGGGTGCGGTTCGAACGTCAGCACCACGCTTTCGCCGCCTGCGGCCTGCGCTTCGGCCGTCAGCCGATCGAGTAGCGCCCGATGTCCGAGGTGTACGCCGTCGAACGACCCCACCGTCGCCACGGCGCGGCGGAATGCGGGCAGGGCCGAGAAACCGTGGAACACGCGCATCGGATCAAGGATTCGAGTTGTCGTTTTCCTTGACCAGATAGGCGACTTTTTCGAGCAGGGTCGTGATGTCGTAGTTCTCGACCACGATGCCCTGCGGGAAATTCAGCGGCGTGGAGGTGAAGTTCAGCACGCCTTTGATGCCCGCATTGATGATCGGCACGACCAACTGGGGCGCCACCTGGGTCGGCGAGGAGACGATGACGATCGAAATATCCTTGTTTTCGACCGTATCTTCGAACTCGTCCATGTGATAACACGGAATGCCGTCGATGGTCGTGCCCACTTTCGCGGGATCGATGTCGAACGCCGCGGTGATCTTCAGATTGAGACCCTTGCCGTTGAAATATTTGGTGATGGCCTGGCCCAGGTGGCCCATGCCCAGCACGGCGATGTTCATCGGGGTCGGGCTGTCGAGAATCTTACCGATGTACTCGATGAGCACCTGCACGTCGTAGCCTTTCTTCGTGTCGCTCGAAAAACCGATCAACATCAGATCGCGGCGCACCTGCACGGCCGTGATGCCGTGGATGCCGGCCAGAACGTGGGAGAAAATATGTGTGATGCCCTGCTTGTGGCTGGCGAGCAACGTGCGGCGGTATTCGCTCAACCGCTCGATGGTTTTCTCGGGAATGCCGTTGGTCAAAGTGCCCATGCTGTCATTCGATGCTTATCGTGAAATCGGATCGGTAGCCGACGCGCGTCCAGTTGCGGTTGACGTGGATGTGGCGCCCCTCCGGCTGGCTGAACACGTAGGAGGTTTGCAGAGGCGTGTAGCGGCGCCCCTCCATGTCGTACTCGATGTCGTTGTACATGGCCGGGGCGAAGATCATGGCCGTGTCGTAACCGCGATAGGCATAGAGTGTCGGCAGCGCGCCGAATGCACGGATGTAGGTGCCGTCGAACCGCTGCACCTGCTCGGAATCGCGCTTGGCGTGGTAAGTGGGGATGAAAACGATCCTGTCCTTGAAGAACATGGTGCGGTCGATGCTGTTGTAGCGGTTCCAATGGGCATTGCCCAGCACCATGAAGTCGGGCGCCGTGCCCGTGCGGGCCGTGATGTTGGTGTCGGCCGAAGCGAGGGCCGCCAGGATGCGATCCACGTCCACCTCGTTGTCCGCCATGACGATGAACAGATGCTGCCGGTCGCCGGTCAGCAGAGGCGTCAGATCGGCCGGGCTGGGCGGCGCCCCCGGGTCGCGCCGGGCGATGTCGTTGGGGTGCTCGTAGCGGTATTTGTGCGTGCGGTACTCCCTGTCGCCGAGCAGGGCGAGCATTTCGGCTTCGTACTCCGTGTCGGTATTGCCCGTGTAGATGAGCGTCACCCGACGATCGCCGTCGAGCAGTTCGCGCGCCTTGTCGTACTTGGCGGCCGGATCGGGAGCCAGCTGGAACAACACGTCGCTGTTCATGCGCTCGATCTGCGCCAGCGGCGAGACGACCGGAATGCCTTTCTGCTCGGCGAACGCGATGACGGGATAGATGCCCTCTTCGTAGACGGGGCCGACGACAAGGTCGGATTTGCGGAATTCGTCGGTGGCGACGATCTCTTCGATCTTCCGCGGATCGCGGCCCGTGTCGAAGAGCGTCAGATCGACCGAGCGGCCGTGCCGCAGCTTCACGCTGTCCAACCCCAGGAGGAACCCCTGGTAGAATTCGAGGTAATTGCTGCTGACCGATCCGTCATCCCGGGTCAGGGGCAGCAGCAGCGCGATGTTCAGAGTCTGCGAAGGACGCAGCGCGCGAAATTCGATCTCCTCGATCCGTCGGTCGGCGAAGGGATCGGGAGCCGGTAGCGGGGATATTTCGACCGGCGCCGGCTCGGGTTCGGGCTGTTGCGGCGGTGCGGAGGGAACGGGCACTTTGAGCATGGCGCCGGCCTTGAGGTCGGCGGGTTGCAACCCGTCGTTGAGCTGCGAAAGCTCGGCTTCGGAGATGTCGTAGCGGCGCGAAATCGAATAGAACGTCTCGCCCGGCGCCACGATGATATAGGCGTCGCCGGGAGCCGCGACGCTGTTGAGCGATACGCGGTACTGCTCCCACTGGGCTTGGCTGCCGGCTTCGTTCTCCGAGCCGATGCGTTTCTTGCGGATCAGAATCCGTTGCCCGGGCCGCAAGTGGATCGGGTCGAGCGACGGATTGTCCTCCATGATCGTGGGGATCGGTATGGCATAACGGCGCGAGACTCCGTAGAGCGTTTCGCCCTTGGCCACGTAGTGCATGTCGAACGTCTTGCGGAGCTTCTTCTCGGAAAGGTGCTCCGAAGTGTCGGCGACGAACGGAATCTTCAGGCTCGCACCGGCCTGCAGCCCCTGTGCGGCCGAAGGATTGCTGCCGACGATCGCCTTTTCGGTGACGGCATACGTCTTGGCCAGTCCGTAGAGCGTTTCGCCGGGCTGAACGGTGTGGATGTAGTATTTCGACCCGTTGATGTTGACGACGATGGCGGATTTCTCCGTGGCCGACGCACACAGACAGCCGATCGAGAGCAAGAGTGCGACGCAGAATCGTTTCATGGTCATTGCATTTTCTCGCGCATGCGTATCTCTGTGATTACCTTCTTGGTATAGAGCGGGAAATCGCCGTTCATCATCCATGCGTAGTAGCTGGGTTCGCTGCGGAACACCTCCGCCACGGAGCGGCCCTTGTACTTGCCGAAGCCGAATATCTCCTCGCCCTTTTCGTTGTAGAGGATGCGGCCGGCGTAGTCGGCCGCTTCGGCGCGGCACGAGTAGGCGGCCAGGGCGTCGACATCGTTTTCGAGGTCGTCGTAACGTTCCAGCTGCGCCTGGAGCACTTCGTAGGTGGCGCGCGTGTCGGCCTCGGCCGAATGGGCGTCGTCCAAATCCTTGTCGCAGTAGAACTTATAGGCGGCTACCAGCGTGCGCTGCTCCTTTTTGTGGAAGATGTTCTGCACGTCGATGAATTTCCGCCGCTTGAAATCGTCGACCTCGATGCCCGCCCGCATGAACTCCTCGACGAGCATCGGCAGATCGAAGCGGTTGGAGTTGAAGCCCCCGAAGTCGCAGCCCCGGAGGAACTGTTCGAGCGACCGAGCGATCTGCGCGAACTTGGGCTGTCCGGCCACGTCGGCATCGGTGATGCCGTGGATGGCGGTGGCTTCGGGCGGAATGGGCATGCCGGGGTCGATCCGCCGGGTTTTGACGATCTCTTCGCCGTCGGGCATGACCTTGACCATCGAAATCTCGACGATGCGGTCTTTCGACGTGTCGACGCCGGTGGTTTCGAGGTCGAAGAAAACGATCGGCCGCTTCAGATTCAGCTTCATGGGATCGGCTCTCCTATGCGTTGATCATCATGGGCATGAGGAGCATGAGCGACGAGTTGGTCTGCTTCTCGTCGTAGACCGGTTTGAAGACGCCGGCACGCGTCGAATCGGCCAGCTCGACCATGACCGTCGGGGTCTCCATGTTGGAGAGTATCTCGACCAGGAACGTCGACTTGAAGCCTATGGAGATCTCCTGACCCTCGTAGCTGCACGAAATGGTTTCGTTGGCCGAGACCGAGAAATCGATGTCCTGGGCCGTGAGGGCGATCTTGTTGGCGGAGATGTCCATGCGGATGAGGTTAGTCGTGGGGTTCGAGCAGACGGCCACGCGCTTGATGCCGTTGAGCAGCTCGATGCGGTCGACCAGCACCTTGTTGGGGTTGTTGTCGGGGATCACGGCGTTGTAGTTGGGATAGTTGCCCTCGATCAGGCGGCAGACGAGCGTGTGGCTCTTGAGCTTGAACTGGGCGTTCTTCGAGTCGAAAGCCACTGCGATGGCGTCGTCCTCCTTCAGCAGCACCGACTTGAGCAGGTTGGCCGGTTTCTTGGGCAGGATGAACGAGGCGCTCACCTCGTTCTTCATCTCCGATTCGTACTTCACCAGCTTGTGGGCGTCGGTGCCGACGAACGTCAGGGCGCCGGGCGTCAGACTGATGAAGATACCGTTCATCACGGGACGCAGCTCGTCGTCGGCCGTGGCGAAGATCGTCTTGTTGATGCCGGCCACGAGCGTGTCGACATCCATGTCGAGTTCTTTCTTCTCGCTGCTGAGCTGCGGCACGGCCGGGTAGCTCACGGCGCTGGCGCCGGGGATGGAGAGCGAACCGCTTTTCCAGTTGATCTTGATCTCCCAGTTCTTGTCATTGACTTCGATGGAAAGGGGCATTTCGGGGAACTCCTTGAGCGAGTCGAGCATCAGCTTGGCCGGAGCCGCGATGGTGCCTTCGCTGTCCACGGCGTCGACCTTGATCGAGCCGACGAGCGTCGTTTCGAGGTCGGAGGTGGTGACTTTCAGGTCGTTGCCCTGGAGTTCCAGGAGGAAGTAGTCGAGGATGGGCAGCGTATTCTTGTTGCTGATGACTTTGCCGGTGGTGGCCAACAGCGAAAGCAAGGCGGAGCTGGATACAGTGAATTTCATACGTTTCTGTTTATTAAATTATTTGTTGTTTGCTTCGGAAATATTGCCGGTTCGTTCGTGTGCGGCGGTTTACAGCGTAGCCAGCTTGTCGAGCGCCATGGCGATCATCTTCCGGACGAAAGGCTTGTAGTCGGTGCAGGCGTCCAGAGCGATGCGCTGGGCGATGATCGTGCAG
>CAYSJF010000004.1:0-46375 GCA_964431265.1 uncultured Alistipes sp. | reverse complement strand
GCTCGCGCAGGCGGTTGGCCAGGATGTCGTACTTGTAGACGGTCGTCTGGGTGAAGATTTCGCCGTCGGGCTTGAACGTCACGATCGTACCGCGATCCTCGCACGTGCCTACCACGTCGACTTTCGACGTAGGAACTCCCTTGCTGTAGGTCTGCTTGAAGATTTTGCCGTCGCGGTGGATTTCGGCGATGAGCAGTGTCGACAGCGCGTTGACGCACGAGACGCCCACGCCGTGCAGACCGCCCGACACCTTGTAGCTGCCCTTGTCGAACTTACCGCCCGCGTGCAGCACCGTGAGCACTACTTCGAGCGCCGATTTGCCCTCCTTTTCGTGAAAGTCGGTGGGGATGCCTCGGCCGTTGTCCTTGACCGTTATGGAGTTGTCTTCGTTGATCGTCACGTCGATATCGGTACAATAGCCGGCCAGCGCCTCGTCGATCGAGTTGTCCACCACCTCGTAGACCAGATGGTGCAAACCTTTCTCGCCGATGTCGCCGATATACATGGCAGGACGCTTGCGCACGGCTTCGAGGCCTTCGAGCACCTGGATGTTCGAGGCGGAATAAGCCTCTTCCTGCTTCTTGATGTTTTCTTGTTCTGTACTCATTTGCTGACTTTAAAATATCGTACAAATATAGAAAATAAATCCGGAATAAACAAGCCCCGCAGCACGTCGAAACCGGAAAAATCGGTCGGTTTCCGGACGATCCGCCCGCCTGCGGAAGTCGTCCCGGCACAAAGGCGCCATGGCTCCCGAGGAACTTTATTGCGACAACTCCGCTTCGAGATCGACTTCGCGAATTTTGCCTTTCGAGAACAGCACGGCCCGGGCGGGGTAGTTCTCGATGAGCGAGGTGTTGTGCGTCGACATCACCACGGCGCAGCCGCGGCGGGCGATGTCGCGGAACAGCTTCATGATCCCGTCGGCCGTCACCGGATCGAGGTTGCCCGTCGGTTCGTCGGCCAGCAGCACCTGCGGATGATTCAGCAGCGCGCGGGCGATGACCAGTCGCTGCTGTTCGCCGCCCGAGAGTTCGAACGGCATCTTGTAGCTCTTCGACTGCAGGTCTACCACCCGCAGCACCTGGTCGATGCGCTGGCGGATCTCCGATTCGCCCCGCCAACCCGTCGCTTTCATCACATAATAGAGGTTCATGAAGACGTTGCGATCGGTCAGCAGCTGGTAGTCCTGGAAGACGATGCCGATCCGCCGCCGCAGATAGGGGATGTCGCGCCGCCGCAGCTTGCGCAGGTCGAACCCCGCGATGCTGCCTTCGCCCGTCAGCAGCGGCACTTCGGCATAGAGCGTTTTGAGCAGCGTGCTCTTGCCGGAGCCTACCCGGCCGATCAGATAGACGAATTCGCCGCTCGTCACCTCCAGATCGACATCCGAAAGCACCATTTCGCTCTCGCGTAGCAGACGCTTGGCTGATTTGCGGCCCGACGCATCGTCGACGTGGCAGATGGCTGCGTGGCGAAGTCTCACGACCAGAGGTTGATTCATGGCGGTCATCGTTTTCATCGGGTAAAGATAATCAAAAAAAGTCGCTTATCCGCAAAACGCGCCCGATTTTCATTGGGGTCTCGCCGTTTTTCCGCCTCGTTCCGCACCTTGCGCGCCTATTATCTTTCGGCGGATGCGGAAATATCGAAATATTGTATTATTTTTGCGCTGTTTCCAATGCGGCTTTGCGGCCGTCCGATTCGGGGGTGCCCGGTTTTGACAGCAGGCAGAGTTCGATTGTAAGCACGCCGAGCGCTGTGCGGCAGCTCGTAAATATCGACGCTCGAACTACAAATGGCAATAACAGCTATGCGCTCGCTGCCTAATTTTCAAGGAAAATTGGCTTAATCGCCGCGGCCGAGGCGCCGCAGCGACGAGTATCCCGGGAGAGGGTTCCGCTCCTTAATCTTCTTCCATATGGGGTATCATCGATTCGGAGATAGTGCGCGGGGGCGTTCCGACCCGCGTGCGAAATTCGAGGAACTGGGACTCGGGTTCGGCCGTCGCTTGCCAGACCCGGGTAGAAGGACGAAACAGCGACTAAGCGTGTAGAAAGCTCTCGGGTTCCTTGTTTGGACGCGGGTTCGACTCCCGCCACCTCCACGATGCGTGCGGAACGTTCCGGTACTCCGGAATGTTTCCGGGGCGCGGTAGAAGCTGCAAACGAATTTCATTTCAAAATCCGAATATGTCCGACAAAAAGCAGTATGCCGTCATTGCCACCGAGAAAGGGACGATGAAAGCCGAACTCTACACCGCCGAGACTCCCGGCACGGTGGCCAACTTCGTACAGCTCGCCGAGCACGGTTTCTACGACGGGTTGACCTTCCATCGGGTGATCCCCGATTTCGTCATCCAGGGCGGTTGCCCGCGCGGCGACGGTACGGGAGGCCCCGGTTACACCATCAAGTGCGAAACGTCGGCTCCGCGCCAGTACCACGACCGCGGCGTCCTTTCGATGGCCCATGCCGGCAAGGATACGGGCGGTTCGCAGTTCTTCATCTGCCACAACCGTCAGAACACGCAGCACCTCGACGGCCGTCACACCTGCTTCGGCAAGGTCGTGGAGGGGGTGGATGTCATCGACGACATCCGGCAGAGCGACAAGATTCTTTCTATCCGCATCGTCGAGGAGTAGCCTATGAATAATATGAATAAGAAGATCATGCTGCTCGGCTCGGGAGAGCTGGGCAAGGAGTTCGTCATCGCCGCCCAGCGGCTCGGGCAGACCGTCGTCGCGTGCGACAAGTACGCCGATGCTCCGGCCATGCAGGTGGCCGACGCCTGCGAGGTCTTCGACATGCTCGACGGCGATGCGCTCGAAGCCGCCGTCGCCAAGCATCGGCCCGACATCGTGGTGCCCGAAATCGAGGCCATCCGCACCGAACGGCTCTACGACATCGAACGGCAGGGCGTGCAGGTCACCCCGAGTGCCCGGGCCGTCAACTTCACCATGAACCGCAAGGCCATCCGCGACCTCGCGGCCAAGGAGCTGGGCCTCAAGACGGCGCGTTATTTCTACGCCAAGTCGTTCGAGGAGTTGCAGCAGGCCGCCGGGCGGATCGGATTCCCGTGCGTGGTCAAGCCGTTGATGTCGTCGTCGGGCAAGGGACAGTCGATCGTCAGGGGGCCGGAGGAGCTGGAGCATGCCTGGAACTACGGGTGCGAGGGTTCCCGCGGCGACATCCGCGAACTGATCGTCGAGGAGTTCATCGCTTTCGACAGCGAAATCACCTTGCTGACCGTCACGCAGCAGAACGGCCCCACGCTCTTTTGTCCGCCGATCGGCCACGTGCAGCAGGGCGGCGACTATCGCGAGAGCTTCCAGTCGCCCCATGTGGCCCCCGAGCACCTCGCCGAGGCGCAGCGCATGGCCGCGGCCGTCACCGAAGCGCTCACCGGCGCCGGCATCTGGGGCGTGGAGTTCTTCTTGAGCCGCGACAAGGGCGTCTATTTTTCCGAGCTGTCGCCGCGTCCCCACGACACGGGTATGGTGACGCTAGCCGGCACGCAGAATCTCAACGAATTCGAGCTGCATCTGCGCGCCGTGCTCGGCCTGCCGATCCCGGCCATCACGTTCGAACGCCTGGGCGCCAGCGCAGTGATCCTTTCGGACATCGCCACGTCCCGAAGGCCCCGTTACGAGGGCGTCGAAGCCGCACTTGCCGCCGATCCGCAGACCGATATCCGCATCTTCGGCAAACCCTCGGCCCGTGTCGGCCGCCGCATGGGTGTCGCGGTGAGCTATGCACCGCTCGGCAGCGACCTCGATGCTTTGCGCGAGCGTACCAAAGCTGCAGCGGCCAAAGTCGCAATAAAAGCATAAAAGAATAGGGAATTCCTCTGTCTGTCTTGAACGAAATGGCAACGCGACCTCTTTCGGGGTCGCGTCGCCGTTTTTACAAACTCCCGATGCCTTTATTTCCGGAGTTTGGCCGTTACGTTGTCCGTCGCTTTTTTCAGCAGTTCTTCGGGACAGCAGAGCGTGATGCGGATGTAGCGGTTGCCCTCCGAACCGAAGATGCCGCCCGGCGTAAGGAATACATCGCACTGCTCCATCACCTCGTCCGAGAACGAGAAGCTGTCGCCCTCGTATTCCTCCGGCAGCTCCGCCCACACGAACAGACCGGCCTGATGCTCGCGGTAGCGGCAGCCCAGCGCATCGAGCAGCGCGTAAGCCTGCTTCTCACGGCCGTAGTAGATCGCATTCAGCTCTTCGAACCACTCGTCGCCCAGCGCCAGCGCCGTTTCGGCCGCCGCCTGAATGGGGTAGAACATGCCCGAGTCCATGTTCGACTTGAAAGTCAGAATCGAGTCGATCCACTCTTTCTTGCCGACCACCGCGCCCACGCGCCAACCGGCCATCGAATGGCCTTTCGACAGCGAGTTCATCTCCAGCGCCACGTCGCGCGCCCCCTCGACCTCCAAGATCGAGATCGGTGCCTCGGCATTGCGGATGAAGCTGTAAGGATTGTCGTGCACGATCAGGATGTTGTGGCGTGCGCCGAAGTCTATGATTTTGCGGAACAGCTCCATCGAGGGCGTCTGTCCCGTCGGCATGTTGGGATAGTTGACCAGCATCATCTTCACGCCGTCGAGTCCGGCCCGCTCGATCGCCTCGAAATCGGGATAGAAATTCGTCTCCTTGTTGAGCGCGTAGGTCACCATTTCTCCGCCCGACAGACGCACGGCCGACGAATAGGTGGGGTAGCCCGGGTTGGGCACCAGCACCTTGTCGCCCCGGTTCAAGAACGTCATGCAGATGTGCATGATGCCCTCTTTTGAACCGATCAGCGGCAGCACCTCCGAATTGTAGTCCAACTCCGTGCGGTACCATTTCTTATACCAGTCGGCGAATGCCTTGCGCAGAATGGGTTCGCCCTTGTACGACATGTATTTGTGCACGTCGGGACGCTGCGCCTCTTTCGAGAGCCGCTCGATCACCGAGGGGTGGGGCGGCAGATCGGGACTGCCCATCGCCAGCTTGATGATCTGCCGGCCCGTGGCCGCTTCGATTTCGGCGATTTCGCGCAGACGGCGCGAGAAATAGTACTCTCCGGTGCCGTCCAGCCGATGCGAACGGGCGATATTGACAGCTTTGACCATAGTTACGAAATGTTTTGCTGTTACAAAGATAACAAAAACAAACGGTGCCTCCAACTATCCGGGCACTTTCCTGCCTGAAAAAGCTTCAGAGAGCGAAGAGAATGAATATTTGCGCCGTCAGCACGCGCAGGAACATCACCACGGGGTAGACCGTCGAATACGCGACCGCCGGCATGTCGTTGCCGGCCGTGGCGTTGGCATAGGCCAGCGCGGGCGGGTCGGTCGTCGCTCCGGCGATCAACCCCATCAACGTATAGTAGTTCATCTTCAGCCACACGCGGGCCACGATCCCCACGATCAACAGCGGCACCACGGTGATGATTGCGCCGTAGCCCACCCAGCGATAACCGCCCCCGACTATCGCGTCGACGAATCCGTCGCCCGCGCCGATGCCCACTGCCGCCAGGAACAGGGCGATGCCTATTTCGCGCAGCATGAGGTTGGCGCTCATGGTCGTGTAGGTCACCAAGTGGAAGTGCGTGCCGAAGCGGCCGATCAGAATCGCCACGATCAACGGGCCGCCGGCCAGCCCCAGTTTCACGGGTTGCGGCACGTTGAGCAGCGGAATCGACCCCAAAAGCACACCTAACGCGATGCCCACGAAAATCGTGACGAGGTTGGGCTGCTCCAGCTTTTTGAGCGAGTTGCCCAGCACGTCGGCCACCTGCGCCACCGCCTTTTCGGAGCCTACCACCATCACCCGGTCGCCCACCTGCAGTTCGAGACCCTGATAGGGGATCAGATCGACGCCCGCGCGGTTGACCCGCGTCAGCGTGATGCCGTATTTGGTGCGCAGACGCAGGTCGGAGAACTTCTTGCCGTTGATCGACGACTTCGTGATGAGGATGCGGCGCGAGATCAACTCGGCGTGCGGCGTGTTGCTGCCCCATTCATCGTCGGCCATCTTCACGCGGCGGCCCAGGAAAGCCACGATCGCTTCGGCATCCTCCGTCTGACACACCACGCACAGCCGGTCGCCCGTATGGATCGTCGTGTCGCTGTCGGCCATCGCGACTTCGCCTGCTTCGTTCATGACACGCGACACCACGAACTGGCGGTTGACTAACTGGCGGATATATTCCACCGTCCGGCCTTCGAGCATCGAGTTGGTGAACTCGACCGACACCTTGTCGGCGAATTTCTGCTCGCGGGAGAGCGCGGCGAGTCCTTCGTTCTCCTTTTCGAACTTCACGCGCAGGGCATAGCGGATGAAAATCATCGTGAAGATGATGCCGACGACGCCCAACGGATAGGCCACCGCATAACCCAGCGCGATCGTAGGATCGTTTACGCCCGTCGCATCGGCATAGGCCTGCTGCGCGGCGCCCAGTCCGGGCGTATTGGTCACGGCGCCCGACAATATGCCCACCATCGTCGGAATGGGGGTGCCCGTCACTGCATGCAGCACATAGGCCGTCAGCACACCCAACAGCACGATCGCCGTCCCGCAGCTCACCAACGTCAGCCCTCCGTGCTTGAACGACGAGAAGAATCCCGGCCCGACCTGCATGCCGATCGAGAAGACGAACAGGATCAATCCGAACTCCTTGACGAAGTGCAGCACTTCGCCGTCTACCGTCATGCCGAAATGGCTCAAGACGATTCCTACGAACAAAATCCACGTGATGCCGAGCGAGACGCCGCCGATCTTGACCTTACCGAGCAGAAGCCCCGATGTGATGACCACGGCGAATGTCAATACCGCATGCGCGATGCCGTCGCCGAAAAAGAGGGAAGAGAGCCACTCCATAATAAATATGCTTGTTTTGGTGCCGCTCGGGCGGTCGGGCGCAAAAGTAGCTATTTATTACAGAATTTTATCATTCAGTAGAGAAATTTTTCCATCAGAGGCAGCAACAGGGCCGTCGCCACACCCACCAGAGCCATGGCCAGCCCGCTCAAGGCGCCCTCCACGGCACCCATTTCCACGGCCCGCGCCGTACCTATCCCGTGTGCGGCGGCTCCCATGGCGAAGCCCCGGGCTTCCCGATCGCTGACGCCGCAGTGCCGCAGGATCCATTCTCCGGCGATGCTGCCGAAAATCCCCACGCAGAAAACCACGACCGACGTCACGGCGACATCGCCGCCCAGAGGCCCCGCAATCGACACGGCGATCGGCACCGTCACCGATTTCGGCGCTATGGAGTGCAGCAGCATGCGTTCGGCGCCGAACATTTTGGCGATATACACCACGCTCAAAACCCCCGTCACGCATCCCGCCAGCGTGGCTGCAGCCACCGGTACGAGGCTTCGGCGCAACCGCTCCGCCTGCTCGTAAAGCAGATAACCCAACGACACGACCGACAGCCCCAAGGCGAAATCGAGTATCTTGGTCGCCTCCCGATAGCGGGCGTAGGGGATGCCCGTGGCGCTCAGGAATGCGATCACCGCCCCGAATGTCAGCAGCACGGGGTGCATCAGAGGCGAATGCGTTCGGCGGTAGATCGCGCCGCCCAGACAGAAAAGCCCCGCCGTCAGGGTCAGCAGCGCAAGATCGGACGACAGAAAATCAATCATCTTTACGAAATCGTTTGCGGTTGATACTTTGATAGGTATGCCCTGCTACATAAAGCACGACTACGGTCGACACCGCGCCCGATACGACGATCGTCCACAGATTGTCCGCGATCACGCGGTACGACTCCATCAACCCCACGCCGTAGGGCACGAAAAAGAGCGCCATGCTGCCCAGCAGGAACCGTGCAGCGGGCCGTACCGTCTCGGCCTTCACCCAGCGCAGGCACAACGCCGCGAAAAGCAGGATCATGCCGACGATGTTCCCCGAAACATAACCTCCGGTCGCTCGGCTCAACAGATTGCCGACCAGCCAGCACAGCAGAATATAGAAAAGCCCGAGCATCTTATGATCTTACCTTATTTTTCGACCGGTTATTTTGCTGCGGCTTTTCTTTTTTCATCGGGCAACCGGTTTCTCCGCACCCGGCGCATCCGCTTCGGCGACGTCCTCGCAGCCGATCCGCCGACCGCCACAACAGCACCGCTCCGATCGCCGCCACGATGCCCCACACTGCATAATCCTGCCAGTCCATAGCTCAAAACAACAGCAGCAGTCTGTAAATGCCCCATGACACCGCCCAGGCCAGCAGCGTGTCGTAGATCACGGCGAGCGCCGCCCATTTCCAACCCGCTTCGGCACCTATGGCGGCCACGGTCGCCAGACACGGAAAATAGAGCAGGATGAACACCAGAAATGCCAGGGCCGAAGCGGTCGTGAAGTCGCCGCTGGCCGCGATCCGCTGCGAGAGAGTTCGGGCCGCAGCATCGGCGGGAGCATCCGTTCGGCTGCCGGCCGTCGCTTCGGCGTTTTCGACTGCATCGGCCGATTTCACCGCAGGTTCGAGGGGTGTCGCCACTTCCTGTTCTTCGGTATATAGCACGCCCAATGTGCTGACCACGATTTCTTTGGCCGCTACGCCCGAGAGTAGCGCCACGCCGGCTTTCCAGTCGAGTCCGAGCGGGCGGAACACCGGTTCGCACGCCTTGCCCGCACGTCCCAGGTACGACGATTCATAGTGCGCCGAGGCCTGGGCCGACGGCTCCGCCGGGCGAGGGTAGTAGCTCAAAAACCACACGATCACCGACGCCACCAGGATCATACCGCCCATCTTGCGCAGATATTGGGCGCATTTGTCCCACATGTGCGACAGCGTGGCTTTCCACGTCGGCAGGCGATAGGGCGGCAGCTCCATGACGAACGGCGTTTCATCGACCGGAAACAGGAAGCGCCGGATCGCCCGGGCCGTCGCCACGGCCATCGCCACCCCCAGCAGATAAAGCCCCGTCATCACCCAGCCCGCATGCGCCGCGAAAAAGGTGCCCGTCACCAGAATATAGATCGGCAGCCGTGCGCTGCACGACATGAATGGGGTTATCAGAATCGTAATCAACCGGCTGCGGCGGCTCTCGATCGTCCGGCAGGCCATGATCGCCGGTACGTTGCATCCGAACCCCATGATGAGCGGGATGAACGATTTGCCGTGCAGCCCGATGCGGTGCATCACGCGATCCATGATGAACGCCGCGCGGGCCAGATAGCCCGAATCCTCCAGGAACGAGATGAAGAGATAGAGCACCATGATGTTGGGCAGGAAGACGATCACGGCGCCCACGCCGCCGATCACTCCGTCGACCGCCAGGTCGCGCAGCGCTCCGGGCGGCAGCAGGGCGCCCAGTCCCTGGCCGAGCCAGCCGACCAGCTTTTCGATCCACCCCTGCGGATAGGCGCCCAAATAGAACGTGCACCAGAACATGAACCACATCAGGAAGAAGAAGATCGGGAATCCCCACAGCTTGTGCGTGGCGAACGAATCGATCAAAGCCGTCGTCGTGGCCTCCTCGCTCCGCCCGGGAACGTAAGTCTTCTTCAATGCTCCCGAAATGAAGCCGTATTTGCGGTTGGCGAACGCCGTTTCGACATCCTCGCCCGTCTCTTTGGCTATGCGCGCCGATTCGCGGGCCGCGATTTCCACCCACACCGGATAGCGCTCGCACAGCCGCAACTGCTCGTCGACCTGCCGGTCGCCCTCCATCATCTTCATAGCGAAATAGCGCGGCGGGAAGCTCTTGGGCAGCTGGTCCCTATGGGCGCTCATGTCGCTGTTCAGGCGCCGCAGTCCCTCGTCGATCACCGCTCCTTGGCCGATGTGGATATGGCGTACGCGTTCGTCTCTGTTTTCATACACCGCGATCACGGTATCCAGCAGTTCGTCGATTCCCCGGTCGTTGCGCGCCTCCACCGGCACCATCGGCACGCCCAGCATCCGGCCCAGCGTTTCGTAGTCGAGTTGCGCTCCGCTGGAGGTAAGCTCGTCGAACATGTTGAGCGCTACGACCATGCGCGGATTTATGTCGATCAGCTCCGTAGTCAGATAGAGGTTGCGCTCCAAGTTCGACGCCACCACCGAATTGACGATCACGTCGGGCATCTCCCGGGCGATATGCCTGCGCACGAAACGCTCCTCGGGCGTGTAGGCCGAGAGGGCATAGGTGCCGGGCAGGTCGGTGATCTCGAACCGATAGCCGCGGTAGAGCCGCACGCCGCTTTTGGCGCCTACCGTCACTCCGCTGTAGTTGCCCACGTGTTCGTGACCGCCCGAAATGGCGTTGAACAGCGATGTCTTGCCGCTGTTAGGATTACCCACCAGCGCCACGCAGATCGTGTGGCTGTGCGAGTGCACCACCTCGTCGATCGCCCGGCAGCAATCCGGCTCCGTTGCATAGATCGGAAACTGTATCGAGGGGGTCTCGGCCTCGGGATGCGGGCCTGAAAGCAGTTCGTGCGCTTCGCTGTCCGAGAGCACCTGGATCATGTCGGCCTCGCTGCGCCGCAGCGACACGTCGTAGCCCATGATCCGATACTGGATCGGGTCTTTGAGCGGGGCGTTCAGAATTACCTCGACCCTGTGGTCGCGCACGAAGCCCATCTCCATGATCCGACGGCGGAAGCCGCCGTGTCCCAGCACTTTCAGTATGACGGCCGATTCTCCGGTCTTGAGTTCGGACAGACGCATGGCAAAATTCCCTTGTTTTTCAGGATGACAAAGATAGCTGTTTTGCTCCGAATGCACAATCCCCATTTGTGGGTATTTCCGCTTCGCCCCGAAAAAATCGGGCAGGTCTTTATGACCTGCCCGCACCATAGCCGCTTCGTCAGTCGTCTATCCCCACCGTGGTGAGCCGGTCGTGCTCGAAGAAGTAGTATTTGCCGCTCTCGCAGCCTACGAGCAGATTGGGACCGTGCGAGGTGTCGCCTATCCAGCACGGTTCCGGGGCGTTCGAGTGGGCACCCAGCGGAAAATCCTTGCCGTCCACCTGAAACTGCACCGGCTCCTTGAAGATCATCCGCTCGTTCGTGCCCGCGTTGAGCAGCAGCATGACCTGCAGACCGTATCGTTTCTTCTTGAACCGCGTATAGGGCAGTCCCCGCTCGGGCGAAGGGTAAGACGATCGTTTGATCGAACCGATCAGCATATCCAGTTTACCGTCGCCGTTCCAGTCTACGAAACGCAGCTTCCCACGGCCCATCTGCCCCAGCGACTCCATGCCGTCGTTGTGGCCCGTGATCGGCGAACCGTCCGTCAGACGCAGTTTGCCCAGGTCTTCCACATTGTAGTCGTCCACCTGCCCGTAGAGGTGCAGCGCGTTGTCGCTGTCCATGATGACCATCATGTTGCGGCCGCCTATCCGGGCGATCGCCGGACGCACACGCCATGTGCCGTAGAGTTCGAGGTTGTCGACGCTCAAGGGCACCGGAGCGTCGAGCTGCGGCTCTTCGCGCGTGCCGCGGTTGAGCATCACTTCGAACTTGGCCCGCGAGCCGCCTACGACCACGTCGGGCAATCCGTCGCCGTTCCAGTCGCAGACCGTCGGGCAGAGATAGCCCCACGAGGCTTCGAACGGCCCCTGCACCACGTGATAGCCCGGGCGCAGACAGATCGGCCGGCCGCCGGCCCATACCTGTTCGGGCATGGCATAGTCCGGGCAGGCGTTCGTGCCGTTGTTCTTGAAAAAGAGCAGCCGGCCTTCCGAGTTGCCCGCCACGATGTCCAGTTTGCCGTCGCCGTCCCAGTCCACCACGTTCGGCACGGTGAGCGACCCGCCGTAGAGCGGCGCCTTGCGCTGCAGAATCGGTTTCGGGTCGTCATAGATCGGGGCGCCGTCGGGCGTGCTGCCCGCATAGCGGTAGCGGTACATGGCCGCTTCGCCGCCGATCACCAGGTCTTGCGTCGTGCCCGGTTGTGCCGGAAACGGGATCGCCCGCGAGCTGTAGGCCGTGTGCACCCGTATGTGCTGCGAGTCCCGCATGACATGGGTCGGCACCGAGCCGAGCGGCGGAAGTTTCTTGCAGTAGGGGATGAATTTCATGCTGCCCAGCTTGTTCGTGAACAGATAGCCGTCGTAACTTCCGTCGGCCGAGCGCACGCAGGCCACTTCGCTGGCTCCGATCACCAGGTTCATGTCGCGGCCCACACGCTCCGCATCGGTGATCTGGCGCCAGTTGCCGGCGTCCAGCGTCAACCGGAACAGCCCCGATCCGGGCAGCGCTCCGCGGTAGATTTCGGCTCCGTCGTAGTAGGACTGGCGATCGCCCTTGAAGGTCTCGGGGCGATACGACTGGCCGTCGTGGCAGAATACGGCCAGCTCCAGGTCGCGTTTGCCGCGTCGGATGCAGTCGAACGACGCGATCGGGTAGTTCAGCCCGCGGATTTCCGTTTCGGCGATCCGCTCGAATCCCGAGCTGTCGTCCCAGCGCGCTACGATCAGTTTCTTGGTCGAGAGCCGCAGTAGATAAATATCTTTATCGTCTTGGAAAACACGGATTTGCGATGGGAAATTCTTTTCCTTGTCCCATGGTGTCGCCACACGCACCGGCTCGCCGTAGACGAGCGATCCGTCGTCGGTCGTACCGTCGTAGGCGCAGCGCCAGAAGCCTTTGGCGCTCGCTGCGCCGTGCTGTATCAACACGAAGAGGTCGGGATATTCGTCCGACGAGATATAAGCGAATCCGCGCGGGGCGTTGCTGTAGGTCAGGCCGAACGACATCGGAGCCAGCCCCTCCGCGCCGCCCGCCATCACCGGATGTGCGTGCCGTAGAGGTTCGGCTGCCATAAGCCCCTGCAGGGCCAGGCCGCACAGAGCCGAAAGAAAAAGTCGCTTGTTCATCTTATTTTTCATATGCTATTTTCGCTGCGAGGAGCGTCACTCCTGCGAAATCCTCGGTTTCGGGCAGAGCGATCGTCTGTCCCGCTTTCACTTCCTTGTAGTAGACATGCAGGATGCCCGGTTTCTCCTTGTCGTGGGTCGTGTAGCGTATTTCCGCGTTGCGTTCGGGTTTCCAGCCGTCGAGAGTGGCCGCAGTCGTGCTGTTGCTGCGCACGGCGATGTAGATGCGACCCTTCTCGGTCACCGTCGTCCGGCAATGCTGCACTTCGTTCTTGAGCGCCGAGTGCACCAGCATGTCGAATCCGGCGAATCGCTCGGGCACCATCGACAGCGGATAGGGACGATTGATGAAGAATTTCTCACCGACATTCAGTTTGCGCAGCTCGAACCCCTCGCCCTGCGCCTTCACGGTTATGCGGGCGACCGCATCGTCGGGTTTCTTGGCTGGTGCGGCCTTGTCGTCCGAGTCGCTGCGGAACGGTGCCACGGGCAGTCCCGCTGCATCGAACAGATTGCCTATCGCTCCGTCGCCGAAGCAGTAACGCACCGCTACGGGGCGTGCCACCTGTTTGCTCCACACCACTAAACGGCCGCTTCTTTCGTCGATCATGCCTTGCGCCGGCACGAATTTCATCGAAGCGTCGCACAGCTCCAGTCCCGCGATCGCATCGTCCTTGCAGACCAGGCCGCCCTCGGCATCGTCCAGCGTCACGATCGCCTGCGAGCGCTTGAATTCCACCGAACGCAGCGAGGCATGCTTGTATTTGAAGCCTGTGCGGCCGTATACTTCGGCCAGCGCCCAACCTGCGAGCCGGTCGCCCACGCCTTTCTTATGGCGGGGATGGATGTTCGTCACATCGTCCACCAGATCGGCGATGACCGCCATGCCCGTGCCCGGCACCGTTGCGGCCACTCGGGCCTGCTGTTCGCGTACCAATGCGCCGTCGATGCCGCCTTCGGTGCGGGCATGGGGCGCGATTTGCACGAAGTAGAAGGGGAGCTGCCGGCCGAATGCCTTGCGCCAGCTCTCGATCATCATGCGGAATTCGTCGCCATAGAGCGCGGCGTTCCGCTTGTTCGATTCGCCCTGATACCAGATCGCCCCGGCGAACGTCGTGCGGAGCAGCGGGCGGATCATGGCGTTGTAGATCGACCCTATCTGCCAGCCCGGGCGGCTCGCGGCATATTCTTTCCACGAGGCGACCATTTTCGCATCCCGGTTCATCGCTTCCGCGGGCGTCCACACCTCCACCGGAGTGCCGCCCCACGAGGAGTTGACCAGACCTACTGGCTGGCCGAGTTCAGTGGCGAGCCGCTTGCCGAAGAAATAGCCCACCGCACTGAAATAGCGGGCGCTTTCGGCGTCGCACACCTCCCAATGCCCTGCGCAGTCTTCCTGCGGATAGGGCGTACTGTTTTTCGTCACGGTGAACAGACGGATTTGCGGATTCATCGGCTGCGTCAGCTCCTGCTGCATGTCGGCGATGCCGTTCGCGGCGCTCCAGTTCATGTTCGACTGGCCGCTGCACAGCCACACCTGGCCGATCAGCACGTCGCAGACCGTCCGCTCCGCTTTCTTGGTCTTGAACACGATCGTGCACGGCTCCGACGTCGCTGCCGGGGTGCGGAGTTCCACCGACCATTTCGTGTCGTAGCCGGCCTTGGCCGTCACCGCTTCGCCCCACGAGGGGAGCACCGTGACCGTAGCATTGGGATCGGCCCAGCCGTACAGCTGTACGGTGGCGTTCTCCTGGAGCACCATATGGTCGCCGATTATGGCCGGCAGCCGCAGGATCGGTTGTGCCGAAGCCGCTGTTGCGGACAGCACGCATGCCGTCGCCAGCATCAGTAGTTTTCGAATGGCGAGTTTCATGATTATCGGTAGTTTTTAGGGTTTATGCAAAGTACGTATGCTTTCCGGCGCTCCCGGTTCGCGGAAATCGCGGATGCGTTGGAACACCAGAAAATTCGCGTCGTGCTGTCGGGTAGGAAGACCCCGCTCCTCCTCCATGGCCAGCCGGACGACCGCCACGATGTCGTCGCCGTCGAACTGCCAGTCGACATATTGGAAGCCGTCGAAAAAGGGGTTGTCGCTCTCGATGACGATCCGTTCGGTCGTCCATTCCCGCAGGTCGGGCGAGCTGACCAGTGCCAGCGTATTGCGGATCAATCCGCAGTGGATGCCGTCGGCATAGATGCCTCCGTGCCGGGCGCCTCTGTATTCTTCCTTGACGGCCGACACCAGTGCCCAATAGCGGTGCGAAAGCGAATCGTAGCGTATGGTGAACTTCTTGCCGCCGCCCGGCATCTCCACGATGTCTTTTTCGGGATCGAATGCAAGCCGGTGCGGATTCTCGATGTGCACGATAGCCGCCGAACGGCCGTATGCGTGCTCGTCCACCCGCAGCATGTCGACCAGTTCGCCGCCGGGTGCCACCACTATGTTGCCCTCGATCCATTGGCGGAATCCCCGTTCGTCGCTCTCGGCGATCCATTCCGGCGACGAAGCGAGCACTTCGGATACCGTCCAGCTGGCAGCCTGCAGCAAGTCCGAACCGATCGGTGCCGACAGCACGAACGCCTTGCGGGTCTCGTGCGGTTCGTTGGTCTCCATCGCCCGCCAGATGCGTCCCGCATGCTCGACGACCGGCACCGGGGCCGAGTGGTAACGCCCGCGCACCAGGATGCCTTCGCCCGTAGCGTCGCACGGCGTTGTCCAGGTGCGTCCGTCGTCGTCCGAGCGACAGATGACGATGTCGCCTCCCGGGATCGAGGTGCCCATCAGATAGAGCGCCCCGCGATGCAGGAACAGCGAGTAGAATCCGATCGGGGCAGGACTCGCCGACCAGCGGCGCCAGCTCGCCCCGCAGTCGTCCGAGCGGAAAAACGTCGCATGCCGTTGGGTGGGTATGCCGCTGCAGACGGCCAGATAGCTGCCGTCCGGCAGTATGACGATGTTCGGATTGGTCACATTCATTTTGCGCAGTTCCGACACCCGGGCGATCACCACGCCCGGCACGGTCGCGGTCTCCACCACCCTCAATCGGCGGGCGAACAGCATCGCCGAGGGGCCGCCCTCGCACGGGGAGGGTAGCAGCATCCATGCACCGGGCGTATCGTAGCGTCGTGTGAAGAGCCGATATCGGGTGCGGTTCACGAAAAACGCTTCGCCTGTCGCCCGCCACAGCGCGGTGTCGGGCAGCGTGTCGGCCAGCGCCAGCAGCAGATCGCATTTCTGGGCCGAGCGAACGGATTGAGGACCGGCGAATTCACGCAGACTCACCGCATAGCTCATGCCCGCGAGCCGTGCGGGCAGCGATCGTCCGAAGCGATGGCGCTTGTACTGCGGATAGACCTCCGCACCCGCCTCCGCCGTGCGGATGTCGATCAACCGGCCTCGGACTTCGAGCGTTGTGCCTCTGTCGGGTGCCGCCGCACGAACGGGCGGCAGCACCGACAGAAGCAGCGCGAGCAGCAGGCCGCGCAGGCAACGTAAGGGAATCGAAGTAATCACAGGTTACGGAAGTTTCGGATTCGGAAGAAACTCATGAAATTGGCATCGTGCTGCCGCACGGGCAACCCGCGGCTTTCGGGACAGGCCATGCGGCATACGGCCGCGATGTCCTCGCCGTCGAACATCCAGTCGACATACTGGAATCCATGAAAGAACGGGTCGGGATCATAGACGATCTCCTTATACTGCACCCAGGTGCTCAAATCGGTCGAGTAGCACAGCACCATGCGGTTGCGTACCAGGTCGTAGGTGATGCCGCCGGCATAGATGCCGTTGTGCTTTTGCCCCTTCATGTTCGCCGATGCCGGGTTGGTGATGGTCCAATAGCGTTTGCTGCGCGGGTCGTAGCGTATGGTGAACTTCTTGCCGCCGCCCGGCAGGGTAATCATGTCGTTCGGGGCCGTGAAGCGCAACGTCCGCTCGTTCTCCACCGTCACGCGGGCTGCCAGCTGGCTGGTATTCTTGCTGCTGGCACGCAGGATGTTGTAGAGTTTGCCGTCGGGCGTAGCCACCATGTTGCCTTCGATCAGTTCGGTCACGGTCTTGCCGTCCACCTTGATCTCGTTGTCCGTGATGAGGTTGGCCGATTTCGTCCAGTTCCCGGCGTCCAGCAGATCGGCATCGGCCGGTGCCGAAACCACGAACGGGCGTTTGATCGCCGTGGACGAACCGCGGGTTTCGCAGGCCCGCCAGATCCGGCCGTCGTGCACCACCACGGGTACCACCGCCGAATGGAATCCGCCCTCCAGAATCACGGTCGGCTCCGTCCATCTAAGTCCGCCGTCTTCCGAGCGGGCGATCATCAGATCGGTGCCGCCGCGTCCGCACCCCATCATGTAGAGCATTCCCTCGTAGACGAACAGATTGTAGTAGTTGGCGATGCCGTTCTGTTCGGTGACGTTTTCCACCAGCAGCTGCCAATCGGCGCCGCGGTTTTTCGACACGAAGAGCGAAGCCCCCTCCGAAATGCCGGTGCACGATGCGAGATAGCTGCCGTCGGGCAAAATCGCCAGCGACACGTTGCTGATCGTCCGTCCGCGCAATTCGGGCACCTGCGCGATGATCGTGCCCGGTATCCGGACATCGGCCACGCGAAGCTGCCCGGCGAAGAGCAGCGTCGTGTATTTGCGCTCCGCCGGATCGGGCAGGTCGACCCATTTGCCCGGCGTCGTGTAAGTATGGGTGTAGATATGATAGGGGATGTCGCCCACCATCAACGTTTCGTCCGTGGGCGTCCAACCCTCGGCCTGCATGTCGGCGCAGTCGGTGGCCATTCGGACGGTTCCGGCGCTGCCGCAGCGGAACGCTTCGACACCCCGCGATTCCATCAATCCTGCGGCATAGACGGCGGGCGTTTCGAACAGCGCGGCGGCATCGTCGCCGAACACATAATTGTCGTGCTGCGGGAACACTTTCTCTCCGACCTCCAGTGTGCGGATGTCGACCAGATCGCCGCGCACCTCCATGGCACCGGCCGTCAGGGGCGTGTCGTGGTTGTCCTCGTCTTTCCCGCAGGTCGCGAAAGCCCATGCGACTGCCAGCAGGAACGCTATCTTGAGCTGTTTTTTCATATTCGTTCGCGTTTATTCGGCCGTCACGACGACGGTCGCTTGTTTGATGATCTGCTTTTCGCCCGCGAGGGTCGTCACACGGCCCACCACGACCACTTCGTATGTCCCTGGACCATTGAAGACATATTCGTAGCTCTCCGGCTGCGCATCGGTCTTGCCCTTCACCACGAAAGGCTGATCCTTGCCCATGTTCTTCGCCTCGGGTCGCACCAACTTCGGCAGCACCAGCCAGGAATCCCTGTCCACCATCGGCCGGAATGCAGCTCCCAGACGCAGCACGTAGGGATAACCCGTATAGTTGAAGAGTCGGAACGGATTGGTGCCGTCTTCCTTATCGTCGAATGTCGCACCCTGAACGAAAGTCGGCTGCTCCGGATCGTTCGCTCCGTCCGCATATTTCTGACGATATATCTCCGTGTAGTCGGGATCCGACTTGTATGTCGCCCGCACCCACATATCGTAGGAGTAGAAATAGGTGCGTCCGTTGCCTTTCGTTTGCGTAGCTTCGTCTACATACGAGGCGTCGTAGGCATCCACGTGATAGAAAAGGGCGACCCAGCAACTGCGGTCTTCTTCGGAGAACCATGCCGTGCAATCCGCCGTGCCCGCATCGAAAGGTTTGGTCGAGCTGCCGGCTGCGGCATATCCGGGGTCGGTGCCGTGAATGGGATGCGTCATGTCGAACTCCTCGCTCACGTCCGTCCATGTGGCGGCCAGGATGCCCGCTTCGGTCAGCGTGCCGTCGAAATCGGTCGAGTATTTCACTTTGGCCGGGTGGCGTTGCGTGCCGCTGTTGAGCAGCATCTTGAAATTCATCGTCATTGCGGCCTCCCGCATCCGGTCTTTGTCCGAATAGGCATAGTCGTGCCCCTCTTCGCCCGACCAGAAATCGATCGTCTCGGCTATGCCGGTCATAGTCACCGTCAGCGGTTCGCCGACCTTGCATTCGAGTACCGGAATCTCGGCGTCGAACAGATCGGCCTGGACGAATCCGTCGAGCGACAACTCGTACTCCCGAACATAGTGTCTGTTGGGTTCGAATTCCACCCCTTCCGGAATCGTGAACGAATTCACCGAGTTGTCGATGGCCGTAAGGTCGAACCGCAGCGTTCCGGCAGGGTGGATGCCCGGCGCCACGACCAAATAGATGCTCGTGTAGCCGTTCTCGGTCAGCCCGGGATCGTTCTCGAAGTTCACGGTCACGCTCCGGCTCCCTTTTTCGATCGCGATCGCCTGCGCCGCATCGGTTTCGGTCAGGTCGATCGTTCCGGATTCTATGGCCAGATCGGCTGCTTCCGAGACGAGTTCCAGTTGCTTCACGGGTACCGCAGCCACGCTGCAATCCTCCGTCATCTTGAAACGCAGTTCCACGATCGAGAAGATATTGGCGAAGCGGAATTCGATGCCTCCCGTGCTCGTTTCCGAGGCTGCGATCTCCACCGGCACGGCGGTCATCATCCCGTAGCGGGCGATGTGGGCCGGAGAGTCGGCCGCAGCCTGCACCTGCCGGCTCGGCAGCGAAAGGGGATGCGCCGTCGCGTCGAGTCGGCGATCCTTGATTTCCGTGTAAGGATAATAGGCGTAATATCCTTGGGCCGTGTTATTTATCCATTTGAACATCGAATAGGGGTCTTTCGCCGAGAACCGGCAGCGCGTCGGAGCGTCTTTGACCGGCGTGGCGACATAGGCGAAATTATCGCCCATCGACCGTCCGTCGCTCGAGCCATAGATGCCTACTTCGTCGGCTTCGGCCCAGGCGATCGTCAACCTGCGTTCGGCGTCCGTATCTATTTGCGTGCGGGTCGACGCCGGGCCGGCTCCCGTGAAAAGCAGCGCTTCGCCGTCGGAGAATGCCGTATCGGCAGCGAATTCCTGACTGCAACCCGCCCATAGCGCGGCTGCGGCCATAATCATGTAAGTTATGCGGTTTTTCATGGTCGTTTCGTTTTATCGGTTCCACTCTCCGGGTTGCGGCTGCTCGATGCCGCCCTCGTCTTCCACGATCTCGATCGTCATCGAACGCACGACCTCCTTGCGGCCGTATACGCTGGCGTTGGCGGCCACGAACGTGACCGTATATTCGCCCGGCTGGGTGTAGGTGTGTTCGTAGCTGCGGAGCGTCGCTTCGGCCATCGCCTTGATGCCCACGCCCTTGTCGGGGCCGTCGTTGATGTAGTTCATCTTGACGATCGGCCCCGACACGGCCCAGCATTCGCGGTCTATCGATGGCTGGAATTCGCTGCGCAGCAGGATACGCGAGGCGTTGATGTCGGGCAGCGACGTCGCACCCTCGTACGAGGCTGCGGACACGATTTTCCAGCTCGCGCTTTGAAAGTCGTAGAGCGTCGTCGTCGACTCGCCTGCCACGCCGTTGAATTTCGTCTGCTTGAACGTCCATTGCGTGCGCCCGTTGCCCTTGCCTCCGGCTGCCGCCGCGTCAAAAGCCTCGACGATATAGTGGAAGCAGAAGTAAAGCGGCGTTTCGTCGTCGGGGAAGAAATCCGCGATATCCGTGTCGCCCGACAGAACGTCCGTTTTGCCTACGTCGGTCGGCATGGTGAACAGATCGGTGATCTCCACCCATGTCGCCGCACGCACGGCCTCTTCGGTGTATTCGCCCGAGAAATCGGACGAATAGCATACCGGCACGCGCGCCGGATTGGGATAGCCCGCCGTACCCGATGTCGTGGTAGTCGTGAACGAGAAGGTCATTCCGGTCTCCACAATGCGGTCTTTGTCCTTGTAGGCGTATTCGTTGCCCCGCTCGCCCGAATAGAACGAGATGAAGTCGGGGTTGCCGCTGAAGTCGAACCTTACGGGTTCGCCCACTTTGAAGGTCGTCGAGTGGAGCGAAACCTCGAAGTTCACCTTTTCGACTTCTTCGTAACTTTTCCGACAGCCGGCCGGCAGCAGGAGGCATGCGATCGGCAGGAGGGAATATTTCATGATTTTTTTCATGTTCGTGTGGTGTTTGGGGGTTTCTACCATCCGTTGTTCTGTACCAGGTTGCGATTCACGCCCAGTTCGTAGGTCGGGATGGGCCATATTTCATCCCGGCGGTTCGCGTTGTTGTAGTAACGTCGGGCGTTCACATAGTACGACGAGGTGTAGCTGTCCGGAATCGCCGCCGCCACGCTCCGCATGTAGCGCATCCGGTCGTAGAATTCGCCCCAGCGTACGATGTCGTCCTTGCGCGTCAGCTCGAAGCCGAATTCTCGGGCGCGCTCCTCTTTTATGGCGTCCAGCAGTGCGCTTTTGTCGCCCGGCTCCAGATCGGCGACAGCGCTCGGGGCGTAGATGTCCAGCCCGTAGCCGCGACGGCGCACCTGATCGACATATTCATAGGCTTGTCTCAAATCCTCCGCCTCGTTGTTGGCGGGGTCGGCCGCCACGCCCTCGGCCCATATCAACAGCACGTCGGCATAGCGCAGCAGCGGGAAGTTGATCGGCGTGTAGTTCGTCGCGCGAGGCGTCGTGAGTTCGTACTCGCGACGGAACTTGCCGCAGAACCGCACCCAGATGTTCGAGGTCTGTTCGCTCTTTTCGCCCGTGGTCGTGTTGTAGGTGTAGGATGCGATCGTCCAGTCGCGGCGCAGGTCGCCCTCCTCGAACAACCCGTAGAAGTAGGGCGTCGTGCGGATCGCACCGATCGAATAGCCGTACATGTCGACGATCGTCTTGCCCGTCGCGGTGATGTTCTGGCTCGAACAGCCGATGCCGTTGTTGCGGCCCACCATGCCTGCGGTCGTCGTGTAGGTGCCTTCGTTCGTGCCGTAGAACTCCACTTCGAAAAGGCTCTCGGCCGTGTCGTACCGATCCTGAATATAGTCCAGAAAGAGTTCCCGATACGAGGGGTTCAGGGCATGCGTTCCCGTGTCGATCACCTGCTGGGCATACTCCTTGGCCCGGGCATACATGCCCGGCTCATAGAGCGGATAGCCCGCCATATAGAGGGCCACGCGCGCCAGCATGCCGTAGACGGTCGAGCGGCTCACGCGTCCCGGCGACTGGAGCTGCGCCGCGGGGGGCACCAGTTCGGCGGCTTCCTCCATGTCCGCGATGATCCGCAGATAGACGTCGCGCATGTCGCTTTGCGGCAGTTGCACCTGATCCCTGTTTCCGTTTTCCGGCACCGTGAGCACCAGCGGAATATGGTGGAAGCGCACCACCAACAGGAAGTGGTAGTAGGCCCGCAGGAAGAGCGCCTGTCCGTAGATATTGTCGCGGGTCTCCGGCTCCAGTTGCGGTTTGTCGATATACTTCAGCAGCATGTTCGCACGTCCGATACCGTCATAAAGATCGCGCCAGTAGGTGAGGATCTTCGCGTCGGTCGGCGATACGTCGTAGTCGCCCACCGAGCCGTAGTCCGACGAGTAGCTTTCATAACCGATGTCGGCCGAAAGCCCCATGCGGCCCAGGAGGTTGTTGCCGAAAAGCGTGGGATTAGCCAGCGTGGCATATACGCCGTTGAGCGCCGCATTCATTTCCTCCTCGTTGTTGTAGTAGTTGGGCGGCGAGACGAAATCTTGCGGCTCGGTGTCCAGCAGGCTGCACGAGGTCTGCAGCAGCACCCCGGCAACGAAAAGTGTGGTGATGATATTTTTCATGGTGAATGGCTTCTTGTTAACTATTTAGAAGACGATCTTCACACCCGCCGTATAAATCCGGTTGCGGGCATAGGCCGAATAGTCGAATCCGGGCGTCAGCGCCGAATTGCGGGTCGAAACTTCGGGATCGAGACCCGTATACTTGGTCCACGTCCAGAGGTTCTGCCCGGCGATGAAGACCTGCACGGTGTTCAGCCGGATTTTGTGCGTGAACTTCTGCGGTAGGGTATAGCTCAACTGCAAGGTTTTCAGCCGCAGGAACGAGCCGTCCTCAATGGTTTTCGAGCTGTACACGCCCGAGGGGCCGCGGCCGCCCACGCGATAGTTCTTGCTCTCGGTATTCTCGGGCGTCCAGCGATCGACATAACTCTTGTACTGGTTGATCGCCTTGTTGGCATAGTTGCCTTCGAACACGATGCGGTTGGCGTTCATCACGTCGCTGCCGTAGCGCCACTGGAAGAATATGTTGAGGCTCAAATTCTTGTAGGTGAAATTGTTGTTGAAACCTCCCGTATGGATCGGTTCGCAGCGGCCGATGACCACCATGTCCTGGTCGTTGACCACGCCGTCGCCGTTCTGGTCTACATATTTGATGTCGCCCGGGCGGATCGCGCTGCGGTCGTTGCCGTTGGTCGGCACGCCTTTCTTGAGCGTGTAGTTGCCTGCGGCGTCGCGGTCGAAATCCTCATAGCCGTATACGCCGGCCCATTGGATGCCGTAGAACTGCGCGATGGGCTGTCCCACCTTGGCCAGATAGAGATACGTCGAGTTGAAATCGCCCGTGAAGCTGATTTTCGACAGATAGTTTTCCTCGCCTTCGGCCAGCGCCAGCACGCGGCTACGGTTGAAGCTGATGTTGAAGTCGCTCGTCCACTCGAAGTCTTTCGTCTTGACATTCACGGTGTTCAACGTGATCTCCAGACCGCGGTTGCGGATCTTGCCCACGTTCTTGTAGACCGTGCGATAACCCGAGCTGTAGGGCAGGTTGCTGTTGAGCAGCAGATCGCGCGTGATTTTCTGATACCAGTCCACCGTCAGCCCGAGGCGGTTTTTGAACAGTCGCAGGTCGATACCGGCGTCGAGCTGTTCGGTGCTCTCCCAGGTCAGCGCGTTGTTGCCCAAGCTGCTGGTTATCATCGCTTCTCCGGGCTGGCCGTTGTTGAACGAGTAGTAGTCCGAGAGGGTCAGCGAGGGGCAGATCGAGAAGTCGCCCACCCGGTTGTTGCCCGTCACGCCGTAGCTCACGCGCAATTTGGCGTCGTCGATGAAAGTCAGCCGCCGCATGAACTTCTCCTCGCCCAGACGCCAGGCGAAGGCTCCCGAGGGGAAGTAGCCCCAGCGATGACCGCGCGCGAATTTCGACGAGCCGTCGGCACGGAACGAGAACGTGAACATGTAACGCGACCGGAAGCTGTAGTTCACGCGCCCGAGCCACGACATGAGGTAGTTTTCCGTCAGCAGAGCCGACATCGAGTCGGGCAGACCGTCGTCGATGCCGCTGATGCCGAGCGATTCGTTGGGCACGTACATGCTCGCGAATCCGAACCGTTTCTGCTCGGTGCCTTGCATGGTGAAACCGGCCACCACGTTGAGTTTGTGGCGGTTGTTCTTCCAGTTTTTCGAATAGGTCAGCGTGTTTTCGTTCATCCAGTCGGTTCGGGCCGTGTTGGATACCGAGCCGTTGACTCCCTTGGTGTTGTTGAGCATCGGATAGCCCTTGTAGGTACGCGAGTTGTTGAACTCGGTCGCCAGGGTCGCATAGCGCGAATAGCCGCCGCTGACGCTCAACTTCAGGTTCTTGTGGAGCTTATACTCCAGTTTCGCGTTCGATATGAACGTGTGCTTGCGGGTCACCTTGTCTTCGTTCTTGCTCGACAGAATGGGGTTCATCACCGCCGAGTTGTTGCCGTCGAAATAGTCGTCGAAAAGCTCTTCCTCGTTCGACAGATTGGTGATTACCGGTCGGAACGCCCAGGTGCGATACATCAGATACGAAGCATAGGCATTGCTCGACGAAAGCGCCGCCGAGGAGGTCTGACCGTGGGTCTTGTCGCCCGTGTAGCTGGCGTTCACCGTCAGGGTGGCGTATTTGTTCAGCTGCTGGGTGAGCGAAATGCGCCCCTGCACCTTCTCGTAGCCCGAGTAGACGATCACGCCCTCCTGACTGGCCATCGACAGCGACACCGCATATTTGGTCTGCTTCGTACCGCCCGTCACCGAGAGGTTGTGCATGTGGATCGGGGCGTTGCGGAACAACTTGTCCTGCCAGTCGATGCCCTTGCCCATGCGCCGGTAGTCCTCCATCGTCCGGTCGAGGTCGTTCAGATAGGTGTCCACGCTCGACGGCTGCCGTTCGATCTGATACTCCACGAACTCGGCCGCATTCATCATCTCCATCTTCTTGGCCACCGACTGGAAGCCATAGGTGCCGTTATAGGTAATCACGGGCTTGCCCTCCTTACCCTTGTTGGTCTCGATGATGATGACTCCGTTCGCGCCGCGGGCACCATAGATCGCCGTCGCCGAAGCATCTTTCAACACGGTCAGCGAAGCGATGTCCGACGCGTTGATCGCCGCGCTCGAAAAACTCTCCATCGGGAATCCGTCGATCACATAGAGCGGCGAATTGCTCTGCGTCAGCGAGTTGGCACCTCGGATCACGATATCCATCTCGGTGCCCGGCTGTCCGTCGGACGACGTGACCGAAACACCCGCCAGACGTCCCTGCAGCGCCTGATCGAATCCCACCACGGGGGCTTTCACCAGGTCGTCCATCTTCACGATGCCGAGCGTACCCGTGATATCCTTGCGGGCCTGCTCGCCGTAGCCGATTTCGATCACCACGTCGTCGATGGAGTTCACCGCCTCTTCGAGCGTCACCGTGAAGCGGGTGCGGCTCGTCACCTCCACCTCTTTTTCCGCATAGCCCAGCAGCGAAAAGAGCAGTACGTCGCCCGGCTTGGCTTGAATCAGGAAGTGGCCGTCGGCACGCGTCGTCGTGCCTCGAGGCGTTCCTTTCACCAGTACCACGGCCCCCGCTATGGGTTGTCCGGCCGGGTCGATCACTCTGCCGCCGACTTCTCCCGTCCGTGCGGCCGGCTGCGCCGTCAGCGGGCCGCTTCCTGCCAGGAGCAGGAGGGCCAGCACGACGCGGCTCATCGCATGATATATTTTCCGTTTCATTTGGTTAGGGTTGGTTTTTCATGGTTTCGCTTTATCCGTAGATCGGCCCATAGTTGCGGCAGGCGCGGTAGTCGGCACCTTCGGGATCGCTGCCGAACGCCGCCCAGGCCGAAGGGCGGAAGAGGTTTTCCGGAGCTATGTTGTGCATCGCCACGGGGATGCGGAGCATCGAGGCCAGCGTCACCAGATCGGCGCCCACATGGCCGTAGCTTATGGCTCCGTGGTTGGCGCCCCAGTTGTTCATCACCGAGTAGACATCGCGGAACGCGGCATCGCCCGTCAACCGGGGTGCGAACCAGGTCGTCGGCCATGTGCGGTCGGTGCGCAGGTTGATCGTGTCGAATATCTCGTCGTCCACGTTCACGGCCCAGCCCTCCGCGATCTGCAGCACGGGGCCTAACCCCTTCACCAGATTGAGCCGGCACATCGTCATCGGCATTTCGCCGCGCGTGAGGAAGTGCGACGAGAAACCGCCGCCGCGCATATATTCGCGCCCGGCCGGATACCAGGTCGTGGCGTCCAGACACGCTTCGACTTCCGATTCCGTGATCTCCCAGAAAGGTTTCATCGCCGGACTGCCTATCGCATCCGACTGCCGCCCCGTGGCATCGAGCGTGCACGAACCCGAGTTGATGAGGTGGATGATGCCGCCCGCGGCCTTGCCCGTGAGCTTGCGCCCCGTAACGCGCTCCACCGCCTCGGGCGACCAGAACGTGCGCACGTCGGCGAAGAGCTGCGCCCGGTTGGTGAGCAGATGCAGCAGGAGCATCGACGCGCCGTTGAGCGTGTCGTTCTCCGTGGCGAACGTCACGGCTTCCCGTATACCGTTCCAGTCGAACGACGAATTGAGTATCGCCTCCGAAAAATCGCCGTCCGGACGCAAATCCGTCCATTGGCGCTGGCCCTGGAATCCGCCTGCTATGGCGTTGTGACCCATCGCTTCCTCCTCGAAACCCATTTCCGCCAGTTTCGGGTTGCCGTGCATCAGGTCGCGGAAGATCTGCGTCATCTTCACCACGTACTCCCACACTTCGTCTTTCTTTTCGCGCGGGTAGACCAGATGTTCCGGGTTGCAGTCGGCGCCTTCGCGAGGCTTGCAGTATTTTTCCACCCATTGCATCGCCCGGGCGAACTCCTCCTTGTCGTAGATGCCCAGTTCTATGCGGCGTTCGATTTCCGAACAATCGACCGCTTCGTTGCGCATGCCTAAGTAGTCCTGGAAAAAGTCGGGATCGGGCATCGACCCCGCGATACCCATCGATACCGAGCCGATCGACAGATAGGATTTGCCGCGCATCTGCATCACAGCCACCGCCGCACGCCCGAAACGCAGCAGTTTTTCGCGCACGTCGGCCGGGATCGTCGTATCCGTCATGTCCTGCACGTCGCGACCGTAGATGCCGAATGCCGGCAGCCCTTTCTGATTGTGGCCCGCCAGCGCCGAAGCCAGGTAGACGGCCCCCGGACGCTCCGTGCCGTTGAACCCCCAGATCGCCTTGGGCATCAGCGGGTCCATATCTATGGTTTCCGCGCCGTAGCACCAGCACGGCGTCACCGAGATCACGGCGCCCACGTTGTTGTCGCGGAATTTCTCGGCCGTGGCAGATGCTTCGGCCACGCCGCCGATCGTCGTGTCGGCTATGATGCACTCCACGGGTGCGCCGTCCGCATAGCGGAGTTCTTCGGCATACAGACGGGCCACGCGCTGCGCCATGCCCATGGTCATGGTTTCGAGCGACTCGCGGATGCCGCCGCGTCGTCCGTCGATGATCGGCCGGATGCCTATCCTGGGATGCCGGCCCGATTGATTTCGAGTTTCCATTCTATAGAAGTTTTACAGGTTGTTTTTCTTGCGGTTTTATTTTTCCTCCGGCTTGCCGGATGCGAATCGGGTCAGCAGGAATCCCGTCAGGAAAATGACCGTCGTGCCCAGTACGATCGTCAGATAGGTGTGCAGCGAACTATGCAGCACATGGAACGGCGATCCCTCGCCGATGAGCGGCGACAGACTCATCCAGGCGATCGTCAGCAATCCCAGAATCACCGCCGCCACGGCATGCGCGCGTTTCACATATCGGCACACCACGCCCAGCAGGAACAAGCCCAGCATGCCGCCGCTGAAGATCGACGCCAGCTTCCACCAGGCGTCCAGAATGCCGTCTATGCGCATCATCAACAGCCCCACGACGATGCCGAGCGCTCCGATGACGAACGATGTCCCGTAGAGCGTAGCCATACTCCGTTTTTCCGTGAATTCCTTTTTCGACAGTCGCTTCGCGAAGTCGGTCAGCACGATCGTCGCCGACGAGTTGATGCTCGTCGCTATGGTACTCATGCCTGCCGAGAAGAGCGAAGCCACCACCAATCCTGTCAGACCCGTCGGCAGCCCGTGCACGATGAACCACGGGAACACCTGATCCGACGGCACGCCCTCCGGCAGCAATTCGGGCTGCGCCGTGTAGTAGCTGAAAAGCGCCGTGCCGATGTATACGAACACCAGCGACACCGGGATGTAGAGCAGTCCGCCGAAAAGCGTCGATTTCACCGCTTCGGCCGTCGACTTGGTGGTCATGTAGCGCTGTACGTAGTTCTGATCTATGCCGTAGTTCTGCATGTTCACGAACAGACCGTAGACCAGCACCACCCAGAACGTCGGCTCGGTCAGCGACAGCGAGAGGCTGCCCAGACTGAATTTGCCGTGCGCCGCCGCGATGTCGAAGAGCTGGCCGGGGCCTTCGGGCATCGTGAACGTCAGGATCGCCGCGCATGCTATGGCTCCGAATATCAGAATGATGCCTTGTATGGCATCCGTCCACACCACGGCCGCTATGCCGCCCAGCAGCGTGTAGACCAGTGTCGCTATTCCCGTGCAGACGATGATCGTCTGTATGTCCCAGCCGAACATCGTGTTCAGCGGCAGGGCCAGCAGCAGCAGGATCGAGCCGATGCGGGCCAGTTGCGTCAGCAGGTAGCATATGGCCACATAGCCGCGCGCCCAGTATCCGAAGCGCAGCTCCAGATAGTGGTAGGCCGACACGCTGTTCACGTTGCGGTAGAGCGGAATGAAGACCTTGGCCGCCAGCCACGTCGCTATGGGTATCGACAGGCTGAACACGAACGGGTTCCAATTGCCCTTGTAGGCGTCGCCCGGCAGCCCCAGGAAACTGATGCTGCTCACGAACGTCGCGAATATCGACATGCCCACCACCCACGTGGGCAGCGAACCTTCGGCGGCGGTGAATGCCGCGGCTCCCTTGCGGCTGCGGAAATAGAAGCTGCAGCCGAAAAGCGCCACGCCGCCCACGAAGACGAAGAATACGAGGTAGTCAAGTAATGTGATTTCCATAGCTCTTTTTCATGCGTTTTTCTCGCCGCGGCATTGTCCGAACAAGTTCGGTTCCGCCCTCGGCCCGTTGAAAACTTCGGTTCACTCCACGCATTTCGCACCCAGCGCTTCGAGCGCCTGCCGGATGCGTGCGCGTTCTTCGGCGCGGAATTTCCGGTAGGGATACGACAGGAAGTCGTCGCAGATGCCCAGAAGCGAGAGGGCGCATTTCACGCCTTTCAGATAGCTCGACCCGTATTTGCCCACCGTGTAGATCGTCGTGCTGATCTGCATGATGCGGTGCTGGAGTTCCCGCACGCGCGACACATCGTGCTGTGCGGCGGCTTCATACATCCCCACATACAGCTCCGGGAAGATGTTGGCTCCTCCGTTCACGCCACCGTCGGCGCCCAGCAGCACGCTTTCGCCCGTCAGTTCTTCGGGACCTACATAGAGCGCGAAATCGGGGTCGTCGCCCAAGTGGTAGAGCAGCGTCTGGAAATAGGTCATGTTGGCCGAGCTGTCTTTCAGACCCGCGATGTTGGGATGCACGGCCAGCGCTTTCACGGTCGCCGGCTCGAGAAACACCTTCACGTGCGAGGGCATGTTGTAGAGGTAGAGCGGCAGGGGCAGCGCGTCGGCCAGAGCCGTATAATATTCGATCAACTCCTGCTGCGAGGGGGCGAAGTAGTAGGGCGGGGCCGCCACCACGCCCACGGCGCCGCATTGCGCGGCATGTTCCGCCAGACGGATGCTTTCGTCGAACGCGGTGTCCGTCACGCCCACCAGCACGGGTACGCGGCCCGACGCCTGCCGGCAGACCAGACTCACGAAATCGTAGCGCAGACGATAGGTCAGACTTTGCGCCTCGCCCGTCGTCCCCAGCAGGAAAATGGCGTGGACGCCGCCCGCTATGAGGTGTTCCGTCAGGCGGATCGTGCCTTCGCGGTCGAGTTCGTCGTTCCCCTTCAGCGGGGTGATCATCGGAGGGATGATGCCTTTAATCGTATTCATAGTCGTTTTATTGGGTTGTTCGTATCGTGCTGTCGGATCCAGCGCAGGATCGTGCCGTAAGTCTCTTCGCCGTAGCGGTAGCGATCGCGCATCCAGAAGCCGTGGCCTCCGGCAGGGTAGATGTGCATTTCGGCCTTCACGCCGTGACGCTTCAGCGCTCGGTAGAACAGGATGCTGTGTTCCGGCACCACCGTCTTGTCGTCGTCGCACAGCACCAACAACACTTCGGGCATGCCTTCGCGGACATGACGCTCTGACGAATAGGTTTCGCGACTCGGCGCATCTTCGCTCTTTCCGCCCAGCAGATTTTCCCGGGTTCGGGCGCTCGAATAACGCATCGAGATCACCGGATAGACCAGCACGGCGAAATCGGGCCGCGTCTCTGCGTCCGGATAATTCGTGATGAGCGTCGACACGAAGTGACCTCCGGCCGAGAACCCCATGATCCCTATGTTTCCGGGGTCGACATGCCATTGCGCCGCATGGCGGCGAATCGTCCGCATCGCTTGCGCACCGTCTTCCGACACGGTTTCGGGATGTCCGTTCGGCATGCGATATTTGAGCACGGCCACCGCGATGCCCTGCCCGTTGAGCCATTCGGCTGTCTTGTAGCCCTCGTATGTCACGCACACCTTTTCATAACTGCCGCCCGGTACCACCAGCACGGCCTGGCCCGTCGCCTCGGCAGGGTCGGGCAGGAAAACCTCCAGTTCGGGGTCGCTCACGGAGCGGAAATACCCCCGGTCGTCCACCGTTTCGGGCGTCGTTTCCAATCCGTTCGTCGTGGGTGCGCCCTCGGGAAAGAGCTTCACGCGCAGCGGTTCGGCCGCCGACACCGCCGACCACGATACGATCGCACACAAAGCCGCAATCGACTTTCTCATCGCTGTTCCGTATTATTGGGTACTCTGTAAAAATGTCCGTCTTCGGCTCCCAGCAGCAGTTCCGGTCGGCCGTCGTCGTCCCAGTCTATGGGCGTGGGGCAGGTCGTGTGGCCTGCCAGCACATGGTCGCACACGTTGCCCATGTATTCGTAGTACACCTCGCCGTTTTCTTCGCCGATGTTGCGGAACCATGCCGCATTCTGACTGTCCACGATCAGATCGAGACGTCCGTCGCCGTCCCAGTCCGCGAAACAGATTTTGCGGCGGCCCGATTGGCCGCCGATGCCGTCGTTGAGCCGCAGCAGTCCGGCCGAAGCGTCGAGTACGCCTTTTTTCGAGTTGTAGAGCGAGCAATTCGTCGCATGGAATATGCGGCGTCCGGGCTTGAGCAACAGTTCGCCCGACGGCGTGCGGAAGCGTTCGAAATAGGCCGGGTATCCCTCGTGATCGAGCACGATCAAGTCCGTGAGACCGTCGCCGTTCCAGTCCATCGCCACGGGCGTCGTGCGCCATTGGGTGGTCAGCGTGCCCGGCTCGGGATTCCACCAGTTCCACGCCGGTTTGGGCGCTTCGCCCTCCCAGGCCACGCGCACGGGTTGCGCCGGCGCGAGTGCGAGACCGTTCCTGGCTCCGAGGTTGCGGAACCATTCTATTTTGCCCCAGATCGAGTTGATCATGATGTCGGGCAGGCCGTCGCCGTCCCAATCGGCAACGGAAAGTACCGTATACCCCCATTTGCGTTCGGCCGGCCCCTGTATCGAACCGTTCGTTCCGGCCTGGATGCGGAGCGGTTCGCCGTTCACGGTAAAGAGCCGCGGGGCGTCCCATACCGGCTGGCCGCCGCCCGAAAGGTTGCGGATCAAGGCTATTTCGCCGGCCGAATTCCCCGCTACGATGTCCTGTTTGCCGTCGCCGTCCCAGTCGAACGCGCAGGGCGTCGACAGCGCGCCGAACTTCACCAAGTCGGCTTCCTGACGGAAATACACGGGATTCTCGAACTGCGGCATCCCGCGGCGCACTTTGCCCGTGTTGCGCACCCAGGCTACGCGGCCGTCCTCGTCGCCGATCACCAGATCGGGGCGTCCGTCGCCGTCGAAGTCGGAGACCACCGGCACGATCATCTCCAGATGGAGACGTATTTCGCCTTGCTTGTTCGCCAGTTGCCTGCCCGTTGCGAAGCACGGTTCGCTGCGGGTGCCCGTATTCTCGAACCATGTCAATCCGTCGACGAATTCGCCGCAGATCAAATCCAGGTCGCCGTCGCCGTCGAAATCGGCGATGCAGGGATTAGGCGCGCCATAAACGTCTATCGGCTCGCCTCCGGCGTCGACCTTGCCGCGGTTGACATATTTCCCGCCGCCGGTATTTTCCAGCAGATAGACATAGCCGTGCAGAGGCCCGCGTGTCCAACGGCCTTCGGCGTCGAATGCGTTGTCCCAGCCGTAGTCGTCCCAGGTATCTATGCCCACCACGATGTCTTTGTCGCCGTCATCGTCCCAGTCGACATAGTTCCACATGTTGCTGCGCGACTTGCCGTAGGTCGCTCCCAACACTTCGCCCGCATACTTGATCTTCCGCTTGCGGGCATAGGGCGCCTTGAAAAAGTCGAGATGTTCGGTATCTTTCGACAGGACATACGACTTCCCGTCCGTCTCCGAGAGGCGGATGTTGTTCAGACCCTTTTCACTGATGCGCACGGCTGCTGCGAAGAAAGGTTTCTTCGCCGTGCCGATGTTCTTGAAGAAATAGAGTCCTTTGTAGGGGCGGTCGGGACACGACACCAGCAGGTCTTTCCGTCCGTCGCCGTCGTAGTCGTAGGGTAGGGGAATGCCCCACAGACCCACGCCCAGATCGACCGCCAGCTCGGGATTGCCGTAGCGGAGCGCCCGGACGCTATCGTCCGAGCGGGGGGGGGATTTCACCGGATCGGTTCGCGTCGGCTCCGTCGATCGCTGCATGGAGAGGCCGTCGCCGTCCGAAATCTTGCCGGCGGCATGACGACCGAACGTCATTCCGGGCAGCAAAAACAGCGTGCCTGCGACAACAGCGGCCGTACGCCGAAAGAGAGTGTCAATATTCATTTTTATATTCGTATATATTATTTAAATCGTTTTAGCAAATCGATAAAACCATTTAGCATTCGGCCGGTGATGATTCCGTTTGCCGTATATTTTTATTTAAAACGTTTTAGCAAAAAGCTCGAAAAAATCGCTATACGGATTTTTTCGTTTTTTCGCCGTGCGGGGCGGCAGGGTCGCACTCCACGATTTCGGGCGACAGCACCACACGGGTGCAGCTGGCTGCCGGCTGCTCTTTCTGTTCGATCGCTTTGATGAGCAGGTCGAGCGCCTCCGTGCCGAACCGTTCGATAGGCTGCCGCACATAGGCCACGGCCGTTTTGTAGATGTCGAATGTCTCGTTGCTGTCGAAACAGGCCATGGCGAAGTCCTGCGGCACCTGCCAGCCGTTGCGGAAGATCGTCATCAGACCTACGGTCGCCAGCGTGTTGGTCGCGAAGACGAAAGCCTCCACACCCCGATCCTTCGCTTCCCGGATCACCTTTTCGATCCAGCCGAGTTTCTCGTGGTGCAGGTGGTGGATGCGGATGCGATCTTCCAGCCCGGCCCGGGTCATGCAAGCCCTGTAGCCGTCTTCGCGCTGCCGGATGTTCGACAGCGACATGGCGTAGGAGATCATTTCGATGCGGGTGAAGCCCCGGCGGATCAGCGCCGAGGTAGTCTGCAGGCCGGCCCTACGGTTGTCGAGCACCACGCTGCTGAGTTCCGTTCCCTCCACTTCGCGGTCGAGCAGCACGATCGGTATGTTCTGCTGCGCCACGTTGCGGATCGCTTCGTCGCAACCCTCGCAGGGCACCACGATCAACCCGTCGATGCCCTTGTTGCGGAACACCTTGACGAGGTTCTCCAACTTCTGCGGGTTTTCGTCGGTACTGCCGAACAATACGGTATACTTATGTTTATAAGCCCGATCCTCGATGCAGCGGGCGATGTCGGCGAAAAACTTGTTCGAGATATCCGAAACGATCACTCCGATCGTGTTGGTCTTGCCGCTCCGCAGGGTGCGGGCCGCGTTGTTGGGCTGATAGTTGAGTTTGGCGGCGATTTCCAGAATGCGCTGCGCGGTCTCCTTGTTCACCCGATAATTCTCCTTGCCGCAGGCGTCGTTGTTCATCACGAATGAGACCAGCGCGATCGAGACGCCCGCTTCCGTAGCGATATCCTTAATGGTTACCTTGCGCGTCCGCATATTATTTCGCTTTTTTTTGCAATATCTGGAAATTCTCTTACCTTTGCAAAGGTAATTAAAACGTTTTAACAAACAAATTTTTTCCATTCTTTTTTTCTTTTCGACTTTTCGTTCCATTCCATAGCCGCTCCGATGAACACCTACGGACAAGACCTCGATTTTCTGCTCGCGCACGGCGTCGAACCGGTCGAATTGACCGACGGCGACATGCGGGTGTGCCTCGTACCTGCCTGGCAGGGCCGTACGATGACTTCGTCCGCCGCCGGGCTGCAAGGCGACAGCTTCGGCTGGCTCAACTATCCGTTGATCGCTTCGGGCGCCCGGCGTCTGCAGTTCAATCCGGTGGGCGGCGAAGAGAGGTTCTGGCTCGGCCCCGAGGGCGGCCCTTTCTCGCTCTACTTCGCACCGGGAGCGCCGCAAACCTACGCCCGCTGGCAGGTGCCTGCGGCTTTGGACACGGCGCCTTTCGAACTGGTCGAACGGGATAGCCGCCGTGTACGGTTCGCCCATCGGGCCGTTTTCCGCAACGCGTCCGGCACTCGTTTCGAGGTGGAGATCGACCGTCGCGTGATGCTCTTGCCTCCCGCCGAGACCGGCATCGCATGGCCTGCCGAAGTGCATGGCGTGGCCTATCGAAGCGAAAACCGCATCGTCAACCGGGGTTCGGAGTCGTGGACGCCCCGAAGCGGCGCTCCCTCGATCTGGATGCTGGGCATGTTCCCGCCGTCGCCTGCGACGACCGTCTTTCTGCCCTACGAACCTGCGGGCGACGGCCCGATCGTGAACAGCGACTATTTCGGTGCGATTCCCGCCGATCGACTGTCGGTGGGGGAGGGGCTGGCATGCCTGCGCATCGATGGCGCATGGCGCTGCAAAATCGGTCTGCCGTGCGGCCGCGACCGCGGGATATGCGGCAGCTATGACGCCGTGTCCCGGACGCTTACCTTGATCCGTTACAAGCGCTCGCACGCCGGCGACCGCTATGTGGAAAGCCGTTGGGGCAACCAGGCCGATCCGTTCGGCGGCGACGTGGTGAACGCCTACAACGACGGCCCGACAGAAACCGGCGAAGTGATGGGGCCGTTCTTCGAAATCGAGACCTCCTCGCCGGCCGCTTTCCTGCAACCGGGCGGCGAGTTGTGCCACGTGCAGGAGGTATTCCACCTCCAAGGCCCGGAGCAGGCGCTCGGCGAGATCGTCGATGCGCTAGTGTCCGCCGACCTTCGCAAAATTAAAAATATGTTCAATTGCTAAAACGATATAGCACCATGAAAAACGCCTCTTATACCATAGGTATCGACTTCGGCAGCGACTCCGTGCGCTGTCTGATCGTCGACACGGCCGACGGTCGCGAAACGGCATCGGCCGTGTGCGCCTACCCGCGCTGGAAAGCGGGACTCTACTGCGATCCGGCACAAAACCGCTATCGTCAGCATCCGCTGGACTACATCGAATCGCTGGAGCGCTGCGTACACGAGGCATTGGCGCAATGCGACCCGGGCATCGTCGACGACATCCGCGGCATCTCGTTCGACACCACGGCTTCCACGCCCGTGCTGACCGACAAACGGGGTACGCCGCTGGCTCTGCTGCCCGAAGAAGCCGAGAATCCCGATGCGATGTTCGTGTTGTGGAAAGACCATACGGCCCTGGCCGAAGCGGACGCGATCAATGCGCTGGCCGCCTGCTGGGAAGTCGACTACACCCGCTATTGCGGCGGCACCTACTCGTGCGAGTGGGTGTGGGCCAAGATGCTGCATTGTCTGCGCAACACGCCCTCGCTGCAAGCGAAAGCCTATTCGTGGGTGGAGCATTGCGACTGGATCTGTGCGCTGCTGGCCGGCGACACCGCTCCGGAGCGAATCGCCCGCAGCCGCTGCGTGGCCGGTCACAAGGCCATGTGGCACGAAGCGTGGGGCGGTCTTCCGTCGTTCGAATTCCTCACGGCCATAGACCCGCGGTTGGGCATCTTCCGCGGACACCTCTACCGCCATACCGTCACCGCCGACACCCGCATCGGCTCCCTTTGCGCCGAATGGGCCGAACGGCTGGGGCTGCGACCCGGCATAGCGATCGGCATGGGCGCCATAGACTGCCATGTGGGCGCCGTGGGGGCCGGAATCGTGCCGGGCACGCTGGTGAAGGTAATGGGCACTTCGACGTGCGACATTCTGGTCGGCACCTACGATGAGGTGGGCGACAAGGCCGTGCGGGGCATCTGCGGACAGGTCGACGGCTCGGTGCTGCCCGGATATGCGGGTTTCGAAGCCGGGCAGGCCGCATTCGGCGACATCTATGCCTGGTTCCGCCGTCTGCTGGCCTGGCCACTGCAGCGAATCGCGCAGAGCGATCCCGCTCTGGAGGAGCGCATATTGGACGAACTGACGGCCGAAGCCGAAAAACTGCCGCTGACGGCCGACGACCCCGTAGCGCTCGACTGGCACAACGGACGCCGCACGCCCGACGCCGATCCCCGGGTGCGCGGCGCGCTCGACGGACTGACGCTGGCCACCTCGGCTCCGGCGATCTTCAAGGCGCTGGTCGAAGCCACGGCTTTCGGTTCGCGCGCGATCGACGAACGGATGCTCGAAGAGGGTGTGTCGATCGACGAGATCATCGCCATAGGCGGCATCGCCCGCAAATCGCCTTTCGTCATGCGGACGATGGCCGACGTGATCGGCGTGCCGATCCGGGTGCTGGGCAGCGATCAGGCCTGCGCGCTGGGAGCCGCGATGTTCGCTGCCGTGGCGGCAGGCATCCACCCGTCTGTGGCGGCTGCGCAGCAGGCCATGCGGCCCGGATTTTCGGCCGAATACCGGCCCGATCCCGCACGGCATGCCGTCTATGACAGGCTCTATGCCCGTTATCTGAAACTCGGCGGCTCCCGTTGATCATGATGCGTCGCCTTTTGTTGTTGCTGACGGCTCTGACGGGAGCATGGCACGTGCCGGCACAAAACGACGGCACGCTGCGTCTGCGGCTCGTCGACAGCGAAAGGCGGGAGCCGGTCGTGGGTGCGGTGGTGGAGCTGCGGATGCAAAACGATACGCTCCGCGCGCCGTTGCATACCGCCTCCGACGTCGACGGAAACGCGCTGCTGCGACGAGTGCCGGCGGGCCGGTGGCGCTTGCGCGTCTTTTCGCTCGGCTACGACTCGCTGGAACGGCTCCTCGACATGGGCGCCGCGCCGGTCGACCTGGGAACGCTGGAGCTGTCGCCCGGCAGCGAGACGATCGAAAGCGTGGTGCTGGAGGTGCCGGCGCTGCGCTCGTCGATCCGCGGCGACACGTTGAGCTACAGAGCCTCGGCCTACCGGGTCGCATTCGGTGCCGATGCCGGAGCGTTGATCGGCAAGATGCCGGGATTGGAGATCGCCGACGGAGCCATCGAAGCGCAGGGCCGCACGGTGCAGCGCGTATTCGTGGACGGGCGCGAATTTTTCGGCAACGACGTGATGTCGGCCATCCGCAACATTCCGGCGGACATGATCGAAAGCATCGACGTCTACAATTCGCAGAGCGACCAGTCGGAGTTCACGGGCGTAGACCTGGGCGACGGATATACGGCGATCAATATCGTGACCCAGCCCGACAAACGGCGCAGCGTGTTCGGACGTCTGTTCGCCGGCTACGGCCCGCCCGACAAATATGCGGGCGGCGGCAACGCGAACCTCTTCGACCAGGCCCGGCGGCTGTCGGTGATCGCACTGGCGAACAACATCAACATTCAGAACTTCTCGTTCGAAGACATCCTGGGCGCCACCGACCAGGGGCGGGAGAAGGCGCGCGGCAACAACAACTTCATGGTACGCCCGCTGGACGGCATATCTACGGTGCAGGCCATAGGGGTGAACTATAGCGACGAATACGGCAAGAAAGCCAAGATCGCGGCCAGCTATTTCTTCAACCGGGCGGACAACCGCAACGAAAGCCGCACGGAAAAGCAGACTTTCACATCGTCGGACAAGCTGGTGCTCTACGACGGTACGACCCGGTCGCACACCGAGAACATCAACCACCGGTTCAACCTGCGTTTCGACTACAAAATCGCTGCGAACCACTCGCTGATGCTCCGCTCGGCGCTGACCGTGCAGGATTATCTGCAGGACGGCAACACCTTCAGCCGCACGGACAAGCGGCTGGCCGACGGCGAGGAACGCTTCGTCTATCGTCGCCGCAGCTTCTCGCACAACGAAAATTTCGGCTACAACCTCTCCGGCAACCTGATCTATCGCTACCGGCTACCGGGCAAAAAGCTGCGCAGCCTGACGTTCAACATCGGGGGCCGCTACAGCGGCGGCGAAGCCCGCAACCGGCCGCGGCAATACACGTTCCGCGATCCGGACGATCTGCTGGCCGACACGGCCTGCTATGACTCGCGCAACGTTTCGCGAACCGACCGCACCCAACCCGGCCATGCGATCAACGGAAGCGCGACCTACACGCACGCTTTCAGCCGCCGCTCGCGCATGAGCATCGAATATCGGCTGTCGCTGGCGGAAAACGACGTCGATCGCCGCACCCTGCAGTTCGACGACAAACAGGCCGCATTCGTACCCTCGCTTCGACAAACGACCGTCTACGACTACAGCTATCTGACCCAACGGGCCGGCATCGCCTATCAATATCTGTTCAAGAAGACCAAAGTGGCTGCGTCGGTCTACTACCAGCATGTCGACTTCCGCGGCGACTATCTGCTGCCCGTGGCGGCGCATACGTCGTCGTCGTTCGACGATCTGACCTACAACGTGGTGGCCAACGTCCATTTCGACAACCGCAACCTGCTGAAAATCGACGCTTCGTCACGCACGCGCAATCCGCGTGCGACCGATCTGCAGAATATCGTGAACACGACCAACCGGCAGAACATCTTCGCCGGAAATCCGCAGCTCCGGCCGGTCTATACCCACGATCTTTCGGCCCAGTACCTCCGCACCAACGCGGTCAAGGGGCGGACGTTCACCGTCGCCGTGCATTTCTCGGCCAGCCCCGACACCATCGCCGACTCGCTGGTCGTCGACACTCCGTCGTTCGTGGTGGATGCCGAGGGGACGCAGCTGGGCGAGGGCAACCAATATGTGAAGCCGATCAACCTGGCGGGCTACTGGAACCTGCGGACGACGGTCAACTACGGATTGGCGGTACGCTGGCTGCGCAGCAACCTGAATGTCAAGGCGGGCATCTCCACGGGGCAGCTGCCGAGCATCATCAACGGCATGCGCAACCGGCTGAAAAACAACTCCTACAACGCCGGACTGACGCTCGGGAGCAACATCTCGGAACAAGTGGATTTCCGGATCGGCTACACGGCGACTTACAACATCAGCCGCAACGGCTCGCCGATCCGCACGGCGGACAACGACTATTTCCACCAGAATCTCGATGCGGAAGCGAACTTCGTGTTCCTGCGCCGGATACTCCTGCGGGCGAGCGCGAACTACAGTTATTATAAGGGCATCACCGATCCGTTTTGCGAAGAGCGGATGATCTGCAACCTGCAAATCGGCTGCAAGCTGTTCCGCCGGCAGCTGGGCGAGCTGACGGTGGGAGTCAACGACCTGTTCGACCGCAGCGGCACCGTGTTCCGCCGAACGGTGACGGGCACCTACATCAGCAACGCCACCCACGCGGGAATGGGGCGCTACTATCTGCTGCAGTTCTCCTACAACCTGCGTCTCTATCGGCGGCAGGGCGGTGCGGTGGCCCGGCTTCTGGGCAAAAGCGGATAGAAAAGGCGGTTTTCGGGGCGCAACGATCGGAAAACGGCCCGATGCGTGGATTTTTTTCGTCGGCGAGCGCTATTTTTCGTTCCGACATTAGTTTTCTTAAATAATTTTTATACCTTTGCCTTGATAACAAACCCCAAAATTTAAATATCATGAAACAGCTGGTAGAAAAAATCAATGCGGAGTACGAGGTATTCGCAGCGAATGCAACCGCTCAGGTAGAGAAAGGCAACAAGGCTGCAGGTACGCGTGCCCGCAAGTCGGCTCTGGAGCTTTCGAAGCTGATGAAGGAATTCCGCAAGGTTTCCGTAGAGGCTGCGAAATAATTCGCCTCTTGTCGACCATCGACGAAAAAGCTGTCCTTTCGGACAGCTTTTTTATTTTCGTTCGCGAATCGGCTTCGCAGCTGCAAGTTCGCACAGGAAACCGAAGCAGAAACAAGCCCCCTATGGGGCATTAGGCCCGGCGGCAAGATACAGCTACCTCATTGGTTTACAGTTCGATGCCATGGCGCTCGAGATAGTCGATATCCTGCTGCTGCAAACCCGTGCGGCCGTAGGGTACGGCTTCGTTGTGGTCGTTGAGATAGCAGCGCGGCGCCGTGGTGTCGAATTCGGCGTCGACCAGCGACACCGATTTCTTGACATAGGGGCTGCGGATCGCGGCGATGCGGGCGATCGTGTGGAAAAGCGCATGCGTGTTGGCCGGCGCCGACGAATGGGTGCGGGCCGTCTCGGCGATGCCCGGGAAGGCTTTTCTGTAATCGGCCGAGAACCACGCCAGCGAAGCCACCCACAGCTGATAGACGGTCGTGGTGGGCGAGGCATGCAGAAAACGGCCCCGAGCGTCGTCCAACAAATCCTCGCCATGGTCGGCGCAGTAGAGCACGGCCGATGCGACGCCCTGTCGCGAACGCAGGTAGGCGATCGTCTCGGCTAAAAAATGATCGGTATAACAGACCGAATTGTCGTAGGCATTGCGCAGCATCTCGGCATGCTGCACGCTGATCGCCACATTGTCGTCCGGCAGGAAGCGGGCGAACCGGCGCGGATAGCGCTGGTGATAGCAGAAGTGCGACCCATAACAATGCAGGATAAAGAACATCCGCGGCGACGAACTGCTTTCGATGGCTTTCTGCATCTCCTCCAGCAGCTGCATGTCGTGGCGCGGCGACCGGATGTAGACCAAATGCTGCGCGTCGTGGGCCAGATGATCGATCATCGCACCCTGCTGCGACTGGTTGGAGATGAACCACGTCTCGAAACCGGCTTCGTTGAAAAGCGCCGGCAGCCCCTTGCGGCGGAAAAGCTCCTCGTGTTCGTCGGTAGCCACCGACGAGAGGATGAGCGGCACGCTCTTGTGCGTGGTGTTGCTTTGGGTGAGCATGTTGCGGAACAGCACGATCTCCTTCTCCTGCGAGAGCCGCGGATTGGTTTCGCGGTCGTAGCCCCACAGCTGCCAGTTCATCGCCCGCGAGGCCTCGCCGATTATATATACGTAAATTTCGCGGGCGGGCAACGTGTCGGGCCGCGACGCCGCATAGGTGAATCCCTCGGACGTCTTGTCGAAATGATAGGCCTTGCGGAACTCCGAGCCGCATAGCCCCATGTTGTAAAACACGTTGATCGGAAAAATCTCGTCGCGCAGCACATGTTTCCGTTCGCTCACATGGTAGGCCGGCCACAAGATCAGCACGCCCAGCGTGAAGAGCGCGGCTCCGGTGAGGCCGATCGTCATGCGCGCCGTGTGCGAAATATAACGTTTGTGGCCGATTTCGCGGGCGGCGAACCACAGCAGCGGCAGGTAGATCGCCAGCACGAGCGCCACGGCGGGGTAGATGTTGCCCAACAGTTCGCCCGCCTCGCCCGGATTGGTCGTGAGCAGGTTGGTGAACATGTCGGTGGCGATGATCGAATCGCCGAACAGGTAGAGCAGCACGATCTGGAACGTGCTGCAGAAGATGAACGGGAAGCCCAGCCAGATCATCACGCCCGAACGGCGCAGTACGACGCTCCACATCATATAGAAACCTAACGGCATGAGGATCAGCGCCTCGACCGTCCATGCCGAGTAGGGTTCCGTGTTGGCCAGCACGCAGTTGGGGATGATGAGCGCCACGAAAAAATAGACGGTCAGCAACGTCGTGAACCGGCTGCGCGTGCGGCGCCAAACCTTGACTTTCTTTCTATTCCGATCGGCATCCATACCGTTAAAAAGCCTCGTTTATGTTCAACAAAAATCCGCTCGTCCTGCGCCCGAACCCGTAGTCGACCCGGATGTTGACCCGTTTTTTCAGTTCCCAGCGCAGGCCCACGCCATAGTTGGGCAGCGTATGCGACCAGTCGAAGCGGTCGTCGCGACGCTCGCTGAACACATTGCCCGCGCCGCCCCAGACTACGCAGCCGATTCGTCGCCAAATCCGCTGGCGCAACTCGGCCTGCACGGCGACCATGCAGTTGTCCGTATAACGGCCCTGGTAGTAGCCCCGCATGCGCTGGCTGCCGCCCATGCGCGCCAGCATCGGCCACGGAGTGCACGGGGAGTTGTATTCGCCATAGAGATCGAAAGCCAGGATGCAGTCTCTCCATATCCGCCGGTAGGCGTCGAACGCGAAAGTCGCGCGGTAGAGCGAATGGCCGCAGTTGCCCAACTCTTTCGGGAAGAAGGTGGCCTGCAGCCCGACATAGATGCCGCGCCACGGATTGGGAATGAAGTCGCGCGAGTCGTACTCCACGATAGCGCCGATGCCCGTGGCCGTATAGGAGTGTTTCTGGTGACCGATGTATGCTTCGCCCACCTCGTCGAACTTCTTGCCCCTGGTGTGTTCGAACCCCAGCCGGGCACCCACGTAGGTGTCGGGCAGTACCCGGTAGAGATAACGCGCGTGGATCGTGTATTGTTTCTCTACATAGGCGGTCTCCTTGTTGTAGCGGCCGTCCCGATAGCCTATGCCCCACAGATCGCGGGGTGCCGACGAGAATTTCGCATTGTAGTCGAACTTGCTCCGGCCGTGGGAGAAATAGGTGTTGCCCTCGACGCCGAGCGAATAGAAGCCCGAAATGGCGACGCTGGCGAAAATCGAGATATCCGACGGCGGCATGATCGAATCGGTGCGATCCACCCGATAGAGGCCCGCCGCGAGAACGCCGATGCCTAAACTGGTGTTTTTCGAATAGCTCGGGCCGCCGGCGAAGGTGAAGTCGATCTTCTTCTCGAACGTGCGGTCGACGGTCGATTTGCCGAAATAGTCGACGATGCGCCGGAAAACCGACGGTCGGGCGACTCGCGTCGTATCCGAGGTGTCGGGCAGGGATGCCGTCGCCGTCGTATCGCACCCGTCGATACGATCGAACGCCGCGGCGCGGCTCTCCGAAGCCAGCGCCGACACCAACAGCAAAGCGGCAACCTGACGGATCATCCGGGGGTTATCTGTACTTCTCGACAGTCCGGTAGAAAGCCTCCTTGTCGGCTTCGGAGAGCACACCCTTGCGCAGGAAGACCAGCTCGCCCTCCTTGGAGACGAGCATCAGCACGAACTGGTTGTTGCAGTCGCCCAAGCCCCAGGCCTCGCTCAAGATGCGTCCCTGGTCGGCCAGGATCGTGGCGCCGTTGCGGGCCGTGCGTTTTTTGGCCAGATTGCGCGCCAGACCGTTGGGGATCAACGGCGCGTCCTTGAGATTCATGACGCCGAATCCATAGAGGTTTTCGCCCGCCGCCCGGTGGTTCTCCTCCATTTCATAGGTGAAAGCCTCGTTCTGCCGATGACGATCCGGATCGACATAGAAAATCAGCAGATTCTTTTCGCCCCACATGGGCAGCTGTGCCGGATTGCCGTCGAGGTCGAGCACCGTGACGTTCGACACCTTGCGCGGCAACTCCTGGGCCGAGGCGGCCGAAGCCTGGAGCGCGAAAGCCGCGGCGAGTATCATGACCAGTTTCATCTTCATGGTTGCGATTTTTATTCCGCATATAGCGAATCCGCCGCAAAGGTAGAGTTTTTCCCCGAAAACGAAGACGTCCCGCAGGCGTAATATTGTTCCATAAGTTCGATTTTTTCCTTCCGGAGGGGAACCGAGCAATCCGTGTTCCAATTTACGCACGCGGCACGGTGCATGCAACGCTACGGATTCCGACCCCAGCATGACGCACCAGAAAGCCTACTCCGCAGCAAAGGAATGCCGCCCGAACGGACTAAAAATAGGGAAGTTTTGCGGATAAGCGATTTAATATTTTCGTATCTTCGCACCTCGAAATTTCACGACCATGACCGACAAATACAAAATTCTGTTCGTCTGCCTCGGCAACATCTGCCGCTCGCCGGCTGCCGAGGGGATCATGCGCGCCCTCGTCGAGCGGGAGGGGCTGGCCGACCGTTTCGAAATAGACTCCGCCGGCACCTATGCGGGACATCGGGGCGAACTGCCCGACATCCGCATGCGCAACGCGGCCGCACGACGGGGACTGACGCTCACGCACCGGTCGCGGCCTCTCTGCGAAGCGGATTTCGAGCGATTCGACCGGATCGTGGTGATGGACGACATGAACTACGAAAACGCCCATCGCATGGCCCCCTCGCGCGCGCTGGCCGACAAAATCCACCGCATGACCGAATTCTGTCGCCGCCATCCGGGGCGCTCCCATGTTCCCGACCCTTATTACGAGGGACACGAGGGTTTCGAGCGGGTGCTCGACCTGCTGGAAGACGGCTGCGACGGACTGCTGGAAACATTGAAGCACGAGGGGCGGATATGACGATCCGCCCCTTCATGAGTGCACCATCGGCTTTCCGCCGCGGAAGCTCGCACTTCCGGCCCCTTTTTGTCGCCGGCCCGGCTGCCGGATTAAAAATCGAATCCGAAGCTGATGGTGTAGGCGTTGCGGAGAAACGTCGCTTTGCGCGCGAAAAGATAGGCGAAATCGAGACGCAGGTGCAGGATCCGCACACCGGCACCGACCGATGCGTAGGAGGGGTAATATCCGCTTCGCTCGCCGTAGTGATATCCGGCCCGAAACTGCACCAACTGCATCAGATTGTACTCGGCCCCCACGGAGACCCGGCACCCGCGCACCGGAGCCGGCGAAAAGTAATAGCCGAAATCGGCGCCGACCGTGATCTCGTGCGCATCGGACAGATAGGTGTCCAACGCCGCGCCGACCGTGAGATTCATGGGCAGCAGGTCGCTCCGCTTCTTGAAATAGCCGCCCAGGTTCGCCAGTTTGGCTCCGGCCCGCACCGTCGCGAAGTCGCCGAGGTTCACCGGCAGCATCCATCCCAGGCACAAATCGACCGACAAGGCGTCGATCGAACCGTCGGGCCGCTTCGAATGTACGTAACGCGTCGCTCCGCCCACCGACCAACGGTCGCCGATCCGCCGCGAATAGCCCAGATCGACCGCCATGTCGTTGTTGCCCCGCTGGCGCAGATACTGGCGCCAGCCGAGCTGCGTGCAGTTGAAGTTGTCGAATCTCCAATAACCCGTGACCGCGTAATAATCGACCGAGCCGATACCGCAATAGGAGGCGGAGACCTGCGACGGCATCATCGAAAAAGCCGTCATGGCCGGATTGTTATAGATCGGGTGCGAACCGGCGACCGTCGTCATGGCCACGCCGCCCATGCCCCAGGTCTTGGCATCGGGCGTCGGGAGCATCGCCACCTGCGCCCGCACCGCGACGAAGCTCAAGACGAAAGCCGAAAGGAAGATGCAACGTTTCATACGGAAATTATCTGCGGCAAAGATAGTGCAAGGCGAGAGCAAAAGCAAACGGAGTTTGCATTTTGCCGAGCGGGAGTATCTTGGGCGAAGCCAAAGATACGAAGAGGCGAGAGCAATGCCAAATTTATTTGGGCATTACCGAGCCGCAGCCTGTCTAAACCGCAGCGGACGGCAGAAACGTCCCTCTGTGAGCTGCGGCTCACGCACTCGGCGAGTAACGGATACACTGTTGAATGATCCGTTTTTTGCAATTACGTCGCTTCGCTCCATGATTGTTGCGTCGCGGCGACAATCATAAATCGCAAAACTCGCTCATAAGCTCTGCGAATAAAAAAACACCCGCTCGAATCAATTCGGCGAGTGTTTTTCTTATTCGCCGATGTCCAAAGACATCGGTTTTGCGATTTTTCGATTGTCCGTTCCGCTCCTTAACAATTCATCGCGCCGCAGCAGTGGATCACCTGACCGCTGACATACGACGAGAGGTCGGAGGCGAGGAACGTAGCGACGTTGGCCACGTCTTCGGGCGTGCCGCCGCGACGCAGGGGAATCTGCTTGTACCAGCCCTCCTTGATCTCGTCGGAGAGCTGCGCGGTCATGTCGGTGATGATGAAGCCCGGGGCGATGGCGTTGGCACGGATGCCGCGCGGCCCCATCTCCTTGGCGATCGACTTGGCCAGACCGATCATGCCGGCCTTGGAAGCCGAGTAGTTGCACTGGCCGGCATTGCCGCTCACGCCGACCACCGACGACATGTTGATGATCGAACCGCTCT
>CAYSJF010000003.1:0-57983 GCA_964431265.1 uncultured Alistipes sp. | reverse complement strand
GCATTCAACGAATAATCCAAATTTGCGATACAATGGCTAAAATTACTGCTGCTATAACGGGTGTAGGTCAGTATTTGCCCGATTACCTCTTGACCAACGACGAGTTGAGCCGCATGGTCGACACCAACGACGAGTGGATCGTCTCGCATACGGGCATCCGCACGCGCCACATCCTCAAGGGCGAGGGCATCGGCACCTCCTACATGGGTGCCAAGGCGGTGAAGAACCTTCTGGCCAAGACCGGCATCGACCCCATGGAGGTCGACGCGGTGATCTGCGCCACCATCACCCCCGACATGTTCTTCCCCTCGACGGGCAACCTGATCGCCGACCAGGCCGGTTGCAAGAACGCTTTCGCCTATGACGTGTCGGCCGCCTGCTCGGGCTTCCTCTTCGCGCTGACGACGGGTGCGGCATTCGTCGAGTCGGGCCGCGGCAAGAAAGTGATCGTCGTGGGTGCCGACAAGATGTCGTCGATCATCGACTATACCGACCGTTCGACCTGTCCGCTCTTCGGCGACGGCGCCGCAGCCGTGCTGCTGGAGCCGAACACCGAGGGTCTGGGCGTCATCGACTCGATGCTCCACTCCGACGGCTCGGGCGAGCTGCAGCTCTACATGAAGGCGGGCGGTTCGCGCTATCCCGCTTCGGCCGAAACCCTGGCCAACAACTGGCACACGATCATGTGGGACGGTCAGGCCGTGTTCAAGGCCGCCGTGTCGAAAATGGCCGACGTCTCGGTCGAGATGATGGAGCGCCACCACCTCACGGGCGAAGACGTGCGCTATTTAGTGCCGCACCAGGCCAACCTGCGCATCATCGACGCCACGGCGCGCCGCATGGGCATCGGGCAGGAGAAGTGCATGATCAACATCGACCGCAACGGCAACACCACGGCCGCGACGATCCCGACCTGTCTCTACGACTACGAGAAGGAGTTGCGTCCGGGCGACAACCTCATTCTGTCGGCGTTCGGCGGCGGTTATACGTGGGGTGCGATCTATGTGAAGTGGGCCTACGACGGTTCGAAGGTTCGCGAGGTCGCTCCCGAGAAGTAAGTTCCGGCTTGCCGGATCGAACGCGGAATCCCCGACGGGTTCCGCGTTTTTTTCGACGGGCGGTTCCGTGCAGATACGCAGGACGATCGCCGATGCACGGAGGCTTCGTGCGTCGGATTTCGGAGCGCGATCGTCATTTTAGGCCGCAATTTTGCAGGAGAAGTCTCGAATTTAAAAGTCGATGAGATGAAAAAGTATCTGTTTCTTTTGACCGCCGCCCTGTTTTCGGCGGGAATCGCCGCTGCGGCCGTTTCGGCCGACCGTCCCATTACGGTCGACGAACTGCCTGCCGCGGCGCAGAAGTTCATCCGCACGCATTTCGAATCGTCGGATGTGCTCTACGCCAAGGTCGACGACGGGCTGTTCGACAACGACTACAAGGTCGTTTTCGCCGACGGCGCGTCGATCGAATTCGCCAGCAACGGCGAGTGGAAGTCGGTGAAGTGCAAGCGTTGCGCAGTGCCGGCCTCGGTCGTTCCGCAGGCGATTCGCGAGCAAGTGTTCAAGCAGTTTCCCAAGACCGTGATCGAAAGCATCGAACGCGACCGTCGCGGTTACGAGGTCGAGTTGAGCAACGGCCTCGATCTGAAGTTCGACCGCCAGATGAATCTGGTCGAGATCGACGACTGACGGAATTTTCGCGACCCACGGCGCCTGCATCCTTCGACGGATGCAGGCGTCGTCGCATAATATGATCGGCATCGGGTGCGGATTGTCGAGAAGTTGTTGTATCTTTGCATAGCATAAAATTTCGTGGCACTCCTATTTTCGGTTCGACGATGAAAACAGCCTCTCTCATTTTCAATCCCATCGAGGAGAACACCTACATCCTGTGGGACGACACGCTCGAAGCCGTGGTGGTCGATGCCGGCAACTGCAACGAACGCGAAAATGCCCTCCTCGACCGCTTCATCGAGGAACACGGTCTGCGCCCCGTGCTGGCGCTCAACACCCACGGCCATTTCGACCATGCGCTGGGCGTGTGCCACCTTCAGGAGCGCTACGGCGTGCCGTTCGCCCTCTCGTCGAAAGACGCATTCCTGTTGGAGAACGCCCGTACCAGCGGCAGCATCTTCGGCGTGCGCATCGGCGCCATGCCCTCGATCGACATCGACTTGGACGAGCAGCCCGAAATCCGTTTCGGCACCACCGTGCTGCAGGCGATCGCCACTCCGGGCCACACCCCGGGCCACATGGCTTTTTACGAACCGCAGACCAAGAGTCTGTTCACGGGTGACACGCTTTTCCGCGAGAGCATCGGCCGCACCGACCTGCCGGGCGGCGACTACTCGTGGATCATGCGGTCGATCCTCGACAAGCTCGTGCCGCTGGGCGACGACGTGCAGGTATTCCCGGGCCACGGGCCGGCAAGCGACATCGGTCACGAAACGCTCTACAACCCGTTCATCGTCGAAGTACTCAACAACGAAGTGAACTACAAAGGATAACTTCCCGCCGGAAACCCATGAAAGCGCTGGCCCATCGAATCCTATACAAGCTGCTGCCGCTCGAAGGTTATCTTTGGACGGTGAGCCGTATGTTCTTCGTGTTCCGGCGTTTGGGCCTCGGGCGCCATGCTCCGGCCATGGAATATGTCTACCACTTGCCCCGGCTGGTGCGGGCAGGCGATATCTGCATCGACATCGGGGCCAATCTGGGCTATTATGCCCGTCCGATCTCGCAGCTGGCCGGCCCTGCGGGACGGCTCTATGCCGTGGAACCCGTAGCGCCGATCCGCAAGGTACTGTGCCGCAACCTGCGCGGCTGCGGCAACGCGGAGATATATCCTTTTGCGCTCGGCACGCAGAATCGGCCCGTCCGCATGGGCAACGACTCGGCCCGCAGGAACGGCTATCTGGGTACGGGGCAGAACTTCGTCAACGATGCCGGCACGCGGGCCGACGTGGAGTTCGCGGCCGAGATGCGCCGAGGCAGCGAGTTGTTCGGAGGGCTGTCGCGGCTCGACTTCATCAAATGCGACATAGAGGGTTACGAAAAAACGGTGATGAACGAGATGCGCCCGCTGCTGGAGCGGTTCCGGCCCGTGGTGCTCATCGAAACGGGCGGAGATAACCGGCAGGCGATCATCGAGCTTTTCGACAGCTTGGGTTACGCCGGCTATATCCTCGACCGCGGCCGCGAAATACCGCTCGATCCCCGAGGCCCGGAAAAAGACATCATCTTCCGCCCCGTCCGACGATCCTGACCGCACGATTTCCACCTTTCACTTTTCACTTTGTAAAATGCGTATCGACATCCTCACCGTAGTACCCGAACTGCTCGTCTCGCCGCTCCACGAGTCGATCCTCAAGCGCGCGCAAGAGAAAGGGCTGGTGGAAATCATCGTCCACAATCTCCACGACTATGCCCACGACCGCCGCAAGACCACCGACGACTATCCTTTCGGCGGCGAGGCGGGTATGGTCATGAAGTGCGAGCCGGTGTTCGAGCTGGTCGAGAAACTCCAGCGCGAACGGCGCTACGACGAAGTGATCTACACCTCGCCCGACGGCACCCGCTACGACCAGCACGAAGCCAACCGGCTCTCGACGCTGGACAACATCATCATACTCTGCGGCCACTACAAGGGCATCGACCACCGCATCCGCGAACACCTCGTTACGCGCGAAATATCGATCGGCGACTATGTGCTCACGGGCGGCGAACTGGCGGCCTGCATCATCGCCGACTCGGTGGTGCGGCTCGTTCCGGGGGCCATAGGCGACGAAGCGTCGGCCCTGACCGACTCGTTTCAGGACAACCTGCTGGCTCCGCCGGTCTACACGCGTCCGGCCGAGTTCCGGGGCTGGCGCGTGCCCGACGTGCTGCTGTCGGGCAACTTCGCCGAAATAGCCCGCTGGCAGGACGAACAAGCCTACGAACGAACCCGACACTTAAGACCCGACTTACTGCAAAGCGAAAAGTAAAAGTCGAAAAAGCATGATTTGCCAGATAAGAATGAAAAACGCCTGTCCGAGTCGTACTCCCGTCATCGGCCGCACCCGGGGGAAATGCTCCCGACATAATCGCAAAAGTTTCTTTTCACTTTTAACCTTTCGCTTTTCACTCCTATGAAATATTTTCTTCTTGCCGGCGAGCCGTCGGGCGATCTGCATGGCGCCAATCTGATCGAGGGGCTGAAAAAAGCCGATCCCGAGGCGGAGTTCCGTTTCTGGGGCGGCGACCGCATGGCGGAGGCAGGCGGCCCGGCCAACCTGCGGAAGCATTATCGCGAAACCTCGTTTTTCGGTATTGTGCAGGTGCTCAAGAACCTGCGCACGATCCGGCGGCAGATGCGCGAATGCCGCGAGGAGGTGGCGGCTTCCGCTCCCGATGCGTTGATTCTGGTCGACTACCCCGGTTTCAACATGAAGATGGCCCGCTGGGCCAAGGAGCACGGCATCCGCACCTATTACTACATCGCTCCCAAGGTGTGGGCGTGGCGCGAGTGGCGCGTCGAGTCGATCCGCCGCTACGTCGACCGCCTCTTCATCATTTTCCCGTTCGAGCGCGACTATTTCCGCCGCAAGGGCATCGAACCCCTCTTCGAGGGCAATCCGCTGGTCGATGCGCTCGAAGCCCGTCGGGCCGAACTCCCTTCCGGCGAGGAGTTCCGCCGCCGGCACGGACTCGACGAACGGCCGATCGTGGCGCTGGTGGCCGGAAGCCGACGCGGCGAAATCCACGACAACCTGCCTTTGATGGCCCGGCTCGCAAAGCGTTTTCCCGGGCATCAGTTCGTCGTCACGGCGGTACCGTGGCTCGAAAAATCGCTCTACGACCGATATATGGCCGGCAGCGACCTGCGCTATGTCTGCGACCAGACCTACGAAACGCTCCACGTGGCCGAGGCGGCCGTGGTGACTTCGGGTACGGCGACGCTCGAAACGGCCCTCCTGGGCATTCCCGAAGTGGTGGTCTACCGCACGCTGTGGTTTCAGGTGAAGCTGCAGCCCTATGTACTCAAGATTCCGTGGGTTTCGCTCGTCAATCTGAATCTGGGGCGCGAAGCCGTCGCCGAAATCATCCAGTCCGACCTGTCGGTCGAGCGGGCCGAACGCGAACTGCGAGCCATCGTCGCCGGAGGCGCAAAACGCGAGCGGATGCTGCGCGACTTCGAGGAGCTGCGGGCCATCATCGGCGGCCCGGGCGCCAGCGAGCGCTTCGCAAAGAAAATGGTCGAACTGCTGAAAAATTCATAATGCACGACTTTAACTCCGCTTTCAACAGCGCCCTTTAACCCATGAAGATCATCTGCATAGGCCGCAACTACGCCGAACACGCCCGAGAATTGCACCGCGATACCGGATTGGCGCCGGGAAACGCCGCAACACCCCAGGCATCCGGCGCGACGCATCCGGCCTGTGTCGAGCCGATCTGGTTTCTGAAGCCCGACACGGCGTTGCTGCGCAACAACGACCCGTTCTACATCCCGGCCTTTTCGCAGGAGGTACACTACGAATGCGAGTTGGTGGTGCGCATCGACCGCGTGGGCCGCTCGATTTCGGAGAAGTTCGCCCACCGCTATTACAGCGAAGTGGGGCTGGGCATCGACTTCACGGCCCGCGATCTCCAGCGCGAAGCGATCGCACAGGGGCTGCCGTGGGAGCGGGCCAAGGCGTTCGACCGCTCGGCGGCGCTCTCGCCCCGCTTCATCCCGTTGTCCGAGCTGGGCGACGACGTGCAGAACCTCCGCTTCGAACTCTCTGTCGACGGCGAAATCCGTCAGCAGGGATATACAGGCGACATGCTCTTCACCGTCGACCGCATCATCGCCGCCGTGTCGCAATATACCACCCTGCGCATGGGCGACCTTCTTTTCACCGGCACCCCCGCCGGCGTCGGCCCCGTAGCCCCCGGCAACTGCCTGCGCGCCACGCTCGAAGGCCACGAATTGCTGAATTTCGACATCAAGTAAAAATCATATTAGTTGTATGCGACCTAATCTTCCAATATATATATCAACAGCCACTCGCAAAAATTGGGAAAGGCTCAATTATACAAAAAAATCACGATTAGTTTCTCGTGCCAATAAAACACAATCCTTGAAAAATATCCTACCTATAGAATATTTTTCGAATAAAAAAAACATTAAACCAATTGTCAATCTATTAGAATATATCAATACACAACAATGGGAAATCGGGGCTGTTATATTCTCCTTGGGGATCAATTTGTTAATTCGTTCAAAAATTATTAGTCAGCCACACGTCCAACAAATAGTAAATGATTATACATATACGATTATCAAACCTTTACTTAATTATAAGTTGCCTGGCAATGAAAAAGATTTATTGGGTTTAATTTATCAAAGTTTACTTACAGAAGGGGAGAAGAATAGAATTGGATCATATTACACCCCCCACCATATTGCAACTTCGATGACTCAAAAGTTTTCGTTTTCTTCAAATCAATTATTTCTAGACCCTTGTTGCGGAAGCGGAGCCTTTTTATTATCTTTAAAAAATGCTCACCCTCAACAAATATACGGCGTTGATATCGATCCAATAGCAGTTATGGCAGCAAAAATCAATTTGTTGCTAAAATATCCAAAACATAATTTTACACCTCAAATTTATTGTTTTGACTACTTAAAGAATAATGATATTTACAAATTAAAATTTGATTATATCGTCTCGAATCCTCCTTGGGGAGCGACCCTCCCAACGAAAATTCAAGCACCTTTTAATATATCGTCTAAAGAAACATTTTCTTATTTCTTTATGTTTGCATATGGACAATTAAAAGATAATGGTACCATTGGTTTTTTATTTCCAGAATCTATTCTTAAAATAAAGAAACATCAAGATATTCGATCATTTTTGATAAGTGAATGTCAGATAACACGGATTACTTTGTATGAAGACAATTCTTTTACAAATGTGTACACTAAATATGTAGATATTCAATGTAAAAAAAATAAACCCTCATGTAATATTTCTTTATATCGTAAGGGCTGTTTGAAAAGAATCAATCTTACAAATTTGGAGGATAAAAGTAGCTCTCTATTCTCTCTTATAGAAAAGAATCCTGAAGATGTAGAAATTATCGACCAAATTAAACGATATAAAGCTTATGATTTAAGCAATAGTGAATGGGCTTTAGGTATTGTAACAGGAAATAACATGCAAATGCTGAAAGGATGTCCTGGGAAAGACCTTGAACCTATATATACAGGGAAAGAAATCTCTTCATACACACTAAAGCCCATTCATAAATATATCCATTATGATCGTTTGAAATTTCAACAAGTTGCAAAAGACGAATTATATAGAGCTTCAGAAAAATTAGTATATAAGTTTATTTCTAAAAAACTGGTTTTTGCCTATGACAACCAAAAACATTTGTTCCTTAATAGTGCCAACATACTGATTCCACACATCCCTAACATGTCTATAAAAACGGTTTTGGCATTCTTGAATTCAGATTTGTTTCAGTACTTTTATAAAGTAGAGTTTGGAGATGTCAAAATCTTAAAAAGCAATTTAATGAAATTACCGTTCCCGGAAATCTGTGAAATGCAAAATAAACGGATAACCCAATTGGTAGATCAGATATTAAATGGAGATGATAAGAGTCACTTTTTGATTCAAGCTGAAATATATCATATATTTAAGATCAATAAAAATCAAATTTCCCATATACAAAACATACTGTATGGAATTTCTTTTAAAAGAATTAAAACAGAAAATAGCATTGATGCCTAAAAACATGGCTGGATATGCAAATAATTTGGATGATGATTTTTTGGCTCATCTACATTCCGTGTATCCGTTCAATAAGTTTGAATATATTATTAGTCATTTGATTGCAACGAATACCATTTCTCTACAGCAATATTTAGATTTAAGAAATTCTTATTTGGAACGAAATAAGTTTCTTTATATTTTTGAAATTACAGCGCCAAGAAGTTTTGGCGAAAAATGGGCCCAACGACATTTGAATGAAATTGTGCCAGAGCTAAAAAGACCTCATAGAATTTATGATGCAAACTATTCTGGGCAATATGATTTTTGGTATAATGGTATTCGCATAGAAGTGAAAGCATCTCGAGCAGTAGAACGAGGTAGTGACGCGCCTTTAATTGAGAAAGCTTTATCTAGCGACTCTTTATCGGGATTTGATATGAATTTTCAACAAATTAAACCGGCTTGCTGTGACGTTTTCGTATGGATTGCTGTATGGCGAGATAAAATCAGATACTGGGTACTTTCAAGTAACGAAGTCTTAACTAATAAATATTATTCTTCAGGGCAGCATCGAGGAAATGTAGGTGAGGGGCAACTATGGATTACTGAAAACAATATTGATAGTTTTGTTGAATATGAAGTCGGTATTCGCAACATATTAAGTAAAATATGTGAAAAATACGACTCTCTGTCCAGACAATAGATATGTTGTTGCACGAAAAACTGCGTCCTTACCGCCTTTTGCTGGCGTCGCAGTCGCCGCGGCGGCGCGAGTTGATGAGCGGTTGCGGACTGCCTTACGAGACGGCGCCGAAATACGATTGCGAGGAGGTTTACCCCGACCGGCTCCCGGCCGAGGAGGTGCCGGGCTACCTCTCGAACCTCAAAAGCGAAGCCTACCCCGAACCGCTGGCTCCCGGCGACATCCTGCTGACGGCCGACACCGTAGTGGTGCTCGACGGGCGCGTATTAGGCAAGCCCCGCGACCGCGACGAGGCGTTCGCCATGCTGCGCGACCTGTCGGGGCAGCGGCATACCGTGGTCTCGGGCGTCACATTCCGCAGCACGACGTGCAGACACACGTTCTCGGTCTGCTCCGACGTGTGGTTCAGAAACCTTTCCGACGAAGAAATAGCCTACTATCTGGATCATTGCCGCCCCTACGACAAGGCCGGCAGCTACGGCATCCAGGAGTGGATCGGCTATGCCGCGATCGAGCGCATCGACGGCTCGTTCTACAACGTCATGGGGCTGCCGATCCAGCGCGTATACACCGAACTCGAAACATTCATCGACCGACTCTGAAATCATGAAACGCATCTTCCCTCTCCTTTTCGCCCTGCTGTCGCTCGCCTCCGCCCGGGCCGACGAGGGCATGTGGCTCCCGAGCCTCATTTCGCAGCGCATCCGCGACATGCGCGCCAAAGGTTTCCGGCTCACGGCCGAGGATATCTATTCGATCAACAAGGCTTCGATGAAAGACGCCGTGGTGCTTTTCGACGGCGGCTGCACGGGCGAGTTGGTCTCGCCCGAGGGGCTGCTGCTGACCAACCACCACTGCGGCTACGACGCCATACAAAGCCATTCGTCGGTCGAAAACGACTACCTCACGCACGGATTCTGGGCACGGTCGCGGGCCGAGGAGCTGCCCAACCGGAAACTCGACGTCAAATTCCTCGTTCGCATGGAAGAGGTGACCGACCGCCTGGCCGCCGGCGAGACGGCCGATGAAATCGTCCGCCGGGCCGAAGCCGAGGGCACGGGCTACAAGGCCACGATCGAGCAGATGTACTACGGCAACCAGCAGTTCCTGTTCGTCTACGAGCAGTTCGACGACGTGCGTTTGGTCGCTGCGCCGCCCTCGTCGATCGGCAAGTTCGGCGGCGACACCGACAACTGGATCTGGCCCCGCCATACGGGCGATTTCTCGGTTTTCCGCATCTACGCCGGCCCCGACAACAAGCCTGCGGCCTACTCGCCCGACAACGTACCCTATAGGCCGAAAAAACATTTCGCGATCTCGACCAAAGGGGTCGGCGAGGGCGACTTCACGATGATCTACGGCTTTCCGGGCAATACGCAGCAGTATATCGTTTCCGACGTGGTGCGGTATATCGCCGAAGTTTCCGATCCGATGAAGATCGCCATCCGCACCGGCCGTCTCGGCGTCATCTCCGCCGCCCAGGAGAGCGACCCGGCCCTGCGCATCCACTATGCGGCCCGTCACGCCTCAATCGCCAACGCCTGGAAGAAGTGGCAGGGCGAAGTGTTAGGCATCGAACGATTGGGCACGTATGCCAAGAAGCTGGAGTCGGAACGTCGTTTCGTCGAAGCGACGGGCGACGCCGAGGTGCTGCAGGCTCTCCGCGCGGAGTTCGAACGGGCGCTGCCCTACTACTATACGCGCGAACTGCTGGCCGAAACGCTCCTCACCCTCGCTTATCGCTACACCGACGAGGAAAAGGCCGACCCGATTTTCGCCAAGCGCGAACCCGTCGAGCGCGACCTCTATCGTCTGGCGTTCGCCGAGTATGCCGCCCGCAACACACAACTGCCGATGATCCCCGAAGTCGCGACGGGAATCGAGCGGTTCGGTTCGCCCGCAGCCTATGCCGACCATATCTTCGAACTGGCCGTCGCCGATCCGAAGAGCGAAGAACTGGCGACGCTGAAAAAAGGGATAGGCGCTCTTAAGACCCATATCGTCGACGAATTGGGCACCCAGTCGTTGCGCAACTTCAACAGCGCGCGGATGAACGAACTCTACGCCCGCTACGTCGAGGGGCTGCGCCGCTGGGCCGTGGCCGAAAAACGCGCGGACGCCATGTTCCCCGATGCCAACCTTACGCTGCGCGTGGCCTACGGCAAAGTCGCGGGCTATGAATATGCCGACGGCGAGTACCACAAGCCGCAGACGACTCTCGACGGCATCATCGCCAAGGACAATCCCGAAATCTACGACTACGACATCCCCCAGTCGCTGCGCGATCTCCATGCCTCGAAAGAGTATGGGCGCTGGGCCGTCGAAATGGACGGCCGCCGCACGGTGCCGGTCTGTTTCCTGGCCACGAACCACACCACGGGCGGCAATTCGGGATCGCCGATCCTCAACGCCCGCGGCGAATTAGTGGGCATCAACTTCGACCGCACGTGGCGCTCGACGATGAGCGACATCGAATTCGACCCCTCGATCTGCCGCAACATCGCCGTCGACATCCGCTATGTGCTGATGGTCATCGACCGCATCGGCGGCGCAGGCTACCTCATAGACGAAATGACGCTGAAATAAACGACTATTCCCGATTTGTCACTCGCGTTGCAACGTCGTCCGTACTTTTTTGCGAATTATCATCCCGAAATTTTGCAATGACCGAAATAGTCGTTATATTTGCACTCCCGAACCGCAGGGTTCGGAGAGTGTCGCCCAGGTGGTGAAATTGGTAGACACGCTACTTTGAGGGGGTAGTGAACAATTGCGTTCGTGCAAGTTCGAGTCTTGTCCTGGGCACAGAAAAAGCATCGCGGAACACATGTTCCGCGATGCTTTTTCGTATCCGGACGTTCCGGCTATCGCCGGGCTTTGCGGATGATTTGGTAGACCGTATTCGCCCAGTAGTTGCGCAGGCCGAAGCCGCCGGCCGGGGTCTCGACTTTCCAGTCGGAGAGCACCTCCCGGGTCGCGATGTCGAATTCGACGACATGATAGACGGCGCTGCCGTGCCCTTTGTCGAGCAACTCGGCGATAAAGACCATGCCGACGCCCTCCGTGTCGGGCAGCCGATAGCCGGCAACGGCTGCAGCCACGTCGAGCGAATCGGAAGAATCCTGCCGGTAGATTTTCATCGCGGAGTAGTCCGCATTGCGAATCTGCCGGCACATGGAGTCGATGTCGACCGTCAACGGTTTGCGAACCAAGGGGCTGCAATCGTATTTCTCGGGTTGCGACAGGAGCAGTTCGTTGATGCCGACGAACGCTTCGACGAGTGCGGATTCGGATTCCGTCACTCCGATCGTCTTGACCCGGGAGTAGTCGATGCCATACATGACGATTTTGTCCGAGGCGGCGCCCTCATTTTGTGCCTGTGCCGGGCAAATGCCGAGCAGCAGGACGGCTGCGATTACGATTCGTTTCATTGCACTGGAATTTAAATGGTTATTGATTTCTTCGATCGATGAATTTCACGATTTTCCGGCTCGTCGAGGGGGTCTGCATCCGGGCGATCGTCTCCGGTTCCTCGAAAACGACATCCGGCGCCACGCGCACTTTCGAACGGAAGACATCCTTGATCCGCTTGACGAACCCGTCGCTGCGGTTCCGGCTGCCGATCCGTATCTGCACCTGGTCGGTGCCGAGGGAGTTGGTGAACACCTCGACGATATAGTTTTCCACGTCGGGGATGTTGTCCAGAATGTCGAACAACGCCGGCGGATAGAGGGTCGTACCCTTGAACTTGATCATCTGGCCCTTGCGCCCCAACACCGAACTCAAGCGCGTGGAGTTGCGACCGCAGCGGCACGGATCGTCGTAGTGGATGCAGATGTCGCCGGTCTTGAAGCGCAGCAGGGGCATGCCGCGCACGCCCAATGTCGTGACGGTCACTTCGCCCGGCTGACCGGCCGGCACGGGGCGGTTGTCGTCGTCGAGGAATTCGACGATGATCAGATCGACCGGCACATGGCATCCGGCATGGCAGGCGCATTCGGTGAACGACGACTGCATTTCGGTGGAGGCATAAGTCGAGAACAGCTCCAGCGAAGGCCAGCGGGCCACGATGTTCCGCCCCAGGGTGGTCAGTGCCCCGTCGGGCGTATGCAGCGCCTCGCCGATGCAGATCGCCCGGCGCAACGAGCTGCCCGCATAGTCGATGCCGTTGGCTTCGGCGTAGTCCACCAGCTTCAGCAGGAACGACGGCACGACGATGCAGGTCGTCGGCTGCACCCGCCGAATGGTATCCCATTGCAACTCGGGGATGCCGTTGCCCACGCGGATCACGCCGCAGCCCAGCTCCCTGGCCCCCAGGAAGTAGGCCAGTCCGGCCATGAAGCGACGATCGATGGTCGTCATGAGTTGCAGCACGTCGCCCGGCCGGCACCCCGCCAGCGCGAACGACCTGGCCTCGTTGTAGGCCAGCCGATCCAGATCACCCGAGGTGAGCGCGAAAGTCACCGGATCGCCCGACGTACCGGAGGTGGTGACATAATCGACGATCTGTTCGCGCGGCACGCACAGGAAATCGGCATTGTGCGCCTGCAGATCCTGCTTCGTCGTGACGGGCAGCCGCTGCAGATCGTCGAGATGCCGGATCGAGGCGATGTCGATATGCTGCGTCTCGAACATCGAGCGATAGAAGCGCGAATGCTCCTGAAGATAGCGCAGCTCCTCCTGCAGGCGAGCCTCCTGGAAAGCCTCGATCTCCGCACGGGAGCATCCGTGCAGATCATTATTCGGCTTATCGAAAACGTTTTCACTCATAATGTTTGATTTTCCGTTCGAGTTCTTCGCGTTGCCGGCGTCGGGGAATCTCGCGATCGAGCGCCTGCCGCCAGGCCCGGAGCGCCTGTCCATAGGCTTTCTGCCGGCAGAAATAATCCCCTGCCAACGCATGGGCTTCGAAAAATCGGGGATTCGCCGCGACTAAACTGTCCGCATACCCCGCTGCGAGTGCCTGCCCGCTTTCGATGGCCCGCCGCACTTCGGCCGCACGCCGCCGATAGTCGCACACCCGGGGATAGTCGCGCTGCAGAAACTCCGAATCCGCCGCGATCGTGCGCGCAGCATCGGCGAAACCCTCCGGTGCGGGGTCGGCACCGCCGAATATCCGCTTCAGGTCGTAGCACAGATAGGCGCCCGCCTGCCACGGCCCGGTCGAGACCCACATCAATCCGTGCTCGGGCTGAAAGACGACCGAATGGTGGGCCAGGCACTGGTCGATCGACTTTTCGTTGGTCAGCCCGATGTCGCGGCCGCCCAGCCCCCGACGGTCGCGCAATATCGCTACGGCCCCTGCCGGATCGAGAGGCGCCCGCCCGGCGAGCAGCTCCGCCAGCCGGCGGCGGCGGTATTCGCTGTCGGAGTCGGCGATATTCGCCCGGTTGACCGGATCGTCGGCGAACGCGGCCGACTGGTAGTGATTGGTGCAGAGCAGCACATCGCCTTCGGGTACGAAGAGCGCCTGCCGCTCGGGGGTCTTCTCGATCACGACGGCCTCGCGCCCGCAGGCCGCAGTCACTAAAAAGGATTCGGACACGAACGTCCGGCAAGTGTCGGCTATGGCCCGGGCCTCGTCGACGGTCGCCGCATATTGGAGCATATGTCGGGCCAACAGCGAGACGGGCATCGCCGACGAGGCGGGGATCGGGCCTTCGGCGGCATTGAGCGTCACGGTCAGGCCCCGTTCGTTCATCCCCGACAGCACGCCGATCATGCCGGGCCAGCCGACCGACGCATAGCGATAGCCCCGATCGGGCGCGACGAAACTCACCGACTTGTTGCGGGCGAAATCGTCGCCGACATAGAAGTCGAAATTGCGGCCGACGAGCAGCGTCGAATCGGCGCTGTGCCCGTTCCGCACGGCAAAGGCGCTGCACCCGACCAGCATGTATTTCTGCATGGCGTGGCCGATGTCGTGAGCGGCATGATAGTTCAGCTGACGGACATACGGCGAGCCGAACTCGTCGAAATCGTGGCTGCAGAATTCGGACAAAGCGGCGATCTCGCGGCGATACTCCTCGGGAACGTAGTCGGCCAGCCGCCGATTGAAAAAGAGGGTGAGCTTGTCCAGCAAGCGCAGGTAGCGCTCCGAGGGGACGAGCTGTCGGATTTGCCGGACGAACGCCTCCTCCTGGAACCGGAGCAGATCGCGCCCCATGGCCCCCATCGCCGCGCCGCGCTCCTCGGCCGATCCCGAAATCCGGGCTTCCCACACCCCGTAGGGGTTGCGGAGCAGCACATGATCGCGGCAACGCCGCACCGAATCCGTCGCGACCGAGAGCGGATAGTCGGTCGGCCGCATCGTCAGCTCCGGACGCTTCGGGTCGGACGTCGCGACTGCGATCGCGATCCAGCCGACCAGGCCGAGCACCAGCGCCGCCAGCAAAGCCGCCGGCACGAAACACCCGTATTTCAGTCCCTTATTCATAGCCGATCTTTTTGGTGAGATACTCTTCGCCCACGAGCGCACAGCATGTGGCCGCCGCACTGACGCAGACGCCCAAGGCGCCGTGGACATTGATGTTCTGCCCGGTGAGGAGCAGGTTTTCGATCCGCGTGCGCACCGACAGATGCGTCGACAGCGGATTGCGGCAGTTCTTCACGATGCCATAGGCCGAGCCGTCGGGCGTGGCGGTGTAATGGCGGTAGGTGAGCGGCGAAGCGGTATGCACCGCCTCGATCTGCGAACGGATCGCCGGAAAATACCGCGCGACGAAATCGATCGACGCCTGCGCATAACGCTCTTTCCAGGCGGCGTAGTCCTCGCCTCGGTGCCCGAGCGTCGTGCCGGCCCACGGCTGCCATTCGTCCGACGGCATCGGCACGAGCAACGAGAGGGCCTCGGCATATTTCCGGGTCGGATCGGGCTGCATGCACAGCAACACCACCGGCAGGTTGCATCCTCGATAGTCCACCCGCATCGACCACCCGTCCGACTCGTCGGCATGCAGATAATAGTTGCTGCCGACATAAGGGAAACTCCCCGGCTTCATCAAAAGATAGGTCGTGAAAATCCCGTACGAATTGCCGAGCGTGCGGACATGGCGGAGAAACGCGGGGCGGATCGCGCTCGGATCGTCCAGCAACGCGAAAGTCGCGGCCGGATGAATGGCCGAGATGACGTAGTGCCCCGTCAGCCGGTCGGCATGGTTCACTTCGACATATCCGATTCTGCGGCCGTCGAGACCCAGGCGGGTGACCTCCGCGCCGGTCGACACTTCGCCTCCGTTGCGGCGGATCGCCTCGACCAGCGCATCGGCTGCGTGCTGCGTCCCGCCCACGAAGCGCCAGGCGCTCTCGATGTAGGAGTGCTGGATCATGGCGTGTTCGTAGAACGACGTGCGTGCGCGATCGCGGCTGTGAAGTCCCGTCGTGCCCGCCAGCACGCGCCGCAACTCCGGATCGCGGGTGCATCCGGCGATCGCCTCGAATGCCGGAAGCCCCATATACTCGCTGCCGTCGGCCGAAAGACGCCCCGCGCGGAGCAACTCCGGGGAGATCGTCGTCCCGACTCGCCGCAGCAAGTCGCAATAGGCGTCGATGCCGGCTCGCTCGGTGGGGAATCGCTCCGCCAGCCGCTCGGCGAACCGGTCGTAGCCGCAGGCATAGGCATATCGCTCCTCGCCGAAGCGGATCACGTCGTAGGACTCGGGATCGAGCCGATCGAGCTGCAGGCGGTCGACGATGCCGTAGTATTTGAAATACTGGTGCAGAATCTGTCCCGGCGCCATGCTCCCGACATAGTGCATGCCCGTGTCGAGCATGCGTCCCTGCCGCCGGAACGACTGGAAACACCCTCCGGCTATTGCGTGCCGCTCCAGCACGCGGACTTTCATCCCCTCGCGGCTCAAGGTCGCTCCGCAGGCCAGGCCGCCCAGGCCGCTGCCGATGATGATCGCGTCGTAGTGTTGCATCAGGCGTGTCGAATCGATATGAAACCTTCTTCCGTCGTCCGCACTTCCAGCCGGTGCCGGGCCGCGAACTCGGCGATCGCGCCGGGCTGCACACCGTCGAGCAGCAGCATGCCTGCAGGGCGCAGGCGCTCCGAGCAGCGTTCGAGCAGCTCCGGGCAGAATCCGTGCAAAATGAATGCGTCAGATTCGGGCAAATCCTCCTCGCACAAGCGAGCGAACGAAATGTTCGTCCCCTTGAGGAAACCATGCTCGGCCAGGCGAATCCGCTCCTCGTCGCGATCCAGCCCGATCATCGTGCGGCTGCGGGAGAGCATGCCCAGCATCGATGTCCGCGCGCCGTATCCGCATCCGATCTCCGTCACGATCCCCGTGCGCGGCACGACCCGATCCCACGCATCGTAATAGCGCTCGCGCCGGGCCTCCCGGCAGACCTGCATCATGGCCAGCGGGCCTTTGTAGAGGTAGTTTTTGCGGAGCGCATCGCGGAAATAGGGGTTGCCGGCCCGGTCGTAGCGGTCGCACAGTGCGGCATACTGCTCCCGATACCATTCGCGCCATGCCTTTGCCTGCTCGCGGATCGTCGTGCCGAACCGGGCGTCGCCGCAAGCCGTGCGCGGGAAAATCCGGGCGACGATGCGCCCCGGCTTGATGTAGAACCCCTGCCGTTTGGACGACACCATCCCGGCGCCGTAGATCACGATCGGCACGATGTCCAGCTGCAGCTGTTCGGCCAGATAGAACGCCCCCTTGCGGAACCGTCCGATCGAGCGGTCGGCCGAACGGGTGCCCTCGGGAAAGACCGCTATGGAGTAGCCGGCCGCCACCTTGTCGCGCAGGCGGTCGACCGCCGTTTCGTAGCCGTCGTCGGTGCGGAAACAGCCGAAATAGCGGACGATCGGGCCGAAGAACGGCGAATTCCACACCCAGCCGTTGGTCACCATCACGATTTTCGGCGTCGCGGCGAGCAGCAGCAGAATGTCGATGAACGACTGGTGGTTGGCCACGATGACCGCCGGCCGGAGAAACCGCTCCTGCGGGTCGTTCGGCCGCTCGACGCGGGTCGCCGGAATCGTCTGCAGGAAGAAACGTGCGAATGCGCAGACACACCGGTGCAGCAACAGCTGCTTCCGCTCGCGACGCACCGGAACGAGCAAGCCCGCCAGAATGAACGCTTGCGCCGCCACGCACCCGAGCAGGAAATAGACGAACGCATAGACCGTGCGCGCCACGTCCCGCAAAGCATAGGGGAAGTCGCCCCGGCGGGCCGGCGTAGCGACCAGCCGGCGGAACAGAACGGGTTGCAGCGTATAGGAAACCAGAATCACCACGACCAGCCCCAGCACGGAGATCAGCGCGATGGATTTCAGCGCGGGATGTCCGGCGAAGATCAGGGCGCCCAGTCCGGCGACGGTCGTGAAAGCCGAGAAGAAGATCGCGGTCTTGTGCGCCCGGAACAGCCGGCGGCCCTCGCCGTATTCGCACAGCAGACCGTCCATGATGAAGATGCTGAAGTCGTCGCCGATACCGAAAATGAAAGTCGAGAGGATGATGTTCACGATGTTGAACGGAATGTCGAGCAGCGCCATGCACCCCAGAATGATGACCCAGCTCACCAGCATCGGCAGCAGCGACAGCAACGCCAGCTCGATCCGTCCGTAGGAGACGAGCAGGGCGCCGAAAACCAGCAGCGACGAGACGAAAAGAATGAAATAGAAATCCTCGTTGATGTCGGTCACCATGCGCGAGGAGTAGTAGCTGCGGTCGACGATCGCCGTGTCGTCGCATCGCTCCAACTCGGCATAGACGAACGGTTTTTCCTCTTCCGGCAATTCGATCTGCGACACTAACAGGAACGACGAATCCGCGGCGTCGATCCAGTCCGAGAACAGAGGTACGTCGGCCAACTCTTCGTCCGAATAGCCGCAGACCGCATATTCCCGCTGCAGGAGCGCCTTGAATGCGTCGAATGCCCCCTCGCTGAATCCGGCGTCGGCCGCGGCCCGGTCGAGGCGCGCCGAGAGGGTTTCGCGGCGATCGTGCCAGAATGCGTTCCACCGCTCGATGCGCCGCTGCTGCTCGGCCGGCGGAACGAAATAGTCGCCGATCGTGACGCTGGAGAGGATCCGTCCCTCCTGCTCCAACGCTGCCAGCCGCCCGGACAATTGGGCATATGCCCGTTCGGTCTGCTCCGCACTCTCGGCCGAAGTGACCAGAAAGACCCGTACGTCGCTGCTGCCGGTCAGCCGCTCCAGCTTGCGCTCGGCGTCGGCGATATGCTTCGGCTCGAAATTGAGGCTGTGCAAGTCGCTGTCGAAACGCACGTCATCGTAGAAAAAGGCGCATCCGATCGTGACGACCGCGATACCGCCGACGAGCCACCGGTTGCGCTCGTAGGCATAGCCGTTGATCCGGTCGATCAGGCGCAGCAGCCGGCCGGGCCGGTGCGTCCCCCGCGACAGGAAGTGAGGCAGGAAGATCAGGCAGAAAAGCGTCGTGCCGATCAAGGTGAGCGAGGCGAAAGCCCCGAAATCCTGCAGCAGCCGGGAGTGGGTGAACAACAGCGCCACGAAAGCGCCGATCGTCGTGAAGCTGCCCACCGTCATGGGATAGGCCAGCTCGGCGACCACCTGCCGCGGGTCGGCGGCATGCGTGTGGTGCGACACGACATGGATCGAATAGCTCAATGCGATGCCGAACACGGCGGCCCCGGCCCCGATGGCGATCGACGAAATCTGCCCCTGAAGCAGATAGATCACCGCCAGGGCGAACAAGGCACCGAACACCACCGGTACCACGATCAGCAGCACCGCACCCCGATCCCGGAGCGACAAAGTGATGACCAACACCACCAGCACGAGCGCCACCGTCAGAGTGAGCATCGTGTCGCGCTTGATCTGCCGGGCGTTGTAGACCGCGACGGCCGAGCCGCCGAAATAGCTCGCCTCGACACCGGTTCGCGCGGAGACCTCCGCGAGCGCCTGCTCCATGCGGCGGATCAGCTCGTCGTTCTTACCGGTGCTGCCCATCCCGTTGGCCGGATCGGCGAAGAGGAACAAGGCCGAAAAATCCTTCGCGAAGATATGATCGGCATAGAGTTCGTATTCGGCTTGCTCACCGAAACGCGATAGCCCCGCGAGCAGCGGAGTGCCCAGGCCCAGCGGGTCGCGCATGCAGATCTCGCCGGCGAAAAGACCCGACGGCGAAGTCATCACCTCGAAACAGCGACGCACGGCCTGCCGCACGGCCCCCTCGTCGAGCGAGGCTTCGATGCGTGCATAGTCCGCGTCGGTCAACAGCGCGGGCAGATGGTCGTAGATGAACGCAGCGCTCCGCTCCACGGTCGAGGCGTCCACGCCCTCCATGACCCGCAGCAGCAACCCCTCGTCGACCAGCGGCGCGAGGGCTTCGACGACCTGCCCGGCGGCTTCGATCATGCAGTCGGGATCGTCGCCTTCGAGCAGGACGACCATACGGTCTTTGAGCCGCAGGTTCTTGAAAACGAGCGCCTGCTTCCGCCCCGATTCGTCGTCGGAGAAGAAGTTGGTGATGTCCTCCACGAAGCGCATCCGCGAAGCCAGCAGCCCCGCCCCAGCGAGCCACGCGGCAAGCAGCAGATAGAGCAGCCCGCGGTGTCCGCGAAACCAGTCGTAGAGTCTGACGAAACCGTTATTCATGGCGAGACATATGTTTCGAACATGCGATCAGGCCCCAGCAAATGCCCCAGGCACCGACGCCGCACGCCGCAGCCAGCACGAGACTGCCCACGACGTATTGCCCCAGCATGGCGCCCGCCGCAGCAAGCGACATGTCGGACAGGTGCAGGGAAAATTCCGCGCCCAGCAGCCAGGCGCCGATCCGCAGGCTGGCATAGAGGATGAAGGGGATCATGGGCGGGATGCTCACGTTCGAGCAGACGGCCGCCACGACCTTGTTGAGCCGCAGCAGATGGGCCGCGACGAGCGCGACGACCAGCTGATAGCCCCAGACAGGCAGCATACCGCAACCCACGCCCAGTCCCACGGCCGCCGCAAGCCGGCACGGACTTTCGCCCGAGCGGGTGATGTTGTCCCGCACGAATGCGCGGATGTTTTCCTGAGTCAGCGAGCGCAGAAACCGCCACGGATAGTAATACAGCAGCGCCGCCAGTACCAGCAGCGTGTTGAGGATGCTGATGCGCGTGAAGTCCTTGAGCGGGCGGAAATGCGACACCCGCTCGTCGGGCGGCGCATAGTAGACCCGGATCGGCACATTCTCCACCCGCACGCCCCGCCATGCGGCCCGAACGATGATCTCGACCTCGAATTCATAGCGCGACGTCAGCAATCGGATGCCTCGGAGCGGGGCCAGCGGATAGAGCCGGAAACCCGATTGGGTGTCGGCGAGGCGGATGCCCGTCTCCACGGCGAACCAGAAATTGGAGAAGCGGTTGGCGAACGTGTTCTTCGAGGGCATGTTGTCGGCCGCGAGGTTGCGCGCGCCGATCAACAGCGTATCGGGATGCCGCTCGGCACGCTCCAGGAAGACGGGGATGTCGTCGGCGTAGTGCTGGCCGTCGGCGTCGATAGTCAGGGCATAGCGGAATCCCCACTCGGTCGCGGCCTCCAGCGCCCGCCGCAGCGCGTACCCCTTGCCGCGGTTCCGAGCGTAGCCGATGACCCGGATGCCCTCGATGTCCCGCAACAGCTCGGCCGTCGCGTCGGTCGAGCCGTCGTCGACCACCAGCACGTCGTCGGCATAACGGCGCACATCGGCGATGACCTGCACGATCGTCCCCGCATTGTTGTAGGTCGGGATCACCGCAAGGCAGCCGATGCGCCGCAAGCGCTCGCCGTATGTCGAAGCCGTCTCGTTCAATTTTTCGCTCTTTTTCTCGCCTCGGCACAGCTCAAACAAACTCGGCTCTGCCCTCGGCTTATCGAAAATATTTATTTTTCTCGAGCCGGAATCAATGTTCCGGCAAGTTTCAAGACCGTATTGCCCTGCCACTCCATGGTGCAGCGCACCTCGTCGTCCGCCACGGAGAACACGACGCGCAACCGCGCGTCCTCCGCCGGGATCACCGGAGCGACGAATTTGCAGCTTTTGATCGCAGCAAACGCTACCGGCCGGCCGAGCACCGCACCCACGCATGCGCGGACGATCGCCAGCAGGCAGACGCCCGGCGTCACGGGATGCCCCGGGAAATGGCCCGCGTAGACCGCATGCCGCGGATCGAGCGCCACCTCGGCCGCATACTCCGCATCCGACCGCTCCAGCCGGCATATGCGATACAAATCGTTTTCCAGCATCACTCCTCGATTTCGAACCATTCGTCGGCCACCGGCTCGTCGAACCGCTTGTCGCTGAAGCGGTAGAGCAGATAGTCGCCCGAAGTCTGGTTCATGCGCAACCCGTCCAGCGACATGTCTTTCTTGGCGAAGTGCAACACGATCTCTTGCAACCGGTTTTTGCGGCGCGGCGCAAGCGTCAGTTCGTACTGCTTTTCGGTTTCGCGGAGCGTAGGGACGAACCCTGCCGTCAGCCGCTCCATATCGGCCGTCATGCAGGCCGCCAGCAGCCGCTGCAGCTCCTTGAGCATCGGATTCGACTGCATCTTCACCACGGTCTTGCGGCCCGATTCGACCAGCAGGAAGTCGTTGCCGTTCATCGTGATGCGGTCGCCGTCGGCAAAGAGCAGCCGCATCCGCTCGGGGCGCTTGTAGTGGAACACGCCCGTCTTGCGCACCTCGTTTTTCAGCACGGCGCTTTTGCGCACCTGCTCGAATCGGCAGGCGATCGTGCGGATATCCCGGCTCTTCGCTGCCAACTCCTCCTCGAAACGCTGCCGGCACTCCGTCTCCTGGGCGCAAAGGGCCGCAGGCAGCACCGACAACAGCATCAGCAACAGCACTCTAATTTTCATAAGCCTCTATTTCGAACAGCCGGTCTACGGTCTCGAACCGATAGCCCCGGCCGTCAGCCTCCTCGATCAACGCTTCGAGCAGCCGGTCGGCCCCCTCGCAGCGGTCGTGCAGCAGCACCACGGCACCGGGATGCAGCCGTCCGACCGCACGGGCCAGCACCTTGCGCCGCGGCGTCCGCGCCACGGTGTCGAACGAGCGGACGCTCCAGCCGATCGTCGCATAGCCGCCCTCGCGCACGGCCCGCGCCACATGAGGATTCGTGACGCCGAACGGCGGGCGAAACAGCCGCACGCAACGGCCCGTCAGGGTTTGCAGGATGCGGCGCGTCCGCTCCAATTCGGCCGCCATGCGCGCGCAGCCCCGCAGCGGGAACATCCCCGAATGGGTGAACGTGTGGTTGCCGATCGTGTGGCCCTCGGCCACCATGCGCCGTACGAGTTCCGGGCAGCGCCCAGCCCGCTCGCCCACCAGAAAGAACGTGGCCCGAATCCCGCGGCAAGCCAGCACGTCCAAGACCCGCGGCGTCATCCGCTCGTCGGGGCCGTCGTCGAACGTCAAGGCGATCGTCCGTCGGTCGCCCCGGCCCCGACAATAGGCTTTCAGGTAGACGCCGCTGCCGATGCAGCACGACGCATAAACGCCGAAAGCCGCGATCGCCGCGACCGCTCCGATCGCCATATATCCTATCGCACCCATTTCAACACGGCGACCGTCGGTTCTTCGCCGAAATATTCGTTATAGACCACCGCTTCGGGCCGCCCCTGCGCGACCGCCTCGACACCCCGCACGAACAGGGCGGCGGAACGGGTCGGATAACAGGCGTCGTCGGCCTCCGGTGCAACCAGCAGCGCATCCGGCTGCGAAGCGTAGCGCCCGATACATTGCGCCGGCGCGAGCGGGGTCGACGGGAAATCCAGCCGCTCCAATTTCGCCAACGTGCATGCCGATGACGCGGCTGTCAGCAAGACAAAAGCGCATCCCTCGCCGTCGCGGGCCTTGCGCCAGCACCCCATGCGCTCCATGATATGATGCTGCGTCGGAGTCTGCTCGTCGTAAGCGCCGACCAGCACCCGCGACGCCTCGCCCTCCTCCAAACGCATCATGGCGTCCAGGAGAGCGCTTTCGAAACTGCGGCTCCGGTGGACGTAGGTCGTGTTGTAGCCGTGGTTGCGGCCCAGCAGGGCGACCTGCGCCCCCACCGTGTTGAAGGTCGACTGGATGAACGGCGTGGGGTTCAGCATCTGCTCCTGCGTCTCGCAGTCGAGGCGCAGGAAGCGTTCGCTGTCGGCCAGACAGCCCCAACCCGTGGCCGTGATGATCGCGTCGAGGTCGGCGATCCGCTCCACGCCGCCCGCACAGGCCACGGCGGTCGCCACGCCCTGCTTCACGATGCGGCTCATGCGGCGCCGCATGACGGCATCGGGGATCAGCTCCCGCAGATCGTCGGGGAGCATGGCATGCGTGGCTATGGATTCGATGTAACACATAGGGTCGGTCATCCGTTTTTCGAAAAGAGCAGCGAGGCGCAGTTGCCGCCGAAACCGAACGAGTTGGAAAGCACGCAGCGCAAGGCCACGCCCGTCTTTACCCGGCATTCGGGCCTTAAGCCCAGCTCCTCGATCGGCTGCGCGAAATGCAGACTCGGCCAGATCGTCCTGCTGCGGAGCGCCGCCACGGAGAAGACCGCTTCGATGCCGCCGGCCGCCGCCAAGGTGTGGCCCGTAAAGCCTTTCGTCGAGCTGAACGGCGGCACCCGGTCGCCGAACAGCCGGCGCAGGGCACGCCCTTCGGTGAGGTCGTTGTTCGGGGTGCCGGTGCCGTGGACATTGATGTAGTCCACCTCGTCGGGCGTCGCGCCGGCCCGCTCCAGCGCCCCCGACATCGCCCGCCAGGCCCCCTCGCCGTGCTCCGACGAGGCCGTCTGGTGAAAGGCGTCGTTGGCATTGGCCCAGCCGGCCAGATAGCCGTAAGGCTCCCGACACAGCGTATCGTCGCGCTGCAGCACCAGATATCCGGCTCCCTCGCCCAGATTCAGCCCGGCCCGCGTCGCGTCGAACGGACGGCAGGGGGCATCGTCGAGAATCTGCAGCGATTTGAACCCTCCGAGCGTGAAGCGACTGAGGGCATCGGTGCCTCCGACGACCACCCGGTCGAGCAGTCCGTGCCACAACAGTTTGGCCCCCAGCAGAATCGCATTGGCTGCCGAGGAGCAGGCCGTGCTGACCGTGGTCGTGAAGCCCTCGATGCCGCAATAGCGGGCGATCGCCCGTGTCGAGGCGGCGCAGTCGTGCATCGCTGCGTCGCGCAGCCGTCCGGCGGCCGGGTCGGAGAGGTAGGCGCGGTAGAAATCTTCGGTGCGATCCATGCCGCCTACCGACGTCGCCGAGACCAGCCCGGTGCGCAGCTCCTCGGCCGGCCCGGCCATGTCGAGTGCCTCCCACGCAGCGAGCATGCCCAACAGCGCCGTGCGCGAAACATGCGCCCCGACGCCGAGCATCGCAGCCAGCTCGTCGTCGGACGCAGACACTTCGCCGACCGGCACGCGCAGGTGCGTCGCGAGCAGCCGGGGGCTGTCGACGATCCCGCTTCGGGAGCGCTGCAGCGCCTCGATATTCCGCCCGACGCCTATGCCGAGCGCCGAAACGACTCCTATGCCGCTGACGGCGATCTTCATGCTATGCGCGGTTGTCCACGATATACTGGGCCAGCGTCTTCACCGAGTAGAAGATCGGCTTGGCGTCGGCCGTGTTGCGGAGTTTCACCCCGTAATACTTCTCCAGAATGAGAATGATCTCCAATGCGTCGATCGAGTCCAGTCCCAAACCCTCGCCGAAAAGCGGCGCTTCGGCGTCGATCTCGTCGGGGGTGATCTCTTCGAGATTCAGCTCCTCGATCAAATGCTCCTTGAGTTCCTGTATCAGCTGTTCCATAAACTTATTGTATGTTCGATTCGGTTTCCAACAATTTCAGCGAAACGTCCCAGCGGCCGTTCAACAGCTCGCAGCGGCCGCAGATCGCCGCCCTGGCCCGCCCCTGCCCGAGCAGCAGGCGCGCATAGCGCTCGGCCGAAACGTCGCCCTCCTCGTCGATGAAGAAGGTGTTGTCGCCCTGGATGCGGTGGCGGATGCACACCTCGCCCGCCGCGACGTTGGGCAGCGTATAGACGAATACGGCCGGCGAAGCGGGTTCGGTGCCCTCGTCGAGGATGCGCTGGTGCTCCAGATCGGTATCGAGCGACGCCGCCCGGTTGCTCAACACGAGCGCCACCTCGGTCGGGGCGAACCGCCCGTCGAGCGGCGCTTCGCGCAACAAGCGCTCGACCGCCACATAGAGGGCTTTCGAGAGGTCGCTCATCTTGTAGAACTTCATGTTCGGCGCTTCGAGGGCGCGGAACTCCTCGCGGATGAAGTCGCCGAACGGCCGCGGCGACTGCGGCAGCCGATAGGCGGCGCGCTCCACGATGCGGCAGGCCTCCGCCGGGGCGAATGTCGCGGTCGCGCACCCCTCGCCCGCCAGCACGACGGCGGCGTTGCAGCCGCCGAATCCCGATGCGGTCTTCACGCAGCAAGGTTGCTCCAGCGGCCGGTTCTGCGGCGAAAGATTCAGCGCGAACGGCATTCCCGAAGCCCCGTAGCCTTTCGTCCCGAAAACGATACCCCGACGCAACTGCTCGGCACAAACGATCGTCTCGACCACGCCCGAAGCGCCGAGCGTGTGGCCGAAATATCCTTTCAGCCCGTTCATCGGCACACCGTCCAAACCGGCCCACACGAGGGCCTTGCTCTCCATCTCGTCGTTGTAGAGCGTGGCGGTGCCGTGGGCGTTGACCAGCCCCACGGCTTCGGGGCCGATGCCGGCCTGCTCCATGGCATCCCGAACGGCATAATAGAGTCCGTCGCCCGTTCGCGAGGGGCCGGAGATGTGGTTGGCGTCGTTGGTCACGGCGCCGCCGAGCAGTTCTATGGCCGGCTGCTGCGCCTGCGCACGATCGGCGGTCAGCAGCAGCACGCCGCAGGCTTCGCCGAGCGACAGTCCGTCGCGCTCGGCGTCGTAGGGGCGGCACGGACGCTCGCTCACCGATTTGAACGACCGGAAGCCCTCGGCAATGAACTCCGACAGCAGGTCGCAACCTGCGACCACCACGGCGTCGCATTCGCCCTCGAGCAACAGCCGCTGCCCGACGATGAGGGCCGAAAGGCCCGAAATGCAAGCATTCGAGATGACGACCGGCCGACGGGCAGCCTTGAAATGCTCGGCGACTTTGCGGGCGCAGGCGAAGATGAACGCCTCCTCGGGCGGCTCCGCGCCGCACCCTTTCAAGCGATCGATATTGCCTTTGGTCGTGGAGACGATGAGCTGCACGCGATCGTCGTCGAGCCGAACGCCCGACTGCGCGACGACCTCTTCGATCGTGCGGATCATCAAGGCCTCCATGCGGGTGCAACCCGCCAGCGGCTCGGCGAGGGGCATTTCCGCGGGAATCGCCCCGCAGACCATCCGCAGCGCCTCGTTGCCCGCCAGACCCGTTCGTCCGGCCTCGATCGCGGCGAGCGTCGAAGCCCGGTCGCCCAAGGCCGTGGCCAGCCCATCGGCTCCCAGCCAGATATGTCTTATCGGTTCAGCCATCGTTCTCTCCATTGGCGGTAGAAGTCGGGCAGCGCGAGACACAACTCGCCCTGCGCATCGACGAAGACCTGCACCGAGCTACCCGTGGCGACGACTTCGCCGTCGGAATCGCGACGGATTTCGTACTCGAAGCAGAGCTTCGCCGCCGGCGAATCCAGGTAGCGTACCTCGACGGTCGCCGTATCGCCCACGGCGAGCGGCCGCACGTAGTGCACCTGCAGATCGACCACCGGCGCCGTGTATCCGCTCGCATAGATCTCCATATAGCCGATGCCGCCGTAGTGCCGCCCGAACGCTTCGCGGCCGTCCTCGAAATAACGCACATACTCGCCGTGCCACACGATACGCATCGAGTCGACCTCGCTGAAACGCACCCGCAGCGGGGCAATGTGGGTCAGCACCGGTTCGCCCGGCCGCCGCAAAGTTCTATTCCGCCGCATCGTCCAAAAATATTTTCAGTTCGCCTTCGGCCACCACCTCGCCGTCCACGCAGATCGTCGCCTGCACCAGCGAAACGTTGAACACCTCCTGCACCACCCGGATCGTCGTCTCCAGGCGGCTGCCTGCCGGAGGAAACGCCGCGGCCCGAAAACGGCCGACCGAACCGATGTAGCCGAGCGCCACGTCGCGCCCCTGCTGCCGCGCAAGCCACCCGACACGCGCCGCGGCCGACTGGGCCATGTGCTCGATCAGGCCGCACTCGGTGAGCCGCCCCTCCTCGCAGAAGAGGCACGTCGGCGCCACGACGAACTCCGTGTGCGACACGCCCTCGCCGTCGATCCCTCCGAAACGGTCGACCAGCACCACCGGCGACCGCTGCGGAATCAGCTCCGAAATCGCTACGCCCGTCTGCATACCACGATCGAATGGCCCTTGCCCAGGCCGTCGCATATCTTCTCGACCCGCAGCCCGGCCGCTTCGGCGCAACGGATCATGTCGTCGGAGTGGTACATCTTGCTGTTGCCGTTGGCCAGCGCCGTGAAGTAGGGACTGGTGAGCGTCAGGCAGTAGGCCGCCGTCTCGAAACGCTGGCGATCCCAGAACGTCTCCATGATACAGAGCCGCGTATCGTCGTCCATCGATGCTATGGCGCGCCGCAGGATGCTCCGCACCTGCTCCTCCGAGAAGCAGTCGAGGAACTGGCTCATCCAGATGACATCGAACGACTGCGCCGGAAACTTCGTCGCCTCGTCGAGCAGGTCGGCGCCGTAGCCGCGGATGCGGTCGGCACCCGGCTGTCCGGCCGTTTGGGCACGCATCATCTCCAACTGCTGGGGCAGATCCATGACGGTGACCTCCGCCTCGGGATCGTGAGCCACGCACTGCAGCGCCCAGCGGCCCGTGTTGCCGCCGACATCCAGAAGAGTGCGCACCCGGTGCCCGCCGTCGAAGACGATTTCCAGCGCCTCGGCGAACGACTCGTCGGAATAGTAGTGGTCGAAGCCGAACCAGCTCTTTTTCACCTGCTCGGGCAGCTGCGAAAGCCCCTCGTAGATGGTGGGCCACTCGCCGAAGACCTTCAGGCCCTCGGGTCGTCCGTTCTTCAGTGCCTCGTCCAAATGAAACAGGCCCAGGTAGTTGACGTCGTGGTTGAAATCGAGGTTGGCCCGCACCATCGGGTCGTTCAGCAGGAACCACCCGGCTTTCGAGAGCCGGAAGCGGTCGTCCGAGACCTTCACCGTGCCGATCGACAGCGAGGCTTCGAGCAGCACCTGCGCGGCATATGCCGAAAGGTCGCACTGTCGGGCTACCTCGTCGCGCGTCAACCCCTGCGAGGCCTCCGAAAGAGCCTGCAGCACGCCGAACTTCAACATCGCCCGCGACACCTGGAAAACCACCGGTGCGAAAGCGATCTCCTGCGCCAGCCGCTGCGCCTCGACGGCCGACTGCTTTTCGTGGGCGTAACGCGCCTCCAAAGCCGGGAATAAATTCATGTCGTCACCTTTTTATTCATCCCAAAAACGATAGAAATTGAACCATTGCCGCGGATAGCGCCGCACGACCTCCTCCAACGAGGCGACATACCGGTCGATCAACTGCCGCTCGTCGCGTGTCTCCGTGGCCGGCACGTCCGTGAAGAGAAAACGGTATTTGCGGCCCCGCTCCCGCATGGCGTAATAAAAAATCACGGGCTTGCGGCACCTCGAAGCGATCCGGAACGGGCCGCCCGGAAGCCGCACCCGTCCGCCGAGCAACTCTGCCGGCACGGCCGTCGCCGCATCCACGTAGCGGTCGCCGTTGAAGCAGACATATTCGCCCTCGTCGAGCGCCTGCTTGATCTGCAGCATGGCCGTCAGGGGGTCTTCGTTCACCGCAATGATCTTGTAGTCGGCCGCCTGTCCGCCCTGCGCCAGCACCTCCTTGATCCGCCGGTGCTCGGCATCGAACATCACGATGTTGATCTTGCGGCCGTAGTGCCCGAAAAAACCGGTGCCGGCCTCCCAGCATCCGACATGCGCGCCGATCATCACCGCACCCGAATGCGAAATGAGGTCGATGAAGCGGTCGTAGTTGTCGAATTCGAACTCGAACCGCCCGCCCATTCCGCAGCGGAAAGCCATGCGGTCGATGAGCGTCTGCCCGAAGACATAGTAGTGGCGATACAGCTCCACGGCCGAACGGAAGCGTCCGCAGCCCCGACGGCGCCGGTTGTAGCTCCAGATCGCCGCGGTGGCTTTCGGCGCGAACGGAACGAAGTAGACCGCGATGACCTCCAGCAAAGCGTAGGCGCAGCGAAGCCCCAGCACCCGGATGACGAAAGCGAAAAAGAGGTAGCCGAACCTCCCGCCCCGCGATTTACCGCTCCACCCGAGCCGGGCCGTTTCAGCCATCGATCTTCGAATCGAGCAGTCGGTAGAAATCGGCGAACGTCTTCACGCCCACGAAATCGGGGCCTTTGAGCGTGACGCCGAAATTCTGGTCGATCAGCACGACGACATCCACCAGGTCGAGGCTGTCCAACCCCAGCGTATCCTTGAGCGATGCTTCGGGCGCGATGAGCGCCTCGTCGATTTCGAACTCTTCGGCCATGACACGATTGACTTTGGCCATCATCTCTGCATTCATATCTCTCTATGCGAATTTTTTTATGATAAGGGTCGAGTTCGTCCCGCCGAAGCCGAACGAATTGCTCAAGAACAGGTCGAACGGCCGGTCGACGCGCCGGGCGGGAATTTCGAGCAGCGCCGACGCTTCGTCGGGTTCCTCGAAATTGAGGTTCGGGGCGATGAAGCCGCCCTGCATCATCAGCATCGAGTAGATCACTTCGCTGGCGCCGGCCATCCACATCTCGTGACCCGTCATCGACTTGGTCGAAGCGACATAGGGGCGGTGCGCGCCGAAGACCTCGTGGATCGCCAAGGCCTCGTTCCGGTCGCCGATCGGGGTCGACGTGGCATGGGCGTTGACGTAGCCGATTTCGTCGAGGCCGACGCCCGCACAGCGGATCGCCATGCGCAGCGAGCGCACCGGCCCGTCGACATTGGGCACCGAGATATGCTCGCCGTTGGACGAGAAGCCGTAGCCGACGACCTCGCCGAGAATCTGCGCGCCGCGTTCCACGGCCGATTCGTAACTTTCCAGAATCACGGTCGCCGCACCGCCGCTGGGCACCAACCCGTCGCGGTTGCGATCGAAGGGGCGCGACGCCTTGGCCGGCTCCTCCTCGCGGACGGAGAAGGCGCTCAACGCGTCGAAATTGCCCACCGAATAGATGTTGACCTCCTCGGCGCCGCCGCAGACGACGCGTTCCTGCAAACCCTGCTTGATGAGGAGGTACCCCATGCCGATGGCGTGCGAGCCGCTGGCGCAGGCTCCCGCCACCGTGAAGTTGATGCCCCGCAGATTGAAGATCGTCGAGAGGTTCATCGTCACGGTCGAGGTCATCGACTGGAAGATGTTGCCCGAGCCGACCAGTGCCGTGTTGCGCTTCGCGCGGATGATGTCGACGCCCGCGATCGTGGGTTCGGCGCAGCTGTCGTTGCCGTAGAGGATGCCGACCTCGTGCGAGGCGAGGTAGTCGCCGTCCATGCCGGCCTGCCGCAGAGCATCCGACGTGGCCATATAGGCATACTGCCCCTGCTCCGAAAGGCAGAGGCGCTGCCGCCGGTCGAGCTTTCCCTTCAGGTCGGGGGTCGGCAGCATACCGGTCAGCATCGACCGATAACCCAGCTCCTTGCGCCGCGGATCGACGCCGATGCCCGAGCGCCCCTCGTAGAGCGACCGCGACACCTCGTCGAGGCTGGTGCCGATGCAGGAGTAAATCCCCATGCCGGTTATGACAACCCTATGATTCATAGTCGATTATTCCGTTTAACAATAAATTCCCCCGTTGATGGAGATCACCTCGCCGGTGATATAGGCCGCCTTGTCGGAGACCAGAAAGGCCACCAGATCGGCCACCTCCTCGGCCTGACCGAAACGCCCTGCGGGGATCGCCTTTTTCAGCTCCGCTTCGTCCAAATCGCCGGTCATGTCGGTGCGGATGAAGCCCGGAGCCACGGCATTGACCGTGACGCGTTTCTTGGCGACCTCCTGGGCCAGCGCCTTGGTCGCGGCTATCAGGCCGCCCTTGGCGGCCGAATAGTTGGTCTGACCGGGCATGCCCTTGATGCCCGAGAGCGACACGATGTTGACGATGCGGCCCCACTTGGCGACCAGCATATCTTTGAGCAGCGGCTGCGTGACGTGGAAAAATCCGTCGAGCGACGTGGCGACGACCGACCGCCACTCCTCGCCGGGCATCCACATCATCAGGTTGTCCCGCCGGATGCCGGCATTGTTCACCACCACCGAAATATGCTCCCCGGGATGCGCCTGCTGCCACGAGGCGACCGCTGTCTGCACGGCCTCCGCATCGGCGACGTCGAACGGCAGCAGCTCGCCGTCGGAACCCGCCGCACGCACCGCAGCCAAAGCCTCCTCGGCCGCCGCGCGGTTCGAAGCATAGTTGATGACGATCCGGAATCCCGCTTCGGCGAGCTTGACCGCTATTGCGCGGCCGATACCGCGGCTTCCGCCCGTGACGAGGGCATATCGTACCTGCTGCATCATTTTTCGGGATCGGTTTCGGACAACAAGGTCTGCAGGCGCTCGATTTCCCGGTATTTGGGCGTATCTTCCCGGAATGCCGGCACCAATGCGCGCACCCGGTCGTAGAGCCGGCGCGTCGCGGGAGCCAGCCGGTCGGCGATCGACAGACAGTCGACCGCCTGCACGAGGGCCATCATGTGGATCGCCAGCACCTGCGAGCTGTTTTCGACGACGCGGCGGCACAGCAGCGCCGAGTTGGTGCCCATGCTGACGATATCCTGATTGTCGTTGTTGTTGGGGATCGAGTGCACGTACATCGGATTCGACAGCGTCTGGCACTCGGCGGTGGTCGACGTAGCCGTGAACTGCGAGGCCTGCAGGCCGTAGTTCAGCCCCAGCACGCCCATGTTGACGAACGGCGGCAGGATGCCGTTGATGCGGTCGTGGAACAGATAGTTCATCTGCCGCTCGGCCAGCATGGTCATCTTCGTGACAGCGATCTTCAGCTTGTCCATCTCGAACGAAACATAGTCGCCGTGGAAATTGCCGCCATGGTAGACGTTCTTCGTCGCCGGATCGACCACCGGATTGTCGTCCACGGCGTTCAGCTCCTCGACCAGCACCCGCTCCGCACTCCGCATCGTGTCGAGCACCGGCCCCAGAATCTGCGGGATGCACCGCAGCGAATAGTAGGGCTGCACCTTGTGCTCGAACGTCGAGGTACGCTGCGTATGGTAGAGTTCCTCCTCGCGCCGCCGCAGACAACGGCTGCCCGCCGCGATCGTGCGCATGCGGGCTGCGATTTCCCGCTGGCCCTCGTGGTGTTTCAGCGCATTGAGCACTTCGGACATGAAGTCGTCGTACGACGCTGCGATTTCGTTCATCAGCACCGACGCGACGATCGACCACGAGAGCAGCCGCTCGGCCGTCAGCAGGTTGACCAGACCGATGCCGGTCATCACGGCCGTGCCGTTGGTCACGGCCAAGCCCTCGCGCACTTCCACGGCCAAGGGGTTCAACCCCGTTTCGGCCAGCACGCCGGCCGTGGGTCGGCGCTCGCCCTTGTAGAAGACTTCGCCCTCGCCGATCAACGCCAGGGCGATATGCGCCAGCTGTACCAGGTCGCCGCTCGCACCGACGCTGCCGTGTTCGGGCACCACGGGGGTAATGCCCGCATTCAGAAAATCGACCAGCAGTTCGACCAGCTGCGGGCTGACGCCCGAGCGCGCCTGCACGAACGTCTGCAGCCGGGCCAGCATGGCCGCACGTACGCATACGACCGGCAACGGCTTCCCGGCGCCGGTGGCATGGCTGCGGATGATGTTGTACTGCAACTCTTTCAGATGGGCATCCTCGATGCGCCACTGGGCCATCGGGCCGAAGCCGGTGTTGATGCCGTAGATGACTTTCTCTTTCGAAAAATCCTTCAGAAATTCGTGACACGCCGCGATCTCCTCCCTGCAGGAGGCGGGCAGCACCGCAGGTTCGCCCCCATATAACACGCGCACGATATCATCGACAGATATGTTTTTGCGAATATCCATGAAATCTTCAGCTACTTCTTTCGATTCATCGGTCTAAAAATCGTTCAAAGGTAGCAAAAAAGATCGGTTCGTCCCATATTTCGATCGAAAAAATGTCCGGTTCCGGACGCTCCGGCGGATCAATCTCGCCGCGATTCCGCCCGGGCTGCGATGCGGATGCTCCATTCGTAGAGCCAGTAGAGCGGCACGACGACCAGCACCAGGCTGAAGATGTCGGGCGGGGTGACGATCGCCGCCACGACCAGCAGCCCCACGAACGCATGGCGGCGATAGCGGCGCAGCAGCCCGGCCGTCACCAGCCCCATGCGGGCCAGAAACCACACCAACAGCGGCAGCTGGAACACCAATGCCGACGCCAGAGAGGCCGCGACCACCGTGGAGAGATACTGCCCCACGTCGATCATGTTGACGATGGCGGTGCTGGCCCGGTAGTTTATGAAAAAGCCGATCGACAGCGGCGTGACGACGAAATAGCCGAAAAGCAGCCCTCCGAAGAAGAGCAGCGACACCCACCACACGAAACGTCGGGCGGCGGCGATCTCGCGCGGAGTGAGCGCCGGTTTCACGAAGCGCCAGAACTCCCACAGCGCATAGGGCACGGCGAGTGCCGCCGCCGTGAGCAACGAGATTTTCATGTGGAGGTTGAACTGCCCGGCCAGCGAGGTGTTTATCAGGCGAAAATCGAACCGGGCGACGTCGAATACCGCGGGATCGAAAGCCAACGTCCACCCCGTCTGCGCATCGAGCCACGCGCACAGCGTCTGCAGCCATTCGCCGAACGCCAGCAACAGCCGGTTGGTGGGGAAATCGGCGCTCCGGGGGCCGAAAAGCACCTTGTCGATCAACAGCTCTTTGGAGAAAAACGCCGCTGCGCCGAGCACCGTGACGACCGCGACGCTCCGCATCAAGTGGGGACGCAAAGCCGCCAGGTGATCCCAGAAATCCATTCCGGAATCCCCGGCACCGGGATTTTGCGGACGCGCAGACATGAGCGGCACGAATCGAGAGGAACGAACCCGCCGGCGAATCGGCGAGCACAGACCGCCGCAGGGATCGGCCGTCGTTCCCGGACGACTATTTTTCGTCTTTCGGCGTCCGGTCTTTCTCGTCCGCGGGAGTCTCGCCGTTCACCGCATCCTTGAACTCCTTGACTCCGCGACCCATGCCGCGCATCAATTCGGGGAGTTTCCTGCCGCCGAACAACAGCAGCACCACCAACACGATGACCAGAATCTGGCCGTAACCGATCACACAAGGATAAAACATAGCTCGAAACTTTTATGCGAAGATACGAAAAAATCGGATTCATTCGATTTTTGCATTTCGGTCGGAGGCGAAAAATGATGCGGATTCCAATTTATTGTCGTAAATTTGGTGCCGGAACGAACCGAACACCTTAATATCCCCGAATATGCTGAATGCCCTGACCGCCATTTCGCCCGTCGACGGACGCTACCGCGACAAAACGGAGAAACTGGCCGACTACTTTTCCGAGCAGGCGCTCATCCGCTACCGCATCCGTATCGAAGTCGAATACTTCATCGCCCTGTGCGAACTGCCCCTGCCGCAGCTGGCCGCCGTCGACCGCAAGACATTCGCCGCGCTGCGCGCCCTCTACCTCGATTTTTCGCCTGCCGATACCGAGCGGGTCAAGGAGATCGAGGCGGTCACGAACCACGACGTGAAGGCCATCGAATACATCATCAAGGAGAAGATGGAGGCCTCGGGGCTGGGTGCGTTCCGGGAGTTCGTCCATTTCGGGCTGACCTCTCAAGACATCAACAACACGGCGATTCCCCTCGCGCTCAAGGAGGCATTGGCCGAAGTCTACTATCCGGCCGTCGGGGAGGTGCGCGACAAACTCGCCGCTTTCGCCGACGAGTGGCGCGCCGTGCCGATGCTGGCCCGCACCCACGGACAGCCCGCCTCGCCCACGACCTTGGGCAAGGAGATGCGGGTTTATGTCGAGCGGCTCGACAAGCAGATCGCCATGCTGCATGCCATTCCCGTGCCGGCCAAATTCGGCGGTGCGACGGGCAATTTCAACGCCCACCACGCCGCCTATCCCGCGATCGACTGGGCGGCGTTCGCTGACCGCTTCGTGAACGGGACGCTGGGCCTCTGCCGCTCGCAGTACACGACGCAGATCGAGCACTACGACAATCTGGCGGCGATTTTCGACAACCTCAAGCGCATCGACACGATCCTCATAGACCTGGCGCGCGACATGTGGATGTATATCTCCGAGGAGTATTTCAAGCAGCGGATCAAGGCGGGCGAAGTGGGATCGAGCGCCATGCCCCACAAGGTCAACCCCATCGACTTCGAGAACGCCGAAGGCAACCTGGGTCTCGCCAACGCCCTGTACGAGCATCTGGCGGCCAAGCTGCCCGTCTCGCGCCTGCAACGCGACCTGACCGACTCGACGGTGCTGCGCAACGCAGGCGTACCCGTAGCCCATTCGATCATCGCGCTGCAATCGCTGTTGAAAGGGCTGAACAAGCTGATCCTCAACCGCGAAGCCCTCGACGACGATCTGGAAGCCAACTGGGCCGTGGTGGCCGAGGGCATTCAGACCATTCTGCGCCGCGAGGGTTACCCCAAGCCCTACGAAGCGCTCAAGGCCCTGACGCGCACCAACACCCATATCACCGCCGAGGCGATCGCCGAATTCATCTCGACGCTCGACGTCGCCGAAAGCGTCAAGGCCGAGTTGCGCGCCCTCACGCCGGCGACGTATATAGGGATATTCAAATGAGCGCAGCCATGAAAACCGGCTCTCTTTGCGTTGTCCTCGGAATAGCCGCGATTTCGGCCTGGTGCGACATTCAGGCTCAGGCTCCGTTTGCAAATTTGGTCGCCGACATGCCGGCTGCAAGCGTGCCGTTCAAAGCCTCCAAGGACATAATCAAACGCTCATACGGCATCCCCAATTGGAGAGGCGTCCTCTCGGGCAAACTCTACGAGAACCTGCAATGCACCGCTTATTTCATGGCGGACACGGAAGAGCTGGCGCCGGATACTTACGCCAAATTTCGCATTCCCGACACTCCTTATTATTTGTTCGTCGCCAGTTTCGGCGGCCCGACCGACCACCTGACCGACATGCTCGTTTTGGTCGATTCCAAAGGCGAGGTGCTGGATACGCTGGAGGCGAGCGTCTGGTATTTCCCGGGAATCGCAGTCAGGCAATATGAGATTGCGGAGAACTACGACATAATCGTCCATATGTTGAAACCCCTCGCATCCAATTCCATATCGTTTGCCGAATTCGATAGTTTCGCAGCATCCAGAATGAGCAGGACTTATAAAATCGCCGACGGGAAGTTCGTGCTTCGGTCGGAAAAAAACTACCGGCCGCAGATTTATACCCGTTCCCGACTGGAGCAGGAATCATATAATATATGGAACGGGCAGGAACAGGTCTTATAATTTAAGCGTCGACCGTTTATTTCCCTATGATTTACCGCATCGCTTCCACCACGTCGACCAACGACGACGCCCTCGATCCGAAATACCGCCACGGCGACGTGGTGTGGGCCGAGCGGCAGACGGCCGGACGCGGACAGCGGGGACACGTATGGCATAGTCCCGAGGGCGAGAACCTCACCTTCACACTGGTGCTCGAACCGCGGTTTCTGCCCGTGAGCGAACAGTTCCTGCTCTCCGAGGCCCTGGCTCTGGCGCTCGTCGACACGTTCGGGCACTACGGCATCGCCACGCGCATCAAGTGGACGAACGATATCTATGCCGGCGACCGCAAGATCGTGGGCATGCTCATCGAACACCGCTACTCCGGAACCCGTCTCTCCCGATCGATCGCCGGCATCGGCATCAACGTCAACCAGACGGCGTTCGATCCCGCGCTGCCCAATCCGGTGTCGATGGCGCAGCTCGCAGGCCGCACGTTCGACCGCGCCGAGGTGCTCGAAACGTTCCTCGCAAAGTGCGGGCACCGTTACCGGCAGCTCGCACAGGGCGAGGCAGGCATTTTGCAGGACGATTATCGCCGCAGCATGTACCGTTTGGGCGAGCGGCACATTTATCGCATCCCCGGCAGAGGCGAGATCGAAGGAAGCATCGACGGGGTTCGCCCCTCGGGCGAGCTGCTGCTGCGCCATGCCGACGGTTCGACGGGCGAATATCTTTTCGGAGCGATCGAATTCGTGGTGAAAAAATAGCGGAAATTATTGCTGTTAAAAAAATAACAACTATATTTGCACCAGTAAAAAACCTTAAAAACCGTAGCGTTATGAACGTACCTGCCAATCTCCGATACTCCAGCGATCACGAATGGTGCCGCATCGAGGGCGACACGGCCGTCATCGGGATCACCGACTTCGCACAGAGCCAGTTGGGCGACATCGTTTTCGTCGACGTGCCCACCGTGGGCGAGACGCTGGCCGCAGGCGAGGTGTTCGGCTCGATCGAAGCCGTGAAAACCGTGAGCGACGCGTTCCTGCCCATGGGCGGCGAGATCGTGGAGTTCAATCCGGCGGTGGATGCCGACCCGTCGATCGTCAACAAGGACGCCTATGGCGAGGGCTGGTTGGTGAAGGTCAAGGTCGCCGACCCCGCCGACTACGACGCGCTGCTGACGCCCGAAAAATACGCCGAACTCATCGGATAGGCAGCGACCGATCTTTTCAATACGAACCCGATACTTTCCCCATACCCGAGTAGTGCCGGCTTTCGGGGCCGTGCCGGGGCGGGAAAGCTGCAAGAGAAACGAACTTAAATAAATTCCTATGTCTAAAGTTACCGTCGTAGGAGCCGGCGCCGTGGGCGCCACCTGCGCAAATGTGCTGGCTTGCCGCGAGGTGGCGAGCGAAGTCGTGCTGGTCGATATCAAGGAGGGATTGTCGGAAGGCAAGATGCTGGACATGTACCAGACCGCGACCCTGATGGATTTCGACACCAAACTCACGGGCGCGACCGACGACTACAGAAAAACGGCCAACTCGGACGTGGTGGTCATCACTTCGGGCATTCCCCGCAAACCGGGCATGACGCGCGAAGAACTCATCGGCACGAACGCCGACATCATGAAGAGTGTCGTGGCGCAGATCGTGAAGTACTCGCCGCGCGCCATCGTCATCGTGGTGGCCAACCCGATGGATACGCTCACCTATCTGGCGCTCAAGGCTTCGGGCCTGCCCAAGCACCGCGTGATCGGCATGGGCGGCGCGCTCGACTCGGCCCGCTTCAAATGCTACCTGGCCAAGGCCACGCGCAGCAACATCAACAACGTCGACGGCATGGTGATCGGCGGTCACGGCGACACGACGATGCTGCCGCTCCTCTCGAAAGCGACGGTGAACGGGGTCCCCGTCTCGCAGTTCGCCTCGAAGAAGAAGCTGCAGGAGGCCGTCGCAGCCACCATGGTGGGCGGCGCCACACTCACCAAGCTCATCGGCACATCGGCCTGGTATGCTCCGGGCGCCGCTGCGTCGATGATGGTCGAGGCGATCCTCAACGACCAGAAGAAGCTGATCCCCTGCTCGTGCTATCTGGAGGGCGAATACGGTCAGAGCGACATCTGCATCGGCGTGCCGGCGATCATCGGCCGCAAGGGCATAGAGAAGATCGTGGAGATCGGCCTCACCAAGAAAGAGGAGAACAAGTTCGCCGAATCGGCGGCGGCCGTGCGCAAGACCAACCAGGTGCTGTACGAAATCAAGGCGCTGTAGTCTGCACACACAGAGATTCACCGCGCCGACGACTGCAGTGAGCCGTAACAGGTTGCAGTCCATACGGTCGGAAAGCGAGTAGTTCAAATAATGCAGCCGCATCGGAATCCCGATGCGGCTGCATTATTTTTAGGCGGCCCGAAAGTCGACCGGCCCCGGAACCGGCTCCGGAGACCTATATTATATGTTGATGTCGAGGATTTCGAAATGCACCGTCCCGGCGGGCACCTCGACTTCCACGCAGTCGCCTTTCTTGTGGCCCAGCAGCGCCTTGGCGATCGGCGTGCCGATCGCCAGCTTGCCCTCGCGCAGGTTGGCTTCATGCTCGGCGACGATCGTATAGACCATCTGCTTGCCCGTATTGCGGTTGAGCAGCGTCACCTTGCTCAATATCTGCACCTTGCTCTTGTCGATTTTCGACTCGTCGATGATCCGCGCATTGGCGATCGTATCTTCCATTTTGGCGATGCGCATCTCCAGCAGACCCTGGGCCTCGCGGGCCGCGTCGTACTCCGCATTCTCCGAAAGGTCGCCCTTGTCGCGTGCCTCGGCGATCGCTGCCGAAATGGCCGGACGCTCGACGGAACGCATGTGATCGAGTTCATCCTTGAGCTTTTTGTACCCCTCCGCCGTCAGATAAATAATCTCTTTTGCCATAACGTAAAATAATTTCTTTCCGCGGTCGTCCCCGCGGACGCTCCGACTTCGAAAAGCAAAAAACAAGAATCCTGGTCGAGGAGACCAGAACTCTGTTTCGTTGCGTTAAGACAAAGATAGAAAGGATAATTTGAAAAAGCAAATCTTTTTTTCAAGTGCGCTGGCACGGAGTGTGCCCCGCCACGGGGTATGTTCGTGCTGTTGGCTTCCCATCTGCTGTGGAGTGCGGGCGCGCTGGTTTTTCTGGCGCGCCGCCACCGCATACCCGCTTCGGCCGCCGCATGGGGCGCCCTCGTCCTGCTGCTGCCCGTAGCGGGCACGCTGCTCTACATCCTGGCGGGATATCGCCGGCCTGCACCGCCGTGCTGCAGGTCGGCATGCCGCGGCGACGCCCTGCACCGCATCATTTTCCGGGGATGCGGCACCCGCCCCGCACCCTGCAACCGGATCGAATTGCTGCACGACGGCGGCGACGCTTTCTCGTCTCTGATCGCCTCGCTGCAGCGAGCCACGCGCTCGATCCACATGGAGTATTACATCTTCCGCGACGACCGCATCGGCCGCGCCATAGCCGACATCCTCATCCGCAAATCGCGCGCCGGGGTGGAGGTGCGGGTGATCTACGACGCCGTGGGGTCGTGGCGGCTGACCCGCAGCATGTTGCGCCGCATGCGCCGGGCCGGCATCCGCACGGCGGCCTACGCCCCGCTGCGCTTCCCGTGGTTCACGCCCCGTGCCGCACGGCGCAACCACCGCAAAATAGTCGTCACGGACGGGAAAATCGCCTACCTGGGCGGCATAAATATTGCAAAATACTATCTCGACGGAGACGACATGGGCAAATGGCGCGACGAGCACCTGCGCATGGAGGGAGACGCCGTCGCCGATCTGCAGCGGCTCTTTCTGGCCGACTGGGCCGCGACCTGCGGGGAACGGCTCGATCCGGGGCGTTACATCGCGGCGCACGACATCCGCCAGCGGCTTCCGATCCACCTGGCCTGGGCCGAAGAGGGCGCCTCGCGCACGACTCTGGCGGAAGCGTTCGCCGCAGCGATCGTCCGCGCGCGGCATCGCGTGAGACTATGCTCGCCCTACTTCCTGCCGCCGACGCTGATTCTCGACGCGCTGCGGCTGGCCGTGAGTTGCGGCGTGCGGGTCGAGGCGATGATTCCGGCCGGCAGCGACTCGCGCATCGCGGATCTGGCGGCCGACTCCTACGTCGAGGACTTGCTCGCCGCGGGAGTAGAACTCTACCGCTACGACAAGGGGTTTCTGCACGCCAAGGTGCTGATCGTCGACGACCTCACGGTCTCGATCGGCACGGCCAACATGGATTACCGCAGTCTGCTGGACAACCTCGAAGCCACGGCTTTCATCCGCGACCGTGCGGTCGCCCGACGCATGGCCGCCACGTTCGACGCCGACCTGCTCTCGTGCGTGCGCATCGAGCCGCAGACGTGGCGGCCGCCCCTGTGGCGCCGGACGCTCGGCGACCTCGTGCGATTCGCCTCGCCCCTGCTGTGACCGCTCCGCCGAAAAACTAAAAGCAAGAGTGAACTATGAAAAAAATTTCCGCACTGCTCGCGCTCCTCTTCGTGTTGGGAGCCGCGAATGTCTCGGCCCAACGGTTTCGGGTCGGTCTCCGGGGAGGCGTGAACCTCACCGACTACAAATTCTCGCGCATCAAGATCGGCGACACCCGTTTCGTCCCCGGCAACTCGCGCGTGGGCTACGATCTGGGTCTGGTGATGCGGCTCAACCTCTCGCGCCGGTTCCACCTGCAGGGCGAACTCGATTACGCATTCGTCAACTACGACGTACTGGCCATCGGCGCCGTGCACCGCACCGTGAAGCTGCGGGCTGACCGGCTCGAAATCCCGGTGCAGCTGGGTCTGCAGTTCGGGCCGCTGCGCCTTTTCGGCGGCCCGCTCTTCCGCGTGAGCCACTCCGAACACAGCAATGCCTCGAACATCCTGCAGGTCGATTTCAACAACCGCAACGTCGGTCTCATGGGCGGCGTGGGGCTGAACATCCGCAAGTTTTTCATCGATTTCCGTATGTCGGGCTATCCGCGCAGCCACGTGTGGCAGACCTTCGCCTCCCGCGGCACGACCCAGCGGGTCAAGGTGCCCCACGACATCGTATACGGCGGATCGATCGGGTTCTTCTTCTGAAAAAGGCGCGAGTCTCTGCCGCAGCGGCAGGGACTTTTTCATGCCCGGACGTCCGAATGCGCAAAAGCCGCTTCCGAAAAGCGCAGGATGTTTTTGCATTTTCCGCCGAATATGTTACTTTTGCGGTAACATACTGAATACACGGAAAGTGTAGCTTATTCTCGACGTTGAATCTGGTAAATTTAATCGAAGAGAGAGTAGGCGGACATCTTGCCGCGTCGTATCCTTGGATCCGAGGATATGGGCGTGGGAGCTGTTGCTTATTTTATCTTCACGGTTTACCAGAGCCTAACGTCTAAAGTAAGTCTTCGGCACCACGCTTTCTATATTTTACGAACCACTATCGAGGTGCGGGTAGTAAATACAATTTTTATCATGAAAAAGATTGTTTTCTTGCTCATCGCCCTCATCGCGGCGGCGAGCGCCTCGGCCCAGCAACGTGCAGACAAGGTCGAGTATCAGGAGTCGTCGGCCCGCAACCTCGAACCCGAGCAGGCCGTCATGATCACCCCGATGATCGCGGACATGGAGGTCATATCGGACAAGATCTACTACACCGAGACCGAAGCCTTCCGCAACTACGTCGTCACGTCGGCCATCGTGTCGTCCATTCCCGAGTTCAAGAAGGTGGCCTTGAGCCGCGCCGCACGCGCCTATGAGGCCGACGCCATCGTCGGCGCCACGGTGGACGTGATTACCAACGCACAGGGCAAGCTCGAAATCACCATCTCGGGCTATCCGGCCAAGTACACTCGGTTCCGCAACGCCACGACCGAAGACATCGCCCTCGTCGGCCACGCCAAGAGCGTCGCGGGCGACAACAACGACGGCATTCTGAAAAATCCGCAGGGCCAGACCCGCATCACTCTCGAAAAATAGCCCCACGGACATGAAGAAACTACTTCTCACGCTGCTGTTCGCCGCGACGGCGTTCGGCAGCCATGCGCAGCTCGTACAGAGTTCGTCGCTCATCGTCACCAAACAGAAGCTCCCGGCCGTGGCACGCGGCTACCAGCAATCCGTCGAGGCGAGCTACGACACCCAGCTCAGCATCGCGGGCAACGACTTCTTCAATCTGAACTACATCGGCGGCTTCCGCTTCGACAACACCTTTTTTCTCGGAGCGGGTACGGGTCTGAACTTCAGGCTCAACAACCCCGCATTCGAGCGTAGCGACGGCTACCCGATGAGACTCAACGCGCTGAATATCCCGCTGTACGTCCATTTCCGCGCCTACTTCCTCAAGGAACGCATCACGCCGTTCTTCGCTCTGTCGCTCGGCGGGCGGTTGTCGACCAAACGCACGTTCGAACTCGACTCGGGCGAAGTAAAGTACAACACGTGCGGCTTGATTTTCAATCCGCAGATCGGCGCCAACCTCCGCACCTCGGCCCGGGACAATGTCTACATCGCCATAGGATTCTGCGGCCACACGATGCCGGCGCTCGACCACATCGACAGCTACACGGCCTCCGTGAAGTCCAAGTTCCAGTACGGCATCGACGTACACATAGGTTTCACATTCTAACCCTTACAACACCATGAAAAAATATCTATATTATGCGTTACTGCTCCTCGGCAGCGTCGCGCTCGGCGGTTGCAGCGAGCAACTCGAAACCGACATCTTCGATTTCTCCAAAAATACGGTTCGATTCACAGCCGACGGAGGCACGCAGACCCTCGTCATCGATGTGAAATGCGACTGCACGCTTTCATGCGACGCCGACTGGATCGACTATACCCCGCAATATGTCGAAGCCGGCAAAAGCAAGCTGACGATCGAAGCCGCCGAAAACCCCTCGTTCGAACCACGTAACGCCGTGATCACGCTCACGGACGAAGAACTGGGCATCGCCCACACCATCGACATCCGGCAAGAGGGCATCGCACCCTACATCGACTGCGAACCCGAACTCGAAGCATCGTACCGAGGCGGCACGTTTACCATCGAGGTGCGGTCCAACGTTGCGTGGGAGGCCTGGAGTTCGGACGACTGGCTGACCCTCTCGCCGATTGCGGGATCGGGGACCGCCGAGCTGACGGTCGAGCTACCGCCGCTGTCTTCCGGTCAGAAAACGCGTCGGAGCAAAATCATCCTCGCCAACGCCGAGTACCGTCTCACGACTCAAATTGCGGTCGTGCAATCGGACTTGAGCCTGGACAAATACAAAGTGATCTCCTACATGACCACCGACCGCAATCCGGTCGAAATCCACGGTTATTTCGATGCAGGGTTAAACAAGCACAACTACGAACCCAGCACTCGAACCGGCTCGTTGGTATTTGACCAAGCCGTAACCGAAATCTGGAAAACATTCGAGGGTTGTACCAACCTGTTGCGCATCACTCTTCCCGAAAGCGTCCAATGGATCGGGGAACGAACATTCTACGATTGCTCCAGCCTGACGGACCTCGTCCTCCCCGAAAGCATCACCTATATCGGGGTATACGCATTCTGCGGGTGTTCCAGCCTGACGAGCCTTACCCTCCCCGAAAGCGTCCAATGGATCGGGGGGCGAGCATTCTATTGCACCGACTTAACGAGCCTCTATTGCCGCCCGACCGTACCTCCGAGCTGGGCGGATTCTGACTATGGTTTCGCAATTCCCTCCTCCACCCGGATCTACGTACCTCAGGCATCCGTCGAAGCCTACAAATCGGACAAATGGTGGAGCTACTACGCTTCTCAGATCACAGCCTATAATTTCTGACCCGCGCCGGCCGAAAGCCGACGCACAATCGCCACGCGCAACGGGCCCAGCTGCCCGTTGCGTTTTTTTCGTCCGGAAGTCCCGAGCATCGCAACGCCTCGCCGCAGTTCAGGACAAGTCCCACCGACCCCCAGCCGGCCCGAGCACGCGGCCCGGGCAATAATATTTTTTGGAAATCGTTAATTTATGCGTAACTTTGTGCGATAAAGCGCCGTAAAAGATTCATCGATGAAGCGAACATTCCAACAGGCCCTCGGGGTCATCGTCCTGGCGGTCGCTCTGTGCGGTTGCAGCGGCATGAACGCCCTGCTCAAAAGCGGACAACCCGACCGGATCTATGCCAAGGCCCTGGAGTACTACGAGAAAGAGAAGTGGCAGCGCGCCTCGACGCTTTTCGAGGGGGCGCAGCACTACTACATCGGTACGCAGCGCGAAGATTCGATTTCGTATTTCAACGCCCGCTGCAAGTTCAAGAGCCGCGACTACGACACCGCCTCGGAGCTGCTCGACGAATTCCGGCGCAAATTCGGACGCAGCGCTTTCATCGAGGAGGCCGAAGGGATGTATGCCATGTGTTTCTACTACCTGGCGCCCGGCCCCGCGCGCGACCAGACGCTGACTTCCCAGGCGTTGATCGCCATCGACGAATTCATGTCGCATCACCCCGGAAGCCAATATACGGACAACTTCCTGAAAATCCGGGAGGAGCTGACGGGCCGCCTGCAGGAGAAAGCCTATCTGAACGCCTACACCTATTACAAGATCGGCCGCTACAAGTCGGCGATCACGGCGCTCAAGAACGCGTTGAAGGAGTACCCCGAGAGCCAGCGGCGCGAGGAGATCATGTATCTGATCGTCGACGCGAGCTACCGTTTCGCCAGCAACTCGATCTCCTCGAAGCAGACCGACCGCTATCTGGCGATGCTCGACTCCTATCTGTCGTTCAAGGAAGCCTATCCCGAGTCGGCGCATATCAAGGAGGCGGAGCGCATGGCCCAACATGCGCGCGACTATCTGGATCGCAACAACAAAGACAATCTATAAGATGGAAATCAAGAAAAACATCCCCAACAACACCGTCACCCGCAAGCTGGTCGACCTGGACAAGGAGACGGGCAACATCTACGAAACCGTCAACATCATCGCCCGCCGGGCCAACCAGATTTCGACCGAGCTGAAGACCGAACTCAACCGCAAGCTGGCCGACTTCTCGTCGCCCACGGACACCATGGAGGAGACCTTCGAAAACCGGGAGCAGATCGAGATTTCGCGCTACTACGAGCGGCTGCCCAAACCCGTGATCATCGCCACGGAGGAGTTCCTCGACGACGAGCTGTTCTACAAAGAGAACAAGCCCGAGGCCGAGGCATAAAATCGGGACAATCCGAATCGAAAAACCGCAGATTCGCATGCCGTCGGGGCGAAACGCATATCCCGCACTGAAGGGGCGCCGCATATTGCTGGGCGTCACGGGCAGCATCGCAGCCTACAAGGCCGCGATGCTCTGTCGTCTGCTCAAGACGGCGGGCGCCGAGGTGCGCGTGGTGATGACGCCCCTGGCCAAGCAATTCATCACGCCGCTGACGCTGGCCACGCTCTCGAAGAATCCGATTCTGGTGGAGTTCTTCGACCCCGAGAACGGAGCCTGGAACTCGCATGTCGCACTGGGCGAGTGGGCCGACTGCTACCTGATCGCCCCCGCCACGGCCAACACGCTGGCCAAGATGCGCACCGGCGTAGCCGACAATCTGCTGCTCACGGCCTACCTCTCGGCCCGCTGTCCGGTAGTAGCGGCCCCGGCGATGGATCTGGACATGTTCGCCCACCCGGCCACGCAGGAGAATCTGCGCATCCTGACCGAGCGCGGCGTGCGGATCGTCGAACCCGCCGAAGGCGAGTTGGCGAGCGGTTTGGTGGGCAAAGGCCGCATGGCCGAACCCGAAGAAATCGCAGCATTCCTGAACCGGATGTTTTCAAACGGCGGCGGGTTCGAGACGGGGACATTGCCGTTGCGCGGCAAGCGGTTCGTCGTGACGGCCGGGGCGACGATCGAAGCCATCGACCCCGTGCGGTTCATTTCCAACCGCTCGACCGGCAAGATGGGCTATGCCATAGCCGCCGAGCTGGCACGCTGCGGCGCCGAAGTGGTTTTGGTGAGCGGCCGCACCGCGCTGCCGACGCCCGAGGGGGTCGAGCGGCTCGACGTGGAGTCGGCCGCCGAGATGTTCGATGCCGCAGTCGCCGCATTCGAGCGGGCCGACGGCGCCGTGATGTGCGCCGCCGTGGCCGACTATACACCCGCCGAAGTTTCGGACACGAAGCTCAAGAAGGGCGACGGCGACCTGACGCTCGCGCTGCGGCGCACCCGCGACATCGCCGCCTACCTGGGCGAGCGCAAGGGCCGCCGGCTGCTGGTCGGCTTCGCGCTGGAGACCGACCACGAACAGGCTCACGCCGAGGAGAAGCTCGCACGGAAAAATTTCGATTTCATCGTCCTCAACTCGCTGCGCGACGCCGGTGCCGGCTTCGCCGTGGACACCAACAAGGTGACGTTCATCGACCGTGCAGGGCGCGAAGAACTGCCCCTGATGAGCAAGACGGAGGTGGCCGAACGCATCGCCGACAAGATCGAACGCCTGCTGACCGACCGGTCCGGCCCGGCCGACAGATAACCGAAAAGCCCCGCGACCACCTAACCTTCAACATTTCACCTCCCCCGACTTTCGATGTTACGTCGTCTGACCGTTGAAAACTATGCCTTGATCGATTCGCTCGTGCTGGAACCCGATCCGCATCTGAACATCATCACCGGAGAGACGGGCGCCGGCAAATCGATCCTGCTGGGGGCCTTGGGGCTGCTGTTAGGCGCTCGGAGCGACCTTTCTGCCATCAAGGATACCGCGCGCAACTGCGTGGTGGAGGGGACTTTCGACCTCACGGGCCGCGACCTCGAAGCCTTTTTCGACGACAACGACCTCGACTATGCGCCGCAGACCACGCTCACGCGCATCCTCACCCCGGCGGGCAAAAGCCGCGCATTCGTCAACGACGTGCCGGTGCAGCTCGCCACGCTGCGCGAGTTGGGCGCCCGCCTGATCGACATCCATTCGCAGCACCAGAATCTGATCCTTTCGTCGGAGGAGTTTCGGATTTCGGCCCTCGATACCGTGGCGGGAAACAGCGAACTGCAAAAACGATATACGGCTCAATACAAGCGATTCAAAGAGTTGGAACGCCAGCTCGCCGCACTGCGGGAAGCCGCCGAGGAGGGGCGCCGCAACGAAGAGTGGCTGCGGTTTCTGACCGACGAGCTGACGGCCGCCGATCTCCGCGCGGGCGAGCAGGCCGAGATCGAAGAGGAACTGACCATACTGGAGCATGCCGACCGCATCGGCGAGGCGCTCACGGGGTTGCGCAACGCGCTCGACACCGACGAAACGGGCATCCTCCCGCAACTCAAAGCGGCCGAAACGGCTCTGGTGCATGTCCAGGCCCATTATTCGGCTGCCGGCGAATACGCCGCACGCATCCGCTCGACGATCGAGGAGCTGAAAGACATCGCCCGGTCGGCTTCCGACGAGAGCGAGCGCATCGACGCCGACCCGGCCCGGTTGTCCAAGCTGTCGACCCGGCTCGACATGCTCATCGCCCTGCAGCAGAAGCACCGCGTGGCCGACGAAGCCGAGTTGATCGCCCTGCGCGAGCGGAGTGCAGCCCAGCTGGCGACGATCGAACACGGCAGCGACGAGATCGCGGAGGTCGAAGCGGCGCTCGGGGAAGCCCGTGCCGAGGCCGAAGCGCTGGCCGCGAAGCTCCGCCAGACCCGCACCGAAGCGGCCCGGACATTCGCCGCGAGCATCTGCGCCACGCTGGCGCGCCTGGGGATGCCCGAAACCGTGTTCGAGGCGACGATCGCCCCGACCGAACTCGGCCGCATGGGCGCCGACGCGGTGGAATTCTTCTTCTCGGCCAACCGCGGAAGCAAAGCCCTGCCGATCGAAAAGATCGCTTCGGGCGGCGAGCTGTCGCGCGTGATGCTGGCGCTCAAGGCGTTGCTGGCCAGCCGCATGCAGCTGCCGACGATCATCTTCGACGAGATCGACACGGGCGTTTCGGGCCGCATAGCCGACGCGATGGGCGAAATCATCGAGCAACTCGCGGCGACGATGCAGGTCATCGACATCACCCACCTGCCGCAGGTGGCGTCGAAAGGCTCGGCCCACTTCATGGTGTCGAAGCGCGAGGGCCGCACCTCGATCGCCCGGCTGACGGCCGAGGAACGCATCGCCGAAATCGCCAAAATGCTCTCGGGCAACACGGTGACCGACGCCGCCATGGCCCAGGCCCGCATTTTATTGGGTTAAACCGACTTTTTCTATATGGATTCCGTTCTCGAATTCGCGGCGGCGAACAGCCGGCGCGCACACGCCATCATCCGCGACCTGCGGATAGAAGAAATCTGGCGCTCGGCAGGCGCCCAGGCACACTCGGTGGGTTCGCTGCGCATGGGGCTGCTGGTCAAGCACCGCGACATCGACTACCACATCTATTCGCCCGAGCTACGGATCGCCGACAGCTTCGCAGCCATGGCCCGGCTCGCCGAAAATCCCCGCATCCGCAGCATCGAATTCGCCAATTTGCTCGATGCTCCCGATCGCTGCCTCGAATGGCATGCGCAATATCTCGACGAGGCGGGGGAACTTTGGCAGATCGACATGATCCACATGCAGACGGGGTCGCCGTGGGACGGCCATTTCGAACGGGTAGCCGACCGTATCGCCGCAGCCCTCACCCCCGAAACGCGCAACGCCATTCTGCGGCTGAAGTACGAAACGCCCGACGAGCGCAAAATCCCCGGCATCGCCTATTACATGGCCGTGCTGCGCGACGGCGTGCGCACCTGGCCCCAGCTCGAAACCTGGCTCGCAGCACACCCGCTCGACGGCATCGTCGAGTGGATGCCGGAATAAACGGATGCACAAGCAGCCCGCATTATATCAAGCCCCGGTTTGCGAATCGCAAACCGGGGCTTGATCGGAAATCGGCGACTTGCCGTTACATCATGCCACCCATGCCGCCTGCGGGCATCGGAGGCATGGCGGGCTGCTCCGCCTTCTTCTCGGCCAGGACGCACTCCGTGGTAAGGAACATCGCGGCGATCGAAGCGGCGTTCTCCAAAGCCACGCGCGACACCTTCGTGGGGTCGATGATACCGGCCTTGAGCATGTCGTCGTACTTGTCGTCGCGGGCGTTGTAGCCGAAAGCATCCTTGCCCTCGCGCACCTTGTTGACGACCACCGAACCCTCGCCGCCGGCGTTGGCGACGATCTGGCGCAGCGGCTCCTCGATAGCGCGCTTGACGATCTGGATGCCGGTCGTCTGGTCGTCGTTGGCGCCCTTCAGGCCCTCCAGCGCCGCCGTGGCGCGGATGTAGGCCACGCCGCCGCCCGGGACGATACCCTCCTCGACGGCAGCACGCGTAGCGGCCAGCGCATCGTCGACGCGGTCTTTCTTCTCCTTCATCTCGACTTCCGTCGCGGCACCGACATAGAGCACGGCCACACCGCCGGCCAGCTTGGCCAGACGCTCGTGGAGCTTCTCCTTGTCGTAGTCGGACGTAGCCTTGTCGATCGAAGCGCGGATCTGCGCCACACGAGCGGCGATCTCCTCTTTCTTGCCGGCGCCGTCGACGATCGTGGTGTTCTCCTTGTTGAGCGTCACCTTGTCGGCCGTGCCGAGCATGTCGAGCGCAGCATCCTCGATCTTCATGCCCTTGTCGGTCGAAATGACCGTGGCACCCGTCAGCACGGCGATGTCTTCGAGCATCTCCTTGCGGCGGTCGCCGAAGCCAGGAGCCTTGCAGGCAGCAATCTTCAGCGTGCCGCGCAACTTATTGACGACCAAAGCCGACAATGCTTCGCCGTCGACATCCTCGGCGATAATGAGGAGCGAACGACCGCTCTGGGCCACGGGTTCCAGCACGCCCATCAGCTCTTTCATGGTCGAAATCTTCTTGTCCGTGATGAGGATGTAGGGCTTTTCGAGCTGGGCCTCCATCTTCTCGGCATCGGTGATGAAGTAGGCCGAAATGTAGCCGCGGTCGAACTGCATGCCCTCGACCACCTCCACGTGGGTCTCGGTGCCCTTGGCCTCCTCGACGGTGATGACGCCCTCCTTGTTGACCTTGGACATGGCCTCGGCGATGAGCTTGCCGATGTTCTCGTCGTTATTGGCCGAGATGGTGGCCACCTGCTCGATCTTGGCGAAGTCCGAACCCACCTCCTGGCTCTGCTTGCGCAGCGAAGCGACGACTTCGGCCACGGCCTTGTCGATACCGCGCTTGAGATCCATGGGGTTGGCACCGGCCGTGACGTTCTTCAGACCCACGCCGATGATCGACTGGGCCAATACGGTGGCCGTGGTGGTGCCGTCGCCGGCGTCGTCGTTGGTCTTCGAAGCGACTTCCTTGACCATCTGGGCGCCCATGTTGGCGAACGGGTCTTCCAACTCGACCTCCTTGGCCACGCTCACGCCGTCCTTGGTGACCTGCGGAGCACCGAACTTCTTGTCGATAATCACGTTGCGACCCTTGGGGCCGAGCGTCACCTTCACGGCGTTCGACAGCGCGTCGACACCCTCCTTGAGCAGTTCGCGCGCCTCGACGTTATATTTGATTTCCTTTGCCATAGCTGTTTACGGGATTAGATGATTGCCAAAATGTCGTTCTGTTTCATGATGAGGTAGTCGACGCCGTCGATCTGGATCTCCTGACCGGCATACTTGCCGTAGAGCACCTGGTCGCCGACCTTCACCTCCATCTGCACCTCCTTGGTGCCGGGGCCTGCGGCGATTACTTTGCCTGCCAGGGGTTTCTCCTTGGCCGTGTCGGGAATGATGAGGCCGCCGGCCGTCTTCTCCTCCGCGGGATTCGGCAGAATCAACACGCGATCCGATAAGGGTTTAACGTTCATAGTCTTCGATTTTAAGTTACACGTTATATATTCCGAATGTACTCTTCTATGATGTTTCGGAAACTTTTCCGTTTGCGAAGTATGAACCCTCAATCGGTGTGCCAACCCCATTTTGGCAGTTTTCGACGGGTTTTCGCCTGCTTCCGACTGACAAAGCTACATTCCGGACTGTCATTTTGTCACACATCGGGCGGCGGTTTCGATTTTTCGCTCGTTTTATTTGGCGAAAGCGAAAAAGTATATTACATTTGCATCCCGATACGGCACCGCAGCCGTATAGACGGTGGATGTAGCTCAGTTGGTTAGAGCGTCGGATTGTGGTTCCGAAGGTCGAGGGTTCGAACCCCTTCTTCCACCCGAGCATGGAGAGATTCCCCAAGGAGTCTCTTTTCTTTTTGCTGTTTTCTTTCATCGCAACGAAAAAAAACGTATCTTGCATGCGGAATATCCGTGCATCCCGTTGCCGGACAACGCGGCTTTGGGGCCGGAGGGATGGCGGGCGAAACAAACGTTTTCGACAAACCGAGGGCAGAAACCGCAAGCAGACTTTGCCGAGGCGAGAAAACCTGCAAAATTCGAACGAATAGAGACTTCAACCTTTCGATATCTATGCGCAACAAATTGATTTATGCGGTCTTGTCGCTTCTGGGACTGGCGACGGCCTGTTCGGAACACCACGATGAAGGCGGAAATGTGTGCATGTACGGCACTCCGACCGTGACGTTCTCCATCAAGGGGCATGTGACGGATGAAAAGGGGCAGCCGATCGAAGGCATCCTGGTGAGCGTGTGCAACGACAACTTCACGTTCACCGATGCGCAGGGGCAATTCGCGTTCAAGAAACAGCCGTTGTTCGGCATGAATGCCGGCGATCGGTTCGTCGACGAGCTGGAGTGCCGGGATGTCGACGGAGAAGCGAACGGTTCTTTCGAGAATAAAAAGCAGTCGGTATTTTTCATCCGGGATAAAGAGAGCACGACCGGCATGTGGTACCTCGGCGATTACAGATCGCCCGACACCTCTGTCGTACTCCGCGCGAAATCGGATCCGGAAGAGACGGAATAGTCGACCGACATGGGCAGGGAACCGGGACTGCGCAAACGCATCGGCCTCGCGCTCTTTTCGCGGCTGCACGCCGATCAGGTCGCACGGCACGAACTGCGCACGCTCTTTTGGGAGTGCACGCTGCGCTGCAACCTCGCATGCCGCCATTGCGGCAGCGACTGCCGCACCGAGGCCCTGCAGCCCGACATGCCCGCCGAAGATTTCTTCCGGGTACTCGACACGCAGATCACGCCCCATGTCGATCCGCACCGCGTGCTGGTGATTCTCTCGGGCGGCGAGGTGCTGGTGCGTCCCGACCTCGAAAAAATCGGCCTCGAACTCTATCGGCGCGAATATCCGTGGGGACTGGTCACCAACGGACTGGCTCTCGACCGCAGGCGGTTCGACGCATTGTTGCGCGCCGGATTGCACACCATGACCGTCAGCCTCGACGGATTCCGCGACCAGCACACGTTCGTCCGCCGCAATCCCCGCAGTTTCGACGCTGCATTGGCTGCGGCCGAAATGGTGGCGCACGAACCGTCGATCGCTTCGGATGTCGTGACCTGCGTCACGCCGCAGCTGCTACCTCGCATCGAGGAGTTCCGCGACATGCTCATCGACCGCGGCATCCGGGCCTGGCGTCTTTTCACGATCTTCCCCGTAGGTCGCGCGGCGAGCGACTCCGCCATGCAGCTCTCCGACGAGGAGTTCACGCGCCTCATGGAGTTCTTGGCCCGCACTCGCCACGAAGGGCGCATCGCTGCCAGCTACTCGTGCGAAGGATTTCTGGGCCGCTACGAAGCCGAGGTGCGCGACAAATTCTACACGTGTCAGGCGGGTATTTCGATCGCTTCCATTCGTGTCGACGGCTCGATATCGGGCTGCACGTCGATCCGCTCCAACTACCGCCAGGGCAATATCTACCGCGACGACTTCTGGAATGTGTGGGAACATCGTTTTACCCCGTTCCGCAACCGCGAGTGGGCGCGGCGCGACGCGTGTGCCGACTGCGCGATGTTCCGCTACTGCTTGGGCGGCGGCATGCACCTGCGCGACGACGACGGCAAACTGCTCGTGTGCCACTATCGCCGAATCGCCGACTGACAGGATAGGAGAAGCACCCCATAGCCCATATGTTTTGGCCAAAATAAAAATCCCGGCAGCAGAAGCTGCCGGGATTCGTCGTAATAAACGTGAGGCTTACTTGCGGTAAACCTTAGTGTAACCGTAGATCGCCTCGTCGCCCAACTCCTCCTCGATACGGAGCAGCTGGTTGTACTTGGCCATGCGGTCGGAACGCGACATCGAACCGGTCTTGATCTGGCCCGAGTTGGTCGCCACGGCGATGTCGGCGATCGTCGAATCCTCGGTCTCGCCCGAGCGGTGCGAGGTGACCGACGTATAGCCTGCGCGGTGCGCCATTTCGATAGCATCGAGGGTCTCGGTGAGCGAACCGATCTGGTTGACCTTGATGAGGATCGAGTTGCCGCAGCCCATTTCGATGCCCTTCTTCAGGAAGTCGACGTTCGTAACGAAGAGGTCGTCGCCCACGAGCTGGCAGCGATCGCCGATCGTCGAGGTCAGCAGCTGCCAACCCTCCCAGTCGTTCTCCGACATACCGTCCTCGATCGAGTCGATGGGGTACTTCTCCACCAGACCCTTGAGGTACTCGACCTGCTCTTTCGACGTGCGCTTGGCACCCTTGGCGCCCTCGAAAATCGTGTAATCGTAGATGCCGTCCTTGTAGAACTCCGACGAAGCGCAGTCCATGCCGATCTTCACATCTTTGCCCGGAACATAGCCGGCCTTTTCGATAGCCTTGATGATCGAATCGAGGGCATCCTCGGTGCCGTTCAGCGCAGGAGCGAAACCGCCCTCGTCGCCCACGGCCGTCGAGAGACCGCGCTCGTGGAGCACCTTCTTGAGGTTGTGGAAGACCTCGGCACCCATGCGCAGACCCTCACGGAGCGAGGGGGCACCCACGGGACGGATCATGAACTCCTGGAATGCGATGGGCGCGTCGGAGTGCGAACCGCCGTTGATGATGTTCATCATCGGCACGGGCAGCGTCTTGGCATTGGCACCGCCGATGTAACGGTAAAGCGGCATGCCGAAGTAGTCGGCGGCAGCGCGGGCCACGGCCAACGAAACGCCCAGAATGGCGTTGGCGCCCAACTTCGACTTGGTTTTGGTGCCGTCCAAAGCGATCATCGTCTTGTCGATGCCCACCTGGTCGGAAACGTTCATGCCGATGACGGCCGGAGCGATCACCTCGTTGACGTTCTTCACGGCGTTCAGAACGCCCTTGCCCAAGTAGCGGCTCTTGTCGCCATCGCGCAGCTCCAGCGCCTCGTTCTCACCCGTCGATGCGCCGCTCGGCACAGCAGCACGACCGAAAGCACCCGATACGGTGCGTACCTCGACCTCGACGGTCGGATTTCCTCGCGAGTCGAGGATCTCTCTTGCGTGAACTTCTACAATTTGCATAGTAATATTTGATTTGGTAACTGAATCTTTCTGCAAATCCGCATTCCGGCCCCTGACCGGACGGGCCGAAGCCTTCGTCCCGCGGAGACCCGCAATTCCTGCGTGCTCCGCAGCGCGTCTGCCCGAAAACGGACAGCGCCGCAAATATACGAAATTATTGCGAATAGAGGTCGCCCGCTGTTATTTTTTTCACGCTCCGCCCGGCAAAAGCCCCGCACAGGCCCGAACCCCTTGTTTTCCTATCGCATCAGCACCGACGAATCGCCGTAGCTCAAGAACCGGAAATCGTGTTGCAGGGCGTAGTCGTAGATGCGCCGCCAGTCGTCGCCCGCATAGGCCGCCACGAGCAGCAGCAGCGTGGAGGAGGGCTGGTGGAAGTTGGTGACGATGCTCTCCACGATCCGGAACTCGTAGCCCGAAGGCGTAATCATGATCTGCGTCGAAGCCTTGAGTCGGTCAACCCCATGTGCATCCATGTAGGCCAGCAGTTCTGCCAGCGCGTCGCGACCCGAATACTCATGCGGAATGTCATACAACTCCCATTGCCCGATCGTCCGGCCGGTATCGGGCGTTCCGGTCGTATGTATCCGCCACCCCAGCGCCGCAAGCGATTCGAGCGTCCGCACCGAAGTCGTCCCCACGGCCGTGACATGCCCCCATTTTTCGAGCAGCCGCGCCACCGCCCTGCGGCGCACCTCGAAGTGCTCGGTGTGCATCGGATGCAGTGCGGCATCCTCCTCCTTGACCGGCAGGAACGTCCCGGCTCCGACATGCAGCGTCACCTCCTCGAAACCGAAGCCGGCCGCCGTCATCTCCTCGATAAGCTCCGGCGTGAAATGCAGTCCGGCCGTGGGCGCCGCCACCGAACCCTCGAATTTCGAATAGACGGTCTGGTAGCGCGTGTTATCGATCTCCTCGCTCTCGCGATTCAGATAAGGCGGAATGGGTATGCGCCCCAGGCATTCGAGCAGCTGCCCGAACGTGAGGGGTGCCGACCACTCGAAGCGCACTACGCGCTCGCGTCCGTTCTCGCCGACCAGAAAAGCCCGCAGATATTCGGCACGCCCCTCGTGCTCGAAGTCGATCTGCAAAGGGCCTTCCTTCCACTTTTTGACATTGCCCACGATGCACGACCATTCGCAGCTGCCCACGACGGCGAACGCCCGCTCGTAGTCGGCCGGAACATGGGGTTCGAGGCAGAAAACCTCGATACGCGCACCCGAAGGTTTGTGCATGATGACCCGCGCACGGATCACCCGCGTATTGTTGAACACCAGCAGCTGCCCGACCGGCAGCACCTCGCCGATGTTGCGGAAACGGCGCTCGGCGATCTCGCCGCCATGCCACACCAAAAGTTTCGACGCACTCCGCTCCCCGAGCGGAAATTTGGCGATCCGCTCCTCGGGCAGATCATAGCGATAGTCGTCGATAGCTATGTGTCGTTCCATAATCGTCTTGAATCGTGCGGCAAAATTACTACTTTAATCAAATAGCACCTCGGCAATGTTCAAATAAATTCGACACTTCGTACCTCAACTTCGTTTTAGATACTCACGCCTCAACAAAATGCAAGCGAACTTATGTTCGACTTTTCGTACTTTGGCCTCGCTTTAGATACTCCGGCCTCGGCAATGCTCAAATAAATTTGACTTTTCGTATCTTTGGCTGACGCCGAAGATACTTATGCTCGGCAAAATGCAAGCGAGCTTGCTTTTGCCCTCGCTTATTCGTATCTTTGCCGGTGCTTTAAAGCTGTCGAATTCATGAAAACCGACTTTCTGGTCATCGGTTCAGGCGCTGCGGGTCTTTCGTTCGCGCTGAAAGCCGCCGCTCACGGGCACGTCACCATAGTGACCAAGGGCGAAATCGAGGAGTGCAACACCAACTATGCCCAGGGCGGTATCTGCTCGGTGACCTACGCTCCCGACACGTTCGAAAAGCACATCCGCGACACGCTGGTCTGCGGGGCCGGCAAATGCCGCGAGGAGGCCGTAGAGCTGGTCGTGCGGCGCGCTCCGGAGCTGATCCGCGATCTGATCGCGTGGGGCACGCGTTTCGACAAGACGCCCGACGGCCGGTTCGAACTCAACCGCGAGGGCGGACACACCGAGCACCGCATCCTCCACCACGAAGACCTCACGGGTGCCGAGATTGAGCGGGCGCTCATCGAATCGGTACGCCGCCACCCCAATATCACCGTGCTGGAACACCGTTTCGCCGTCGACCTGCTGACGCAGCACCACTTAGGCGAGTTCGTCACCCGCCACACGCGCGGTTTGGCCTGCTTCGGGGCCTATGTGCTCAACGAGCAGACCAACGAGATAGAGACCATGCTCGCCAAAGTCACCGTCGTGGCTACGGGCGGTTGCGGACAGATCTACTCGTCGACCTCGAACCCCATCGTGGCGACCGGCGACGGCATCGCCATGTGCCACCGGGCCAAGGCACTGACCGAGAACATGGAGTTCATCCAGTTCCACCCCACGACGCTCTACAACCCCGGCGAGAAGCCCAACTTCCTCATCACCGAGGCGATGCGGGGCTTCGGGGCTATTCTGCGCCTGCAGTCGGGCGAGGAGTTCATGGACAAGTACCACCCCATGAAGTCGCTGGCCCCGCGCGACGTGGTGGCCCGGGCGATCTACAGCGAAATGACCCGCCGGGGCGAAGATTTCGTCTACTTGGACGTAACGCACAAGGACCCCGACGCCGTACGCAGCCACTTCCCCAACATCTACGAGAAGTGCAAGACGATCGGCATCGACATCAC
>CAYSJF010000002.1:0-63410 GCA_964431265.1 uncultured Alistipes sp. | reverse complement strand
AGGAAATCAACGCCGGTTCGATGGCCGACATTGCCTTCTTGCTGCTGATTTTCTTCCTGGTGGCCACTACGATGAACACGGACACGGGTCTGGCGCGCATGCTCCCGCCTATTCCTCCCGAAGATCAGAAGCAGGAGGAGATCAAGGTCAAGGAGCGCAACCTTTTCCTGGTGCTCATCAACGGTAGCGGCCAGATCATGGCAGGTCAGCCCGGCAAGCAGGAGTTCATCGAGTTGCGCGACCTGAAGGACAAGACGAAGGAATTCGTCCTCAATCCGCTGGACGACGCCGATCTTCCGGAGAAAGAGGAGAAAGAGTTCGATCTTCCCGACGGCAGCAAGTGGGTCTATCCCGTCAGCTCGGGCGTCGTTTCGCTGCAAACCACCCGCGATACGGGTTACCAGCCCTACATCATGGTGCAGAACGAGCTGGCCCGCGCTTTCAGCGAAATCCGCGACGAGGTGGCCATGCGCAAGTTCGGCGACAAGCTGGCATCCCTGACCGAGGAGCAGCGCAACGTCATCACCAAGGCCGTGCCTCTGAAGATCTCCGAGGCCGAACCGCGTACCATTAAGAAGTAAGATTATGGCAGTAATGAAAAAGAAGGGCAACAAGAGTTTGCCCCCCATTTCGACAGCGTCGCTCCCCGACGTGATCTTCATGATCCTCTTCTTCTTCATGGTCTCCACGACCATGCGCGATCAGGAGCTGTTGGTGCGTTACAAACTCCCCGAGGCTACCGAAGTGCAGAAACTCGAAAAGAAGTCGCTGGTGAGCTACATCCACATCGGACAGCCCTCGCTGGCCATGCAGGCCAAGTTCGGTACGGCACCCCGTATCCAGCTCAACGACTCCTACAAGACGACCAAGGACATCCTGGATTTCGTGGCCGCCGAGCGCGACAAGCTCAGCGAAGCCGACCGTGCTTCGATGACCATCTGTCTGAAAGCCGACGGCACGACCAAGATGGGTATCGTCACCGACGTGAAGCAGGAACTTCGTCGAGCCAATGCCTTGAAAATCTCCTACGCGGCCTCCAAGTCGCTGGGTTATTGACGCAAGACATCCGATACTTTCGAAACGACGGGCCTTTTTCGAGACCCGTCGTTTTTTGATCCCCGATAAAAAACAGACTTCTCCTACCCGGAGTGGCAGAGATCACGGTTTCTGCCAGCGCGGTGAAGTAGATTCAGCAATCCACTGGCAACATAAAGCGCAAAGAGCAAAAACACCGATCGATAATTTATCTGTCGGGCATGTTCGTTTGCGAGGTTGCCAGTTATCCACACCAGTTTAGCAAAAAGTTAACCCTTTTCCTTTCTGCCATTCATTCCAGCGATTGCTTCTTGCAAGCCCCTGCCGCGGGTTACCGCAGCAACGCGTCGGGAGCCTTGGGCTACGTCGGCGAGCGCGGCCACTGCTGGTCGTCTTCGTCTTACGCAGCCGGCAATGTCAACGCAGGGTACTTGTACTTCAATGCAGGCAATGTCAACCCGCTGAACAACGCTAACCGGGCCAACGGGTTCTCCGTGCGCTGCGTCCAGCATCTACCGGGAAGCTGTTTTTTATCTTTTTATTCGAAGGGGAGTTCGAGCTGGTCGATTTCGTGGTTGAACGTCAGCCGATGATGCGGCGTGAGGCCATATTCGCGGATCGCCAGGCGGTGTTTGCGCGTGGGATAGCCCTTGTTCGAACGCCAGCCATATTCGGGAAATTGCGCGTCGAGTTCCTGCATATATTCGTCGCGATGGGTCTTGGCCAGCACCGAGGCCGCCGCGATGTCGGCATACCGGCCGTCGCCTTTCACGATGCAGGCATAGGGCAGGGTCAGATGTGTGCGGAAACGGTTGCCGTCGATCGCCAGAAACCCCGGCTGCGGATCGAGCCGTGCCGCGGCCAGCGACATGCCTTCGAACGACGCATTGAGTATGTTGATCTCATCGATCCGTGCAGGCGACACTGCCTCCACGGCCCATGCCACCGCTTCGCGCTCGATCACTTCGCGCAGCCGATCTCTGTTGCGCGGGGTCATCTGCTTCGAATCGTTGAGCCGCGGATCGTGGAAATCGGGCGGCAGCATCACCGCCGCTGCGAATACGGGGCCGGCCAGACAGCCGCGACCCGCTTCGTCGCAGCCGGCTTCCGGAAACTCATATTGAACTTGCAACTCCAACATCGCACACTGGAAATCCGTCCCGCATGCTGCGCGGCCGGGCGCCGAACACCCCGAATCCGACCTCTCGCAGCATGTTACCCGACACAAAGTTACGAATAAATTAGAGGCGTCCGGCTTTTTTCGTTATTTTTGTCCTGCGAATCCTGCACGACATGAAATTCGACATCGCACAACAACCCTTCGTTCCGGCGTTCCTCACGCTGGCCGTTCTGGTCGTCGCCGCCGTGTGTCAGGGCGAAACGGCCGGCGTCGCACCGTCGGCCGACCACAGCGCGGCATGGCTGCCCGCCCAGGCTCTCGCCGGCTTCCAAACCGCCTATCCCGGATGGGCCAAGGCCATTTGCTGCGTGCTGTTGCTGTCGACCGGCATCCGCATCGGACATTTCGCCGTCCGCTACAACCTCTACTCCGTCAACACCTGCATCGCCATTCCGTTCTACGGCGTCATCGCCTGCGGAATCGCCGCAGGACATATCGACCTGCTCGCCTGCGTCGGCTCGATGCTGCTGGCGTTTGCGTTGAGCAACTTCTGCCGGTCGTTCACCTCCAACTACGCGTTCAACATCATCTTCCGGGCATCGCTCTACTTGAGCGTCGCGCTCCTCCTCGTCCCGCAGGCCGCACCGTTGCTGTTGCTGCTGCCGCTGGCCATCATCCACTTCCACCGCACCGGCCGCGAAACGATCGTCGCTCTCGCCGGCCTGCTACTCGTGCCGCTGGCGCTCTGTTACCTCAACTGGGGCCTCGGACATCCGTTCTTCACGCCCCTGACCGCCTGGGCCGGGCAGATCATCGAGGGCGACGCCTTTTTCGCCTTCTTCGGGCAAATTCCGCTGTCGTCCCGGCTCCTGCTCGGCGTCACCCTGCTGTGCCTGATCATCGGCATCGGCTTCCTGCTTTCGAGCCGCTTGTCCGTCAACTCCAAACCGCGCATCATTCTTTATTACAACATCGAAGTGCTGTTGCTGGCCGCTTCGGTTCTCTGCCTGCCCGGCGCATCGCTTCCGTTGTTCGCCCTGGCCGCCGTTCCGGGGGCCGTTCTGCTGCCCGTATTCTTCATCTGCGCCTACCGATCCATCGTCCGGGCGGTTTACGTCCTCCTGCTGGCAGGCGCCTTGGTGAACCTATTTTTACAATAATATATTTAGACTTGATTATCGTTCGTTAAAGCCGAATGTGCATTTACACACCCATATTTACTATTTTTAATTTTATGAATCGAAGTTTAGATTGTATATTTGAGGTTGAACAAAAGTGACGCAGACATTTGTTCGCACAAAGTAAAATTAACAATCTATACCCATGAAGAATTCAATGAATTCGTCGGCCCAACAGCCGATGATCGTGAAGTATGTCGAAACGCTTCACACCGGCATTCAGTCGCAAACGCTTTCCCGCTACGCCATCGGGTACATCCTGCGCGGCACGATGTACGTGTACGACGGCGACAAGCGGCGTAAATTCACGCGCGGCGACATCTTCTATCTCGGCATCGGCCACCACTACATCGAACATTTTCCGGAAAACGGACAGCCGTTCGAGCAGATCCTCGTCTATTACACGCCGTCGGATCTCCAGCGCATCCTGCTCCATCTGAACATCACCTACGGGTTGAACATCTCCAACTCCCATTCGTGCGACAACTGCAACAACCGCATGCACGTGGTCATGCCGGCCTGGAGCACCGTACGCAACTTCTTCTCCAACATCAACAACTATCTGCGCGAGGAGGATTTCCACCACGACGAAACGGCCGAAAACATCAAGATGACCGAACTCATCTACCTGATCGCTTCGCACGAGGACTGCTGCATCAAAAGCAAACTGTTGAGCAACGTCGACGCAGCCAAAGAGAATTTCGAACAGATCGTCTACGACCACATTTTCAAGGACATATCCATCGAGGAGCTTTCGCGGCTCACCAACCGTTCGCTCACCTCGTTCAAGAAGGAGTTCCGGCGCCACTTCCAGATGCCGCCCCACAAATGGTACATCCGCCAGCGGCTCATGCACTCGCGGTTGCTGCTGATCTCCACCTCCAAATCCGTGTCGGAGATCGGCAACGAATGCACTTTCCCCAACACCTCGCACTTCATCAAACTCTTCAAGAAGGAGTACCAGATGACACCCGCGACCTATCGCAACCGCCATCTCCACAACCTCGCCTCGCCGCAGGAGGGCCAAGAGGAGGCCATTCCCGTTCGCGAAGCGCTTTAATGAAAAACTTACGAATTGCAGCAATATTAAAATATTTTAATTATAATTCATCGAAAAATATCGCCTTTCGATAAAGAAAACAACGAAAAAATTTTGTTTTTCCTAAAAATCCGTTTATCTTTGTCTTGCAAACGTGGGATTCCCCACTCTCATAAACCTAACTAACCTAACCAGAGACACCCGGAACCGATCGGTTCCGGGTGTCTTCTTTCTTGTCCGGCCGCCAAAAATACGCCCTGTTCGTCCGATGCACCTCGACTCCCGCAGCCCGCGGGTCACGCGCTTTTTGCGAGCCTCTTTCGGAAGGCTTCCGATAATAATGCACCCGATCGCTCCGAAATGTCAATTATTTTTCGTAGTTTTGCATCAATTGGAAAATAACGAACTTAAATGCCGAAGTTTCATGACCAGGCAGACGTACTGAAAAAACCCGGATGGCTCAAGATCCGCCTCCACCGCACGGCCGAATACGCCGAGGTGCGGCGCATCGTCGACAAGCACGAGCTGCACACCATCTGCAGCAGCGGCCGGTGCCCCAACCAGGCCGAGTGCTGGAGCCGCAGAACGGCGACGTTCATGATTCTGGGAGAGATCTGTACGCGCGGCTGCCGCTTCTGCGCCACGCAGACCGGACGCCCCCTCGCCCCCGACGCCGACGAACCCCGACGGGTCGCCGAAAGCGTCGCGCTGATGAAACTCAAGCATGCCGTCATCACTTCCGTGACGCGCGACGACCTTCCCGACGGCGGCGCCCGATATTGGGCCGCGACCGTGGAGGCGATCCGCTCGCAGAATCCCGACGTCGCAATTGAGCTTCTTATTCCCGATTTCGATGCGAAACCCGACCTGCTGGACACGGTCGTCGCATCGCAGCCCGATATCGTCGGGCACAACATCGAGACTGTCGAACGACTGACTCCCGACCTGCGTTCCAGGGCGACCTATCGCACCAGCCTGGCGACGCTGCGCTACTTGAGCGACCGCGGTATGGCCACCAAAAGCGGGTTGATGGTCGGTTTGGGCGAGAGCGATGAAGAGGTCGTACGAACCCTGCGCGACCTGCGCGAAGCAGGCGTAGGAATCGTGACGATCGGCCAGTACCTTCGGCCCACTCTGGAGCACTACCCCGTAGCGGCGTATGTCGCTCCCGAGAAATTCGAATGGTACCGCCGACAGGCCTTGGCCATGGGTTTCGCGTATTGCGCGAGCGCACCTTTGGTACGGTCGTCCTACAGGGCCGAGGAGGCGCTCCGCAACGTGAAAAGCGCATAGCCATGAGAGCCTGCCGCCGCGACCTCGGAACGATGGACTACGCCGCCTGCTGGGAACTGCAGCGGAGGCTGTTCGAGGAACTGGTGGCCGGGAAAAAGGGTGTGGGGCGCGGAAACGGAACGAATGCCGCCGAAGCCGGAAACGAAGCGGCACAAGATGCCGCAGATGCCGCAATGGTCGGCACGGTGTTGCTGGTCGAGCATCCGCCGGTCTACACGCTGGGCAAGAGCGGCCACGCAGAGAACCTGCTCGTCGACCGGACGGCGTTGGAGCGATTGGGCGCAGAGTTCTTTCACATAGATCGCGGCGGCGACATCACGTTCCACGGCCCGGGACAGAGGGTTTGCTATCCCATCCTCGACCTCGAACGGATCGGGATCGGCCTGCGGGACTACATCGACCGGCTCGAAGAAGCCGTGATCCGCACGGTCGCGACCTACGGGATCGTCGCGGGACGCATACCGGGCGCTTCGGGCGTGTGGATCACGCAAGAACCGGCAAACGGAGCCGCAGCGCCGGAAAGAATATCGGCGGCACGGGGGTGCATGCCGCGTAAGATTTGTGCGATCGGAGTGCGTTCGTCGCGGTTCGTCACCATGCACGGGCTGGCGCTCAACGTATCGACCGATTTGGAGTGGTTTTCGCGCATCAACCCTTGCGGGTTCGTCGACCGGGGCGTCACCTCGATCGAACGCGAAAGCGGCCGGAAAATAGCGATGAACGACGTCGACGACGCGCTCGTCGCCAACTTAAGCGAGATATTGAATGTTGAAATTAAATAATAATCGTTCGTATGCCCATAGAAAAACGTTGGGTAGTGAAACCGCAGGGCGATCCGGAGGCGGTGGCGGCGCTGGCTGCCGCGCTGAAACTATCGCCCGTACTGGCTAATCTACTCGTACAGAGAGGCATAGACACCGTAGAAAAGGCGGAGAAATTTTTCAAGCCCAGTCTTGCCGACCTCCACGATCCGTTCCTGATGAAGGACATGGACAAGGCGGTCGAGCGGGTCGAGCGAGCCGTCCGCAACCAGGAGAAGATCATGGTTTACGGCGACTACGACGTCGACGGTTGCACGGCCGTCGCACTGGTCTACAAGTTCCTGCGCCAGATCGGGCATAAAAACCTGACTTTCTACATTCCCGACCGGTATACCGAAGGCTACGGCATCTCGGTCAAGGGCATCGACCATGCGGCCCGCAAGGGCGTGGGGTTGATCATCGCCCTCGACTGCGGCATCAAAGCCATGGAAAAGGTCGTCTATGCGAAGCAGCAGGGCGTGGATTTCATCATCTGCGACCATCACCTCCCGGCCGAGGAGATTCCCCGTGCCGTAGCCGTTCTCGACCCCAAACGGGTCGATTGTTCCTATCCGTTCGACGAGTTGTCGGGTTGCGGCGTAGGGTTCAAGCTCGTGCAGGCCTATGCCCAGAAAAACGGCATTCCTTTCGAACAGATCCTCGACCTGCTCGATCTGCTGGTCGTAAGCATCGCGTCCGACATCGTGCCCTTGGTCGACGAGAACCGCATTCTCGCCCATTTCGGCCTGAAGAACCTCAACCGAGAGCCGTCGAAAGGGTTATTGTCGATCATCAAGATCTGCGGACTGGACAAGCACAGCATCACCATCGACGACATCGTTTTCAAGATCGGGCCGCGCATCAACGCCGCAGGGCGCATGCGCATGGACGAGAGCGACGAGAACGCCTCGCCTTCGGGCGGTCATGCCGCCGTGGAGTTGCTCATCGAGGGCAACGAAAGCGTCGCCGAGGAGTTCGGCAACGTCATCGACGCCTACAACCAGGATCGCAAGTCGATCGACCGCTCCGTCACGCAGGAGGCTCACAACTACATCGAGAGCCACCCCGAGCTGAAGAGCCGCAAGAGCACCGTCATCTACAATCCCAAGTGGATGAAAGGCATCGTCGGCATCGTCGCCTCGCGCCTGATCGAGACCTACTACCGGCCCACGGTCGTGCTGACCATGAGCAACGGTTTCGTCACGGGTTCGGCCCGCTCGGTGCCCGGCTTCGACCTCTACCAGGCCGTGGAGTCGTGCTCCGATCTGCTGGAGAACTTCGGCGGCCACATGTACGCCGCGGGTCTGACCATGAAACCCGAGAACGTCGAGGAGTTCACGCGCCGCTTCAACGACTTCGTCGAGCAGCACATCGACCCCCAGATGCTCGTGCCGCAGGTCGACATCGACAGCGAACTGCTCTTCTCCGACATCACGGCCAAGTTCCGCGACCACCTCAACCGCTTCCAGCCCTTCGGGCCGGGCAATGCGGCACCGGTCTTCGTCACCTATGGCGTGAGCAACCACGGCGACGCCAAGCTCGTGGGCATGGAGTGCGAGCATCTGCGCATGGACTTGATGCAGCGGCAGAAGCCCAACACCAAGATCCAGTCGATCGCGTTCCAGCAACCCACGCACTACGAATGGGTCAAATCGGGGCGCCCGATCGACGTCTGCTACCAGATCGTCGAGAACCACTACCGCGGCACGATCACCACGCAACTCCGCGTCAAGGACATCAAGCCGGTGACCAACAGATAACCCGCGATGTTTCGATAACTACGGCCGGCATCTTTTCGAGAGATGCCGGCCGTTTCGATAAAAACAGGCTCGAAGAATTTCGAGCCTGTTTCGTTTCGAACACGCGGGAATACTACCAGATGATTACCCGCTCTTCTTCGGGCAGGAACATGGCGCCCCCGGCGATGCCGAATGCGTCGTAGAAGGTCTGCAGGTTGCGCAGCGTGGCATTCACGCGCCATTTGCCCAACGAATGAACGTCGAGTTTGGTCAGTCGGGCGATCTCCTCGTCGCGGATGTTCTGCGCCCACAACGCAGCATAGCCCAGATAAAAGCGCTGGGAGTCCGTAAATCCGTCGATCGGCGCCGGGACGGGTTTCCCCTCCAGCGAGTTGCGATAAGCCGTCCAGGCGACCCGCAAACCGCCTTGATCGGCGATGTTCTCGCCCAGCGAGAGCGACCCGTTGGCGAAGATCGCCGGCTGCCCCTCTTTGGCGGGCAGCACTTCGATCGCGTCGAACTGCTTCACCAGGATGTCGGTCTTCGCCTTGAAGGCTGCGGCGTCGGCCTCCGTCCACCAGTTGTTCATGTTGCCGTCCTTGTCGAAGTTGCGACCCTGATCGTCGAATCCGTGGGTCATTTCATGACCGATCACCACGCCGATCGCACCGTAGTTCACCGCGTCGTCGGCCGCAGGGTTGAAGAACGGCGGCTGCAAAATGGCGGCCGGGAAACAGATTTCGTTGGTCGTGGGGTTGTAGTAGGCGTTGACCATTTGCGGCGGCATATGCCACTCGGCCTTGTCGACCGGTTGGCCCAGCTTGGCGATGTTGTCGGCCGTATACCAGGCGCTGGCGCCCATGATATTCTCCCAATAGCTTTTCGAAGGGTCGATTTCGAGCGTCGAATAGTCTTTCCACGTATCGGGGTAGCCGATCTTCACCGTGAATGCCGCCAGCTTCTCCTGCGCCCGGGCTTTCGTTTCGTCCGACATCCAGTCGAGCGCGGCGATGTGCTGACCGAGCGCCGTCTGCAGATTCTTCACCAACTCCAGCATGCGGGCCTTGTCCTCCTCGGGGAAATACTTGGCCACATACATCTCGCCCACGGCCTCCGACAGCGTACCGTTGGGCACCGACATGGCACGCTTCCAGCGGGGTTTCATCTCCTGCTGCCCGGCCATCGTGCGGCCGAAGAAGTCGAACGAGGCCTGCTGGAACTCGTCGCTCAAATAATTGGCCGCAGCGTCGATGTATTGCGCGGCGAGGTAGTAACGGATGTCGGCCAGCGACGCTTTCTTGAGCAACTTGTTGGCGTTGGCGAGCGACGAGACGGTCGTGACGATGATCGTGTCGAAATCGCCGATGCCGAGCGTCTTGTAATACGTCGGCCAGTCGATGGCGTCGTAGGTCTTCTCGAAAACGGCTTTCGACGTGGGGTTGTACTGCGCCGGGATGTTGCGCAGCTCGACGTTCGACCACATCTTCCGGGCCAGCTGGGTTTCGATGTTCATGACCCCGGCCACCGCCTCGGCGACTTCATCGGCAGGCATGCCCACGAGCGTGAAAAGCGTCGAAAGATAGGTTTTGTATGCGGTACGGAACTGCTCGTTCTCGGCATCCAGATAGTAGTCGCGATTGCCCATCATCAAGCCCGACTGCGAAGCATAAAGCGCATTCATCGAGCTGTCCATCAAGTCGGCTTCGACCCCCACCGAGAAGAACGGATTGGCCACGCTCGCGTGGAGCTTGGCGATCGCCTCGGTGAGCTGCGCACGGCTATCGATCGCCAGAATTTCGGCCACAGCCTGCTCGATCGGGGCGGCACCTTCGGCATTGAGACGCGCGGAGTCGAGACCCATCTTATACAGATCGGCGATCTTCTGCTCCACCGATCCCGGCACGGTTTTCCGGGCCGTCATGCTCGAAAACAGCTCGTTGATGCGCTTCTCGTTGTTGTCGCGCAACATGTCGAACGAACCGTAGCGCGAATACTCGGGTTTGAGCGGATTGAGCTTCTGCCACCCGCCCGTGGCGTACTGATAGAAGTCCTCCTCGGGAGCTACCGTCAAGTCGAAATTGGCCATGTCGATGGCCGGCGTTTTCGGCTGATGCTGACAACCTGCCATACAAACCATAGCAACTGATAAAACGAATATTTTTTTCATCTATTCAAAAATTGGTTATGTTCGAACTATCCGACCCGCAGTCGGCAATCCGCCGAATCGCGCCGACTGCCTCCGAAACACCCGCAGCCTGCACGAACAGCTATCGAATCCGCCTGTTATACGGGTGTTTTTATGCAAAAAGGCCGCTGCGTGAGCGGCCTTTCTGCATTTAGTCGCGGATCGCCGCCACGCCGGGCAGGTCGCCGAACTCGATGTATTCGAGCAGCGCGCCGCCGCCCGTCGAGATGTAGGAGACCTGGTCGGCCAGACCGAATTTGTTGACGCAGGCCACCGAGTCGCCGCCGCCGATGAGCGAGTAGGCACCCTTCTTCGTAGCCTCGGCGATCGCCAGCGCCACCTCTTTGGAACCCGTCGCGAACTTGTCGATCTCGAACACGCCTACGGGGCCGTTCCACAAAATGGTCTTGCAGCCGAGGATATGCTCGCGGAAAGCCTTCTTGCCGCCCTCGGCGATGTCGACACCCTCCCAGCCGTCGGGAATATCGTTGGCCGGGGCGGATTTGGTGTTGGCGTTCTGCGAGAAGTCGTCGGCCACCAGCGCGTCGGGCGACATGACGAGCTTCACGCCCTTCTGCTTGGCCAGCTCCAGAATTTCGAGCGCCACGGGAAACATGTCGGGTTCGCAGATCGACTTGCCGACCTTGCCGCCCTGGGCCGCAGCGAACGTATAGGTCATGCCGCCGCCGATGACGATCGAATCGCACTTCTCGATCAAGGCCTTGATGACGCCGATCTTCGACGAGACTTTCGAGCCGCCGATGATGGCGCAGAACGGACGCGCGGGCTTCTCCATGACGGCTGCGATGGCCTTCACCTCTTTCTCCATGAGGTAACCGAACATCTTGTCATTGGGGAAATACTTGGCGATCAGGTAGGTCGACGCATGCTTGCGGTGCGCCGTGCCGAATGCGTCGTTGACATAGCAGTCGCCATAGGACGCCAGCTTCTTGACGAACTCTTTCTGCGGGCCTTCCTTCAGCGCTTTCTTGGCGGCGTCTTTCTCCTCCTTGGTGGCGTCCTCGGCCAGACCGCGGGGCTTGCCCTCCTCCTCGGCATAGAAACGCAGGTTTTCGAGCAGCAGCACTTCGCCGGACTTCAGCGCCGCAGCCATTTCGGCCGCCTTGTCGCCCATGCAGTCGCCGGCAAAAGCGACCTTCACGCCGAGATTTTTCTCCACGGCGGGCACGATCTGCTCCAGCGAATACTTGGGATCGGGGTTCTTCTTCGGGCGCCCCATGTGCGACATGAGAATCACCGAACCGCCCTCGGCCAACACCTTTTTGATCGTCGGCACGGCCGCACGGATGCGGGTGTCGTCGGTCACCTGGCCCTCGGCGTCGAGAGGCACGTTGAAGTCCACGCGCACCAGCGCGCGCTTGCCTTTGAAATCGTAGTTGTCGATCGAAATCATAGTGGTTTGATTTTGAATTATTTCGTTAAATATCCGTTCCCCGGCGGTAACGCTGCAAATTTAATGAAAAAATTCAAAAACGCATGATAAAATTCACGATTAGCGCCGGGCAGCGATATTCAACCAGCGATGAAACAGCGCGGACACCGTACCGACAAAGAGCATCGCCTTTCACTTCTCGCCTTTCAATTTTCGATTTCCCCTCAATACTTGTATTTGACCCATTTGGCCAACTCCTTGAGGGTCGGTTTCTTGCCATACATGAAGATGCCCACCCGGTAAATCTTCGACGCCAGCCACACCATGCCCACGAACGAAGCATAGAGCACCGCGAGCGACAGGACGATCTCCCACCAAGGAATTTCATAAGGGATGCGGGCCATCATCACCACCGGCGAGGTGAACGGGATCACCGAAAACCAGAACGCCAGCTGCGAATCGGGGTCTTTGATCACGGCCAGCATCATCAACAGCGCCAGAATGATCGGCAGCGTGATAGGCATCTGCAGCTGCGAGGCGTCCTGCACGCTGTCCACGGCCGAACCCACCGCGGCGAACATCGCCGAATAGAGCAGATAACCGCCGAAGACGAACAGCAGCAGGCACACGAAAATCTTCACCACATAGCCCATGTCGGTCATGGCGGCCACGGCCTGCAGCATCTCGGGGTTCAGCCCCTCGACCGCCGCCGCATCGGGCATCCCGGCCTGCACGGCCTGCGCCCCGGCCATCACGTCCGACGGCATGAGGTGGGGCAGCGCCAGCCCCCCGATGCCGCAGATCAACACGCCCCACACCAGAATCTGCACCACGGCGACGAGCGCCACGCCCAGGATTTTGCCCAGCATCAGATCGAACGGCCGCACCGACGATACCATCACCTCCAGCACACGACTGTTCTTCTCCTCGATCACCGACTGCATGACCATCGATCCGTAGATCAACAGGAACATGTAGAGCACGAATCCGAGCACATAGCCCAGCACCGTGGCCACGATCGACGACTGGGCCTGCGAATCCTCCTCCTGCGACTTGTCGTTGCGGAACGTCTGCATCGACACCGAAGTTTTCACCTCGTCGAGAATCTGCGGCAGGTTTTCGATTTGGTAGCTCTTGAGTTTTTCGGCCTCCAGAATCCGTTCGATCTGCCCCGTGATGCCGCTCTCCACGACGATCGACGACGTGGAATTGGCATAGAGCCGCACGTTGTTGGGGTTGGCGAGGATGTCGCCGCCGATGAAGAGCACGCCGAACCGGTCGGTCAGCTCGCGCCGGGCCTCATCGAGCGACAGCTCGGTCGTCTCGAACGACAATTCGTCGCCGTCCTGCAACCCCGGAGCGACCAAACCGCTCTCGTCGATCACGGCGATGCGCTTTTCGTCGCCGCGCGAGAACTCCATGATCAAAGCCGGCGCCACCATCAGGCCGATCATCAACACGGGCATGAGCAGCGTGGTGATGATGAACGATTTTTTGCGGACGCGCTCGTTGAATTCGCGCCCTATGATAAGAGATACGTTAGACATAAATCGACTGTTTTTATTCGCGACGGAATCCGCCGGCCGACCTCCGGCACGGCGACTCCGCGATTCATTATAAATTACCGTTGACGGCCCGGATGAAGATATCGTTCATTGAGGGAATGATTTCGCGGAACGACCGCAGTTCGACGGCTTCGTTGATCGCCGCGACGACGCCTCGCACCGCCTCGTCGCCGGGGATATGGAGCCGCAGCGTCCGATAGGCCGACTCTTCGGGCGCCCCCTCCGATACCTCGCAACGCCCCTCGATCGCACGGCGCAGAGCATCTTCTTCGCCGCGGAAAGCCACTTCGAAGACGTTCGATCCGTGGCGGCGGCGGATGTCGTCCACACGCCCCGAGAGGATATTGTGCGACTTGTCGATCAACGTGATGTGGTCGCAGATCTCCTCCACCGACGCCATGTTGTGGGTCGAGAAGATGATCGTCGCACCCTTGTCGCGCAAGGCCATGATCTCCTCCTTGAGCAGGTTGGCATTGATGGGGTCGAAGCCCGAAAACGGCTCGTCGAAGATCAACAGCTCGGGTTCGTGCAGCACCGTGACGATGAACTGCACCTTCTGCGCCATGCCTTTGGAGAGTTCCTCCACCTTCTTGTCCCACCAGCCCTCGATGCCGAATTTCACGAACCACTGCTTCAGTCGAACCACCGCGTCGCGTCGCGAAAGGCCCTTCAGACGGGCGAAGAAAACCGCCTGCTCGCCGACCTTCATCTTCTTGTAGAGGCCCCGTTCCTCGGGCAGATAACCGATCCGCAACACGTCCTCGGGACGGATTTCGCGATCGCCGAACAACACGCGACCGCTGTCGGGCGCCGTGATGCGGTTGATGATGCGGATCAAAGTCGTCTTGCCCGCGCCGTTGGGGCCGAGCAACCCGTAGACCGATCCGCGGGGAATGGTCAGCGACACGTCGTCGAGCGCCTTATGCCGGGCATACTGCTTGACGACATGCTCCACGGTAAGTAAATTCATCGCAACTATTTTAAATTCGAAATATCCGTCTTATCGGGGAGCAAATATAGAAACAAATTTTGAATATCAAAAAATTTTTATCGACAAACGATAAAAATGTTTGTCCGTAAAACCGTCCCCATACGAATGCTTGCCGTCGAATACGGCTTTTCAAGCCGGGCGGGCCTCAACCTCTCCGGATGCTCCGCAGAACATCCGAGGAATAAAAACACGGATACGAACTTATCCGATACCCCGACTCTCGTCCACCGGGGGGGGCGTCCGGCATTCGATCGTCGCCGGATTTACCCGTCAGCCGGTTGTCGGGCGGCTATTCTTCTTCGATGAAGTCCACGTTTACCTGGCGCTGGAACGACTCTTCGAGCGAAATGGTCGTCTCGGTCGTCGCGATGCCGGGAATGCGCAGAATACCCTCGAAAAGCGTCTGCATGAGGTGTTCGTTGTCCACGCAGTAGATCTTGACCAGAATGTTGCCCTTGCCCGTGATGAAATGGCACTCCACGATCTCGGGCACCTCCTTCAGATTCTCCACCGTAGGTTTGAGCAGCTGGGGGTCTTTGAGCGTGATGCTGATGTAGGCGCAGACATCGAACCCCATCATCTTGGGGTCGACGATCAGGCGGCTGCCCAGAATCACGCCCTGGTCGTTGAGCTTGCGGATGCGCTGGTGAATAGCCGCGCCCGAAATGCCGCATTCGCGGGCGATCTCCAGAAAAGGCATCCGGGCATTCTTGATGAGGTATTTGAGGATCTTGCGATCGATCGCGTCCAACGGAACTTTAGACATGGGCTTAAAGTGTTATTCGATGACTTTCAGTTCTTTGCCGATCTTCACGAAGGCGGCGACGCAGCGGTCGAGCTGCTCGGTGGTATGTCCGGCCGATACCTGCACACGGATGCGCGCCTGCCCCTTGGGCACGACGGGGTAGTAGAACCCCGTGACGAAAACGCCCTCGTCCTGCAGCTTGGCGGCGAAATCCTGCGACAGCTTGGCGTCGTAGAGCATCACGGCGCAGATCGCCGACTGCGTGGGTTTGATGTCGAACCCGGCAGCCATCATTTTCGCGCGGAAATGCTCCACGTTGGCCACCAGACGATCGTGCAGTTCGTCGCTCTCGCCCAGCATCTTGAACATCTCGATCCCGGCGCCGACCACAGCGGGGGGCAGCGAGTTGGAGAACAGATAGGGGCGCGAACGCTGACGCAGCATCTCGATGATCTCCTTGCGGCCCGTCGTGAAACCGCCCACGGCACCGCCGAACGCCTTGCCGAGAGTGCCCGTGAGGATGTCGACCTTGCCGCGCAAACCGTAAAGCTCGGTAATGCCGCGGCCCGTCCGGCCCAATACACCGGCCGAATGGCACTCGTCGACCATCACCAATGCGTCGTATTTCTCGGCCAGGGCGCAAATCTTGTCGAGCGGCGCAGCATTGCCGTCCATCGAGAATACGCCGTCGGTACAGACGATGCGGAAACGCTGGGCCTGCGCTTTCTTGAGGCACTCCTCCAGCTCGGCCATGTCGGCATTGGCATAGCGATAACGCACCGCCTTGCACAGACGCACGCCGTCGATGATCGACGCGTGATTCAGCGCATCGGAGATGATCGCATCCTCCTCGCCGAAGAGAGGTTCGAAAACGCCCCCGTTGGCATCGAAGCAAGCGGCATAGAGGATCGTATCTTCGGTGCCGAAATAGTCCGAAACGGCCTTCTCCAGCTCCTTGTGGATATCCTGACACCCGCAGATGAAGCGTACCGACGACATGCCGTAGCCGCGGGCATCCATGGCCCTCTTGGCCGCCTCCACGAGCCGCGGGTTGTCCGACAGCCCCAAATAGTTGTTGGCACAGAAATTCAACACCTTACGACCTGCGACTTCGATCTCGGCACGCTGGGGCGACGCGATCACCCGTTCGGTCTTGTAGAGACCTGCAGCCTTGATTTCGGCTAACTCGTGCTGCAAATGTTCCTTGATTTTTCCGTACATAACGCAATGCTTATTTATTCAAATTCTTGCACTTTTTTCTTACCACAGCAAAGTCCGCGGCTTCTACCCTCGGCTTGTCGAAAACGTTCATTGACATGCAGGTTTTCCCGCTTCGGCATAGCTCAAGTAAACTTGGCTCTGCTCTCGGCTTATCGAAAACGTTCAACTTTTCCGCTTTCGTTTTTATATCTCGGCCGTTCGCCGATCTCCCCAAGAAACAAAGATACGATTATTTTCCTGAAAACCTATTGCCGCGTCCGCTTTTTTCGTCATCGCACCGTTTTACGACTGCTCCGCCCAGAATCACCGGACGAATTGCCTTTTATGCCGCTTTCCATTCCATCTGTGCCGGCTCTTTTCCGCCGCCCTCCGAATCTTCGAATTTACCGCCCGACTCTGCATCGATCGGGAATAAATCACTACCTTTGTCCCGAATCTGCAAAGGACAGACAACGACAAGACCCGACAGACGGGTCGCCCCGTCGGTTTTTGTTTGCAAAAGATTGGTTTTCAATCGTTATGCTTCAATACGATATCATAGTCATCGGCGGCGGACACGCCGGATGCGAAGCGGCAGCGGCAGCGGCTCGTTTGGGCAGTCGCACGTTGTTGTTGACAATGGACATGACCAAGATGGCCGCCATGTCGTGCAACCCGGCCATAGGAGGAATCGCCAAAGGTCAGATCGTCAGAGAGATCGACGCTCTCGGCGGACAGACGGGCCGCATCGCCGACCTCACGGCCGTACAGTTCCGCATGCTCAACCGCTCGAAGGGCGCCGCCATGTGGAGTCCCCGGGCGCAATGCGACAAGACGCGGTTTTCCGAGGAGTGGCGCCATACGCTCGAAAACACGCCCGGCCTCTACATCTGGCAGGATGCTGCCACCGAACTGCTGTTCGACACCTCCGGCGAAAAATCCCGCATCCGCGGCGTCAAAACCCGCATGGGGGTCGAATTCGCCTGCCGGGCCGCGGTGCTCACGGCCGGCACGTTCCTCGACGGCATGATGCACTGCGGTACGGCCCACGCCGAAGGAGGCAGGGCAGGGGATGCCGCATCGCACGGGATCACGCAGAGCCTCAAAGCATTGGGCTTCGAATCCGGCCGCATGAAGACCGGCACGCCGGCGCGTCTCGACGCCCGTACGATCGACTTCGAAGCCCTCGAATTGCAGGAGGGCGACGCCGAACCGTCGAAATTCTCGTTTTCAGCCGACACGCATCCCGTTGAAAATCAGCTGCCTTGCTTCCTGGTCTACACCTCGCCCGAAGTTCACGACATTCTGCGCAGTGGCTTCGATCGCTCGCCGCTGTTCAACGGCATGATCAAGGGCATTGGCCCCCGCTATTGCCCCAGCATCGAGGACAAGCTCCGTACCTTCGCCGACAAGGAGCAGCACCAGCTCTTTCTCGAACCCGAGGGCCGCACGACCAACGAATACTATCTCAACGGCTTCTCGTCGTCGCTGCCGTGGGAAATCCAGCTGGCCGCCCTGCACAAAATCCGAGGTCTGGAGGACGTTCATGTCTTTCGTCCGGGCTACGCCATCGAATACGACTATTTTCCGCCCACGCAACTGCACCATTCGCTCGAAACCAAGCGGGTGCAGGGCCTCTATTTCGCCGGACAGGTCAACGGCACGACGGGCTACGAGGAAGCTGCGGCCCAGGGTCTGCTGGCCGGCATCAATGCGCATCGGGCGTTGAACGCCGAGGCGCCGATCGTGCTGCGCCGCGACGAAGCCTATATCGGCGTGCTGATCGACGACCTGGTGACCAAGGGGGTCGACGAACCCTACCGCATGTTCACGTCGCGGGCCGAGTATCGGATTCTGCTCCGCCAGGACAACGCCGACTTGCGACTCACTCCGCTGGGTCACGAAATCGGACTCGTGACCCGCAAAAACCACGAGCATTTCCTCGAAAAAAAATCGTTCGTAGAATCGCTTATTTCCTTCGCTCGCGAACGGAGCATCAAAGCAGCCGAAATCAACGACTATTTGAAATCGGTCGGATCGGAGCCTTTGACCCAGGGTCGGAAGCTCTCCGACGTCCTCATGCGCAACAACGTAACATTCGAAGCGCTCCGTCCGGTGCTGCCAGCACTCGACAAGTTCATCGCCGACCGGGGGATCACCGCCGAGGCGATCGAGGAGGCCGAGATACAAATCAAGTATAAAGGGTACATCGAACGCGAAAAATTCATCGCCGGCAAGCTGCATCGGCTGGAAAACATCGCCATTCCCCAGGATTTCGACTTCTCGCAAGTCCAAGCGCTCACGATCGAAGCCCGCCAGAAGCTGGCCCGCATCCGCCCGGCGACCATAGGCCAAGCCTCGCGCATTCCCGGCGTCTCGCCCGCCGATGTAAACGTCCTGTTGGTTAGGTTCGGGAGATAGCCCGACAACGGGGCATTTCAAAACCGCCAAAACAACCCCGCACAGGGGAGGGTGGTTCCACGTGGAACACAATAACCGTAGCGCCCAACAACTAAACAGTATGCCTATCCGATTGGCAACCGAGCTACCCCGCCCATCGACCAGGCACACGACGCACACTCAAACCCCACACACCAACAAGCCACCCAGCGAACCCCACACGAGGAGGGTAGCTCCACGTGGAATACAATAGCGCCCAGCCTTCCCACACACAAGCCCCACCGCAAAAAAAACAGAAAACACAAAACAAACAACACCTCGCCTGTCGAGCCTTTGATTTTCAAGTCGCCCTGATTCGGCTCATTCACTCACAAAAAAAGCACAACAACATTCAGCCCGCTGCGCCACCCACAAGACTCAAAACCCACAACACATCACGCCGACCAATTCCCGCGACCTTCAAGACCCCACACAACAACACCACCCGTTCGCCTGTTTGTTCCACGTGGAACACACGACAACATCTCCACCTCTTCCAAACACAAAAAAGTGGGCAACCCGAATTTGGGCTACCCGCTCCGCATCAACAGTATTTTAGTTTATTCTACAATCGTACACCACCCATATTTATCTTCGGCTCGGCCATATTGAATGTCTTGCAGGCCATTGTAAAGGTCGAGCGAAACTTTGCCTACTTCGTCGCCATACAGATACACTTCGTTGGTTTGCAGGTCGAATATTTTGCCGATAGGGGAGATCACTGCCGCCGTGCCGCAGCCGCCGCACTCTTCGAATGTCGGAAGCTCGTCGACCGGAATCCGACGATTTTCGACCGTCAGGCCCATGTCCGCCGCCAGTCGACGAAGACTTTTGTTCGTGATCGACGGCAACACCGACGGCGATTGGGGCGTGATATACTTACCGTCTTTGATCCCGAAAAAGTTGCAGGCGCCGCACTCTTCGATATATTTATGCTCCGCCGCATCGAGATAAATCACGTTCGAATAACCCATTTTATGTGCCCGTTCGCCGGACAACAAGCTCGCCGCATAGTTCCCGCCGACTTTCACGTCGCCCGTTCCACGTGGAGCAGCCCGATCCTGTTCGCGATCGATCACCACCGGCATCGGCTTGATTCCCGTCTTGAAATAAGCGCCGACCGGCGAACAATAGACGATCAACAACGCATCCTGCGAAGGTTTCACACCCAGGCCTACCGATGTTCCGAACATCACCGGTCGCAGATAGAGCGACGCACCCGTACCATAGGGCGGCACGAAATGCTCGTTGCGTTTCACTACTTCGACGCACGCATTCACGATCATCTCCACCGTCGGCACAGGCAGACACAACCGCTCGGCCGACGATTGCAGGCGTTTGGCGTTTTCGTCGACCCGGAAAAGCCGCACTTTGCCATCGACACCCCGAAACGCTTTCAGGCCCTCGAACAATTCGATACCATAATGCAGGCAGTAAGCCGACATGTGCATTTTGATATATTCGTCGTCCGTCACCTCCATTTCGCCCCATTTGCCGTCGACAAATGCGTAGCGAACATTGAAATCGGTCTTATAATAGCCGAATCCCAATGAATTCCAATCGATGCAAGCCATAACCAAATATCTCTGTTTTTTCTGTTTTACCCGACTATTGCGCCGGCGATCGTCTTCTCGTCGGGGCCGAGCAGGCGCAATTTGCCGCCCGCATCTTCGGCCATCAGGATCATGCCGCGCGAAAGCGTGCCCTTGAGTTCCCGCGGCTGGAGGTTGACGAGCACCAACACCTGGCGGCCGACCAATTCTTCGGGCGTGAAATGTTCGGCGATTCCCGACACGATTTCGCGCTGATCGATTCCCGTATCGACGGTCAACTTGAGCAGTTTTTTCGTTTTCGCCACTTTTTCTGCCGCCACGATCGTCGAAACACGAATATCCATCTGCTGAAAAGCCTCGAAAGAAATTTCGTCCTTTTGAGGTTCGATCTCCTGCGACGCTTCTGCCGCCAAATTGGCCGCTTTCGTGGCTTCGAGTTTGTCCAGCTGTCGCTGGATCACGTCGTCCTCGATCTTCTCGAACAACAACGCCGGTTCGCCGATCCGATGTCCGGCAGGTATCAAATCCATAGCCCCGAGACGATCCCAGGCGAATTTCTCCGCCGCCAACATGTTCAATATCTTCTCTGCGGAAAACGGCATGAACGGTTCGATAGCGATCGCCGTGTTGGCCGTGATCTGCAGGGCGATGTTCAGAATCGTTTTCACTCGCTCGGGATCGCTCTTGACGACCTTCCAAGGCTCGGTGTCGGCCAGATACTTGTTGCCGAGACGAGCGATGTTCATTGCGTCTTTCAGCGCTTCGCGGAAGTGGTAGTGCTCGATATTGCTTTCGAGCGACTCCTTGACCGCCGCCACTTCGGCGATGATTTCGCGGTCGTAATCGTTCCGTTCGCCGCAGGCCGGAACCACACCGTCATAATATTTCTGCGTCAGCACCAGCGCCCGGTTGACGAAGTTGCCCAACACGGCCACCAACTCGTTGTTGTTGCGGGCCTGGAAATCCTTCCAGGTAAAATCATTGTCTTTCGTCTCGGGCGCATTGGCACAAAGCACATAACGTAACACGTCCTCCTTGCCGGGGAAGTCGTCGAGGTATTCGTGCAGCCACACGGCCCAGTTGCGCGAGGTCGAAATCTTGTCGCCCTCCAGATTGAGAAACTCGTTCGACGGCACGTTCTCGGGCAGAATATAGCCGTCGTGCGCCTTGAGCATCGACGGGAAGACGATGCAGTGGAAGACGATGTTGTCTTTGCCGATGAAGTGCACCATTTTGGTGTCGCCGGACTTCCAATATTTCTCCCAATCGGGTGTAAAATCCTTTGTAGCAGATATATAGCCTATGGGAGCATCGAACCATACATACAACACCTTGCCCTCGGCACCCTCCACCGGCACAGGAATGCCCCAGTCGAGGTCGCGGCTCACAGCACGCGGCTGGAGACCGCCGTCGAGCCAGCTTTTGCACTGGCCGTAGACGTTGGATTTCCACTCCTTATGGCCGTCGAGAATCCATTCGCGGAGGAACGTTTCGTATTGATCCAGCGGCAGATACCAGTGTTTCGTCTCGCGTTTCACGGGCACCGAACCCGACACGGCGCTATGCGGATCGAGCAGCTCCTCGGGCGAGAGGGTCGAACCGCACTTCTCGCACTGGTCGCCATAGGCGCGGTCGTTGCCGCACTTGGGACACGTACCCACGATATAGCGGTCGGCCAGAAACGTTTTGGCTTCCTCGTCGTAGTACTGCATCGAAGTCTTCTCTATGAACTTGCCCTCGTCGTAGAGCTTGCGGAAAAAAGCAGACGCCGTTTCCGCATGGGTTTTCGACGACGTACGCGAATAGATATCGAACGACATGCCGAGCCGTTCGAACGACTCCTTGATGATCTTGTGATAGCGGTCGACGATCTCCTGCGGCGAAACACCCTCCTTACGGGCCTTGATCGTAATGGGCACGCCGTGCTCGTCCGATCCGCAGACCGAAATCACGTCGCAGCCCTTCAACCGCAAATAGCGCGTATAGATATCCGACGGTATGTAGACCCCCGCCAAATGGCCGATATGCACCGGGCCGTTGGCATAAGGCAGCGCCGAAGTCACCAAATAACGTTTGAATTCTTTAGAAGCCATGTTACGAATGATTGCTTTGCAGTTTCAAAAGTAGTGAATTTAATTCACAAAAGCAGTATACCCGCCCAAAAATTACCGCCCCGCATCGCCCGACGACTTCTACCGAAACACAAATCCCCGAAAACGACTCTCCTTGCAGATGCTGGACGCAGCGCACGGAGAAACCGAAAGCCCGGTGTGCACCGTACAATGAGGAGACACCGCCGGCATTGAAGTACAAGGCTCCTGCGCAGTAATGGCCTGCCATGAACGACGAAGACGACCACCAGTGGCCGCGCTCGCCGTCAGTACCCAAAGCTCCCGACGCGAAGTAGCGGTAGCCCGCGGCAGGGACTTGCAAAAAGCAATCGCTGGAATGAATGGCAGAAAGGAACGTTTTCGATAAGCCGAAAGCAGAAGCCGCAAGCGGCTTTTGCCGAGACGAGAAACCCTGCAAGTAATTGAACCATCCAATGAATAGTTAATATTTGCCTATTCGCTATTTATTGTACGTAACTCTTTGCTAAACTGGAATGAATAACTGACGACCCCGCGAGCAGACCGCTCCGATACTTTCTCCGGGCTGTCGCAAGTCTCGAAGTCGTCCGATTTCCGAGGTGCGAGCGCCGTGGTTTTTCGGGCCGCCGTCTCTCTGCGCCTTATGTCGTCAGTGGATTGCTGAATCTACTTACCTCCCTGGCAGAAGCCGTGACCCCTGCCACTCCGGGTAGAAAGGAAGTCGTTTTCGGAGAATCGAAATCACCTCTGCCGAACGATTCAGCAGAGGTGAAATCCGATATCATAAGCAAATACGAGGATTTTTTCGTATCGCTTCTATTTTTTTATCGTATTCGCATTTCGTCGAGCAACCAGCCGGCTCCGGCGAACTTGTCGACGATGAACAGCACATACCGCACGTCGACGGCTATCGTGCGCTGCAGGTCAGGTTCGAACGCTACGTCGCCCGACATGGCTTCCCAGTTGCCGTCGAACGCCAGGCCGATCAACTCGCCCCGGGCATTCAGAACAGGCGAACCCGAGTTGCCGCCCGTAATGTCGCAGTCGGCCAGGAACCCGACAGGCAGTTCGCCTTTTCTGTTGGCATAGCGACCATAATCGCGCGCCGCATAAAGTGCTTTCAGCTTCTCGGGCACCGTGAACTCGGCAGGATTCTTGGGGTCTTCTTTCTCCATGACCCCTTTGAGCGTCGTATAGTGGTTGTAACGGATGCCATCGGCCGGATCGTAGGGGAGCACACGACCATAGGTCAGACGAATCGTGAAGTTGGCATCCGCAGCCCAGGCCTTGTCGGGTCGCTGCAACATCAAACCGGCCACATACTTACGGCGTCCCTCGGCCAGCTGCCGGGCCGCAGCCTTTCGCGCGGCGCCCAGTTTCGCATAGAGGTCGAGCACCGACTTGCCCAGAACCACGGCAGGATCGGCAGCGACTTTTTCCGCCGAAAAATCATCGATCAATGCCATAACGCTATCTTCGGAAACGAAAAGCGAATGATCGTAGAGATAATCCACATACGCGTCTATATCGCCGCCGAAATCCTTGTCGACGATCTCCGCATAGAACGACGGCAGGGTCTTCATGTTTTCGCGGGCGATTCGCAGCATGCGCTTGGCTACCTTGCGGTCGGTGGGAGCGTTATAATTCTTATACCAGTCGGCCATCGCTTTCCGGGTATTTTCGGGCTGTTTGATCTCCGTAACGCGCGCAAAAGTCACCGCCGGAGCCAGCAGCTCGACGCCGCGTAAGAACGCTTCGGAAAGATATTGCAACCCGGCCATGGGTTCCTCCATCGTCTCGTAGGCTGCGCCGATTTTGGACAGCGCATCGGCATATCCCTCTTCGGGCAGCGTATTCGCATCGGCCCAGGCCTGGAACTCCGCTTCCTGCGCCTGCTTGCGGGCCTTGACATTCAGCTTCTCGATACCGCGCGACATGCCGATCGAGTTTTTCCAATAGTTGGACGATCCGGCATATTTCGAGGCATACTGAATACGCACCTTGTCGCTGGCCAGCATGTCTTCCCACAAAATGGCCTGACGCTCGCCGCGAATGAAAATCCGCTGCGGATTCGCCACGCGCAGCATGTTGTCTATTTCATAGGAAGTCGCATAGCGCTGCGTCGATCCCGGAAAACCCATGATCATGGCGAAATCATTTTCCTCCACTCCGTCGAGCGACACTTTCAGATACTTCTCGGCCTTGTAGGGCTTGTTCTCGGGCGAATAGTCGGCCGGTTTGTTGTCGGGGCCGGCATAAACGCGGAAGATCGAAAAATCGCCCGTATGACGCGGCCACATCCAGTTGTCGGTATCGCCGCCGAACTTGCCGATCGACTGCGGCGGCGTCCCCACCAGCCGAACGTCGGTGAACCGCTCGACAACGAAAGCGAAGAACCGGTTGCCCTCGAAAAACGACTCGATCTGAATCTGCATGTCGGGGTACTCCGCTTCGAGCTTCGTCTTCAGTGCTTCGATGTTCTCCGAAGTCGTTTTTTCATACTCCTCCTGCCCCGCCGTCGAAGGTACGTTGCCCGCGATCTCGGGCGTTACGTCCATGATCTTGCGGATGAAACGCACGCTCAATCCCGGTGCGGGCAACTCCTCGGTTTGCGACATGGCCCAGAAACCGTTCTTCAGATAGTCGTGCTCCACCGACGAAAGGGCCTGGATCGAACCGAAACCGCAATGGTGATTGGTCAGCAGCAACCCCTCGGGCGAAACGATCTCGCCCGTACATCCGTTGCCGAAAATCACTATGGCGTCTTTCAACGACGACTTGTCCGCACTATAAATATCCTCGGCCGAAAGTTTGCAGCCCAAGGTTTTCATCTTCTTGATATTCGTCTTCTGCAGATAGGGCAACATCCACATGCCCTCGTCGGCCATGGCCGACACCGACACGCACAAAGCAGTCAGCAAACCCAAAATTCTCTTCATGACTCGCACTATTTTATATGTATCATATTCACGATCGAACGCTCGGCCCGCTTGCGGATCTCTTCGTCGAGGAGGATTTCGGGCGCTTCGTTTTCCAGACACGCCGCGATGTTTTCGAGCGTTACCATCTTCATATAGCGGCAGTTGTTGCACCCGCAGCTTTCGTCGTCCGGAGGTGCCGGAATGAACTTCTTGTCCGGATAGCGGCGCCGCATCTCGGCCAGGATGCCCGCCTCGGTCACCACGATGAACTCCTCGGCATCGCCCGTACCGCAATACTCCAAAATCGCCGCCGTCGAACCCACGAAGTCGGCCGCCTCCACGATATAAGCCCGGCATTCGGGATGGGCTACGACCTTCGCTCCGGGATGTTCGCGCTTGAGCATCAGCAGCTTTTCGAGCGAAAACTCCTCGTGCACGTGGCAGGCACCGTCCCACAACACCATGTTTTTCCGCCCGGTCAGCTTCTGAATATACGCCCCCAGATTGCGGTCGGGTGCGAAGATGATCGGCTGCTCCTTCGGAATCGACTCGACGACTTTCAGCGCATTCGACGAGGTGCAGCAAATATCCGTAAGCGCCTTGACGCCCACTGTCGTATTTACATACGACACCACCTTATAACCCGGATATTTCGCCTTGAAAGCCTCGAATGCTTCGGCGTCGCACGATTCGGCCAGCGAGCATCCGGCTTCGGGGCAGGGGATCAACACCTTTTTATCGGGGCACAGCACCTTGGCCGTTTCGGCCATGAAATGCACGCCCGCGAACAAGATCGTATCGGCTTCGACCGACTGTGCCCGGACGGCGAGCGCGAGCGAATCGCCCAGGAAGTCGGCCGCGGCCTGCACCTCGGGCAGCGTATAGTAATGCGCCAGGATCACGGCGTTCCGTTCGCGTTTGAGCGTTTCGATGCGCCGGATCGCATCGGAGTTGTCGACGTTCATTTTTATTTTTTAATCGTTATTTAATTTAAAGAAATAAAGAATAAGAATAAAGCCTGTTCACAATGTGCAAAAAAACAATCGGAAAATGATATGAACAAAAACGAAACACAACCTACCATTTTATACAGTTGATTATAAATGTAATACGGTTATTTTAACAATTGTGTATAAGTAGTTGTTCACATTTCGACATCTTCGATTTTTCGACACTCTTCCCATTCGACCGGAGATAAAGAAAGGAATAAGTTTTCATATTTATTTTTGGAAAAGAGCCGAATGTGTTTATATGATCGTCGGTTCTGAAATACAATGGAAAAATGCCGGAAGTTATTCGAATTTATCGACAGTTTCCGATCGGTTTTTCAACGATCTTTCACCGCCTTTTCAACAATTTTTTCGGCTATGGTGCGGTAGTATTTTTCCACGCGCGGATCGATGCCGCAGGCAGGGTGTCCGTTCTCCGCTCCCTCCATAATGGATTGGACGATAGGAACTTCTCCCAACAGGTCTATTCCGTTTTCTTCGGCGAATTTGCGGGCGCCGCCCTTGCCGAAAAGATAGTAGCGGTTGTCGGGGAGTTCCTCGGGGGTGAACCAGGCCATGTTTTCGATGATGCCCGCTATGGGGATGTTCACATTGGGATTGCGGAACATCTCCGCACCGCGCACCACGTCGGCGACCGCCACTTGCTGGGGCGTCGAGACGATGACGGCCGCATCGATCCGCAGTTCGCCGATGATCGAAAGGTGGATGTCGCCCGTACCCGGGGGCAGGTCGAGCAGCAGGAAATCCAGCGTCCCCCATTTCGTCTGGTGGATCATCTGTTTGAGGGCGTTGACCGCCATGGCGCCGCGCCACAGCAGCGCGTCGGTCGGTTTGATGAAGAATCCGATAGACATCAGTCGGATCTCCATCGATTCGGCCGGGACGATCAGATCCGTGCCCTCCTCCTGTACGGCATCGGGAACGTAGTCCTCCACGCCGAACATCTTGGGCTGCGAGGGGCCGTAGATGTCGGCGTCCAAAACGCCTACGCGGAATCCCATGTTGCGCAGGGCGATCGCCAGATTGGCCGTCACGGTCGATTTGCCGACGCCTCCCTTGCCCGAGGCGATCGCGATCACGCGGGCGATCGTGCCCGTGGTCGTCTTTTCCTTGGGTTCGGGACGCGGAGCCTGCCCGCCTTCTTTCACGACGACGAGGATTTCCGCCTGCGGAAAGTGCTGTTCGAGCAGCGTTTCGACTTGTTTTTTGATCTTGATCGCAAACGGATCGCGTGCCTTGGCGAAATGCAGCACCACGGTTTTCTTGGTTTCCGTCGCGGCGATATGTTCGATCATGCCGCCCGCCACGATGTCCGTGCCGGTTTCCGGATGGACGATCGAAGCGAGCAATTCCTTGATTTCGGTTTCCATAAAAATAGGTTTCGGTTACAGTCCGCTGCTCCCCGAATAACGGGAAAAACGGTTGCGATATTGTTTCAGTGCGCTTCCAACCAGTTTTTGCCGATGCCGTAGTCGGCCAGCAGGCGCACCTTGAGCGCTGCGGCCTGCTCCATGCTCTCGGTGACGATCCGCGTCACGCGTTCCTGCTCCGAGCGCAGCGTGTCCACGACCAATTCGTCATGCACCTGCAGAATCACCTGCGAGCGGATTCCCTCCTCGGCGAAGCGGCGATGCACTTCGATCATGGCGATTTTCATGATGTCGGCCGCCGAACCCTGGATCGGGGCGTTCACCGCGTTGCGTTCGGCCAACCCGCGGGCCACGGCGTTGTGCGAGGCGATGTCGTTGAGGTAGCGGCGGCGCCCGAAAATCGTCGACACGAACCCCTCCTCCTTGGCCTTTTCGACCACGCGATCCATATATTCCTTCACCTTGGGATACGACGCGAAATAGCCGTCGATGATCTCTTTGGCCTCCTTGCGCGGTATTTCGAGCCGTTGGCTCAACCCGAACGCCGAGATGCCGTAGATGATGCCGAAGTTGGCCGTCTTGGCGCGGCGCCGCTCCTCGGGCGTCACCTCGTCGATCGACTTGCCGAAAAGACGTGCCGCCGTGGCGGTATGGATGTCTTCGCCATGCTCGAACGCCGCGATGAGCGACTCGTCGCCCGAAAGATGGGCCATCAGGCGAAGTTCCACCTGGCTGTAGTCGGCCGACAGCAGTACATGATCGTCGTCGGAGGGTATGAAAGCCTCGCGGATGCGGCGTCCCATCTCCTCGCGGACGGGGATGTTCTGCAGATTGGGGTTGGCCGACGAGAGTCGCCCCGTAGCCGTCACGGCTTGGTTGAACGAGGTGTGTATGCGGCCTGTCGAACGGTTGACCAGCTGGGGCAGCGCCTCGACATAGGTCGACAGCAGCTTCTTCACTCCGCGGTATTCGAGGATCAGATCGACGATGCGGTATTTATGGGCGAACGACTGGAGATACTCCTCGTCGGTGCAGAACTGCTTGGTTTTGGTCATCTTGGGTTTCTCGGCGATGCGCATCTTGCCGAAAAGCACCTCGCCCAACTGCCGCGCCGAGTTGATGTTGAGCGACGGTTCGCCCGCCTCGGTGCGGATCGCAGCCTCCAGCTCGGCCAGCTTCCGGCTCAGCTCCACGCTGTATTCGGCCAGCGCCGCCGTGTCGATCCTCACGCCGGCCATTTCGATGTCGGCCAGCACTTCGATCATCGGCTCCTCCACCTCGAAATAGAGGTGCTGCAACCCCAGCTCCTCGACCAGGGGGTAGAGTTTTTGCTTGAGCTGCAGCGTCACGTCGGCATCCTCGGCGGCATACTCCTTCACCCGCTCCACGTTGACCAGATCCATGGTCAGCTGCTTCGAGCCTTTGCCTATGAGCGTCTCGATCTCGATGGGCCGATAGTTCAAGTAACGCTCCGCAAGGGCGTTCATGTTGTGGCGCGACTCGGGGTCGAGCAGGTAGTGGAGGATCATGGTGTCGTATTTCCGGCCGCGCACCGCTATGTCCAAGCGCCGCAGCACCATCCAGTCGAACTTGATGTTCTGCCCGATCTTGGCGATCTTCTCGTCCTCGAACAGCGGCCGGACGATGGAGGCGAACTCCGGAGCGGTCTCCTCCTTGAAGGGGATATACCACGCTTCGTGGGGTTTCACGGCCAGCGACAGCCCCACGATGCGGTCGTTGAAGATGTCGAACCCCGTAGTCTCGGTGTCGAAACAGAACTCGGGATATTTCGCCACTTCGGCGACCACCTTGCGTAGCTCGTCGGGCGTCTCCACCAGCGTGTAGGTGTGCGGCGTGTCGAGCGCCGTGCGGAAAGTCGGGAGCACAGAGAGCGGCGACTCCGAGCTGTCGGCAGAAGCGGCTGCTTCGGGCGCCGCTGCCGGATTTGCGGGTTGTGCCGGTTCCGCGAACAGGTCGCCCTGACCGGCCAGCGCCGCTTTTTTTGCTGCTGCGGACTTTGCCCGGGCCATTTCGGCCAGCTGGCGCTGCGCCTCCTGCCGCGGAGCGTCGGAGAGCGGTTCGGCCGGGGCCAGGTTGGCCAGGTCGTTCATGAACGCCTTGAAGTCGAGTTCGGCGAACAAGGCCCGCAGCTCGTCGAGATGCGGTTCGCAGATCGTGAGTTCTTCTTCGCGGAACTCGATCGGCACATCCAGACATATGGTCGTCAGCTTCTTGGCCAGGCGCAGGTTGTCGGCCCAGGCGGCGATCTTTTCGCCCTGCTTGCCCGACAGCTGGTCGGTGTGGGCCAGGATATTTTCCACCGTGCCCCACTCCTGTACCAGTTTGCATGCGATCTTCTCGCCGATGCCCGGCACTCCGGGGATATTGTCCGAGGCGTCGCCCCACAGGGCCAGGATGTCGCGCACGAGCACCGGATCGTCGATGCCGTATTTTTCGCGGATCGCCGCACGGTCGACGATCTCGATGCCGTCGGTGCCTTTCTGCTTGTATATCTTGCAGTTGTCGCGTACCAACTGGCCGTAGTCCTTGTCGGGCGTCACCATGAAAACTTCGTAGCCGGCGTCGGCACCCTTTTGCGAGAGCGTGCCTATGACATCGTCGGCCTCGTAGCCCGCCACCTCCAGAATGGGGATGCACATCGCCTCCAGCACCCGCTTGACATAGGGCACCGAGAGGATGATGTCTTCGGGCGTCTCGGTACGGTTGGCTTTGTACTCCGGAAAGATATCGCGCCGGAAGCTGCCCCCCTTGGGGTCGAACGCCACGCCCAAAAGATCGGGGTGCTCGCGTTTCTGGATGTCGCGCAGGAACTTCACGAATCCGAAGATCACCGAGGTATTCATGCCCGTGCGGTTGCGCATCGGACGCCCCAGGAAAGCATAGTAGTATTTGAACATCAACGCATAAGCGTCGATCAGAAAAAGTTTTTTCATAGGATTGGGTTGCGTCGGGACTGGGATGTATGGCGTGTGCCGGGGTTATTCGTTCTCTTCGGCCAGCCACTCTGCGTAGGAGGTGGCCGTTTCGTGCAGGCGCAGCGCCTGGAGTGCGACGCCCTGGGGCAGTCGGGCGGCGATGCGGCGGGCGAAGTCGGTGAGCATGTTTTCGCACGTGGGCTGGTAGTCGACCTCGACGATGTTGGAAAACCGCTGGGTCAGGACTTCGCGCAGGACGTCGCTGGAGGGTGTAGCCCGCAAGACCAGCGCGTGGTCGAACCGTGCGACGATCTCCTGGTTCACAATCCGTTTCAGCGCGCCGAAATCCATCACCATGCCGCACTCGGGGTCGCCCTCGGCGGTCGACGGGCGGCCCTTGACCGTCACGAAAAGCCGGTAGGAGTGGCCGTGTATTTCGCGGCAGGGGCCGTCGTAGCCGTCGAGCGCATGCGCGGCTTCGAACGAAAATTCTTTGGTCAGTCTGATCGTTGCCATAGGGACAAAGATACGAAGAGCCGAGCGCAATGCCAAATTTATTTGAGCATTGCCGAGGCCGAGTATCTTGGGCGAAGCCAAAGATACGAAAAGTCGAAAACCGAACTTATTTAGATTTGTCGAGGCCGAAGTTTCTGAAACGATACGAATAAGCCGAATATAAAAATGCGGAACGCCCTTGTTTTTCAGGAGCGTTCCGCAAAAAATTCGAAACGGGACTTATTGCACTTCGATCCGATAGGGCGAGTACATGAGAATGCCCCGTTGCCCGAGGGTTTCGCGCAACCGGCGGTATTCGGCCGTCATCGTGTCGAGGTCGGGACGCTGAAGCGCCGCCCGTACCGAGGCGTTGAGCGATGCCAGGATCGCCGCCAAGCCCGTCGGCTGGTCGACGGCTTCCACCACCCGATAGTCGTCGGCGATTTCGGCTTTGTCGGCCGCTATGGCTATGGCGGCCGTCAGTCCGCCGTAGCTGTCGATCAGCCCGATGCCCAGCGCGTCGTCGCCCGTCCATACCCGGCCGCCGGCAATGTCGAGCACCTTCTCGATAGGCAGGTTGCGGCCTTCGGCCACATTGGTCGTGAAGGTGTCGTAGATCTTGTCCACCCCGCGCATGATCGTGGCCCGCTGTGCCGGCGTCAGGGGTTTCATCACGCCCATATCGGCCGAGGCGTTGCTCTTCACGCCGTCGACGGTGATGCCCAGTTTGTTTTTCAGTGCGGCATGCACATCGACGAACATGCCGAATACGCCGATCGAACCCGTGAGGGTCATCTTGTCGGCCACGATCGCGTCGGCCGGGCAGGCGATGTAGTATCCGCCGCTGGCGGCATACGAACCCATCGACACGATCACCGGCTTCTCGGCTTTGAGCAGCTCCATTTCGCGCCAGATGACGTCCGAGGCGAGCGCGCTGCCGCCCGGCGAGTTGACGCGCAGCACCACGGCCTTCACCTGGTCGTCGTCGCGCACTTCGGCGAGCTTGGCCGCCAGCGTGTTGCCGCCCATCGAACCGTCGGACGACTCGCCGTCGACGATGCCGCCGTCGGCATAGACGATCGCCACCTGCGGAGCTTTCGGCCGCAGGTCGGCCGGCAACTGCGAAGCATATTGACCCAGCGAGACATAGCGATATTCGTCGTTCGAGTCGGTTTCGACACCCAGTGCCGCGAACACGTCGTCCATCTGGTCTTCATAGATCAGGGCGTCGACCAGCCCTTTGGCCAGCGCCTCTTCGGGCAGCATCGCGCTCAGGTTGTCGGCTATGCGATTCAGCGCGGCGACCGGAATGTCGCGCGAGGCGGCTACGTCGGAAGCAATGGTTTTCCAGAGCGAGTTGACGAGTTGCTGCATCTGCAGCCGGTTGGCGTCCGACATCTTGTCGAGGATGTAGGGTTCCACAGCGCTCTTGTATTTGCAGGCCGTGGGACGGAACACCTCGGCTTTCAGATCGAGTTTGTCGAACAGACCTTTGTAGAACAGGGTGTTCGCCGCCAGACCCATCCAGTCCATGCCGCCCTGGGGCTGCAGGTAGATGCTGTCGGCCGCGGAAGCCAGGTAGTATTGGCCCTGCGAGTAGGTCTCGTTGTAGGCCACCACGAATTTGCCGCTCTCCTTGAAATCGACGATCGCCGCGCGCAGCTCTTCTATGATGGCCGTGCCGCTCACGCCGCTGCCGCCGTTCAGGCGCAGATAGATGCCTTCGATGCGGTCGTCGTCCTTGGCGGCGTCGATAGCGCGCAGGGCGTCCAGCAGCGAGAGCTGCTTGGTCGACTGCAGCGTCCGGGGGTTGAAGTTGGCCAGCGGATCGGTCGCCGGCGCCTCGACGATCTGTTCCGAGAGGTCGATCTTGAGGATCGATCCCGGGCGGACGTTCACGTTGCCGCCTCCGCCGATCGACGCGGCCATGCCTGCGATCATCCCCAGCATGAGGATCCAGAAAAAGACGGAGAGGAACGAACCCACCAGGAACGCCAGTACTCCGGCCAGAAAGGTTTTGAAGAAATTCATATGCTAAAATTTAACGGTCAGTCGATACGAAACGACGAGACGAAGCTGCGGCGGTAAAAGTTTCCGAGGGTTCCCCGAGGTCTTCCTATGGTTTTCGGAGGGGTTCCGGCTCGCGACGGCATTCCGGTCGACTCTTTTCGGTCGCCTACGCTCTACTCGTTTGTTCGGCAAAGATAGCGATATTTTATGAAAAACAAATAAAATTTATCGAAAAACGATAAAAAAGAGTGCTTGTTCGTAAAATCGCCTCCATATCGACTTTCGTTGTCGCATAGAGTCGTCGGCGTTTTGCGGGCCGCAACCGCTCCCGGTGGAGACCTGCAAAACGCGCATATTCCACAGATTGCTATCGGATTTCATTACGGGTTTTCTTGTTTGCTATTGCCCGTCGCATTCCATGACATAGCTTTTGCCCGCGACGGTTTCGAGGTCATAGGTGTAGACCGGTACCGATTCATAAGCCGGCGTGTCGGGCGATTCCGGAGCTTCGGGCGAGCGGATCGGATCGGGCACGGGTTGGGCGCGCAGCAGCGGATTGGGGCATGCCGACTGCGTAGCGAGGGGCAGCTTCCGGCCTTTTCGTTTCAGAGGCGTCGCCGTCCGGATGCGCAGCGTGCCGCCCACGGTCGAGGTGATTTTCACGCGCTGCAGCTTTCCGTCGGCCCATTGCATGTCGTCGATCGTGAATCCGCCCCGGCATCGAAGTCCCCCGACCCGACCCCGCTGCCAGAGAGCGGGCAGCGCCGGCAGCAGATGCACGGCTCCGGCGTGGCTTTGCACCAGCATCTCGGCTATGCCTGCCGTGCAGCCGAAGTTGCCGTCGATCTGAAACGGCGGATGAGCGTCGAACAGATTGGGATAGGTGCCGCCGTTCTGACCGCGGTCGTCGGTGGCGGGACGCAATTGCTCGGCGATCAGGCGGTAGGCGTGGTCGCCGTCGAGCAAACGCGCCCACAAACAGACTTTCCACCCCATCGACCAGCCCGTCGAGCGGTCGCCGCGTCCTTGCAGCGCGGTGCGCGCCGCCTGCATGAGCGCCGGGCGGTCGGCGGTGATCTGACGACCCGGATAGAGTCCCCACAGATGCGAGGTGTGGCGATGTCGGTCGTGAGGATCGTCCCAGTCTTCCTGCCACTCCTGCAGCTGGCCCCAGCGCCCGATCCGCATCGGGGGCAGATCGCCGACGACCGTGCGCAGGCTATCCGCGAAACGCGGCTCTTCGCCCACGATCGCCACGGCTTCCAGCGTGTTGCTGAAAAGATCGTGGATCATCCGGTTGTCCATCGTCGTGCCGGCCACCACCACGAAAGAGCGTTTGCCGTCGACCCGAGGTGCGTTTTCCGGCGAATACGACGGCGCCGCGACCCGATGGCCGGTGCGGGGGTCGACCGTCAGGAAGTCGAGGTAAAAGCGGCAGGCGTCGCGCATGAGCGGATAGACTTCGGCCAGATACTCCCGGTTCCCGGAAAAGAGATAGCGATCCCACAGATGTTGGCAAAACCATGCGTTGCACGTGGGCCAAATGCCGTATTTCGGGCCGTCGACCGCACCGGTCGCGCACCAGATGTCGGTGTTGTGGTGCAGCGTCCAGCCCCGGCAGCCGTACATGGCGGCGGCTCGGCGGCCCTGCTCGGCCGTGTGTTTCACCAGATCGACGAACGGCTCGTGCATTTCGGCCAGGTTGGCCACTTCGACCGGCCAGTAGTTCATCTCCACGTTGATGTCGGTGGTATATTTCCCGTCCCAGGGGGCATGGCGCAGGTGGTTCCAGATGCCTTGCAGGTTGGCCGCCTGACCGCCCGGCTGCGAGCTGCAGATCGACAGGTAGCGCCCGAACTGGAAGTAGAGCGCCGCCAGCTGCGGGTCGAAGGTGTCGGCGAATTCGCACAGACGCACGTCGGTCGGTTTGTCGGCCTGGGGCGTGCGCCCCAGATCGAGCCACACCCGGTCGAAATAGTTCCGGTAGCGTTTTTCGTGATCCCGCAGCGCCCGGCGATAATTGCGCGGCGCATGAGCCAGATAACTCGCCGCCTTCTGTGCCGCGTCGCCCGAGACATCGCGGTAGTCGACGAAGTTCGTGCCGATCGAGACATAGAGCGTCGCACGGTCGGCTCCCGTCACCCGCATCGCGCTGTCCGACAGGATTTCGACCTTGCCGCCTTTCTGGTCGATGCGGGCGATGGCCGTGAAACGCACTTTCCCCTCGATGCCTTCGTGGTCGTCGGCCCGGCCGTCGAGCCGCAGGAGGTGCCCGGAAGCCGAATGGGCGATCCGATCCTCCGGATAGGGGGTGGCGTAGCGGGCCGTGAACGAGATGCGTTGCTTCTTCGATGCCGTCAGGCGGACGATCAGCAGCCGGTCGGCCAGCGAGACGAATGCTTCGCGCGTGTAGACCGTACCGTCGGAAACAAAGCGCGTCGTCGCCACCGCCCGGGCGATGTCCAGCTCCCGGCGGTAGTCGGAGTACTCCGCGATGTCGTCGAAGTCGAGTTCGAGCGACCCCACCGTCTGATAGGGCATGCCGTTGGCCCCCGTGGGCGAGCAGATCGCCTGCCCGCACAGCTCTTGCGCCTCCTTGTTGCGGCCCTCGAAGAGCAGGCGGCGGATCTCCGGCAACGCCGCCCGGGCGGCCGGATTGGTGTTGTCGTAGGGCGACCCGGCCCATACGGTCTCCTCGTTGAGCTGGAATTCGTCGTGTCGCGGGCCGCCGAAGACCATCGCGCCCACGCGGCCGTCGCCCAGCGGAAGCGCCTCTTCCCAGCGGGCGGCCGGCTGCTCGTAGCGCAGTTTCAGTTCGCCGGCGGCAGGCCGTGCCGCCCGAACAGGGACAACGGAGCAGAGCAGTACGGGAAGGAGCCAAAGGTGTTTCATCGGTTTTCGATTATATTTTCGTCGGCCTTTTGCAGCCGTTCGTGTTCTGCGATCTGTTCGTCGGTGAACCGGCGTCCGATCGCACGGGCCGGCACGCCGCCGAGGATCGAATAGGGCGGGAAACTCTTGGCGACCACGGCGCCCGCCGCCACGATCGTCCCGCGGGCGATGTTCACTCCTTTGAGGATGGTGACGTTGCAGCCGATCCATACGTCATCGCCGATTTCGACGTCGCGGTCGTTTTCCGGGATTTTGTCGGGGGGGGGAAACCCGTTGATCGTGCGGCCTATGTGATCGTAACGATGATCCCCGCCTATGATCGACACATTGGGACCTATAGCGGTATTGTTGCCGATGCGGATCCGGCTCAGGTGTGCCAGCATGAACGCCCCGGGGCCGATGTAGACGTTGTCGCCTATGGCGATGCGCTTGTAGCTGAAGTGGGAATTCGCGGGAAAAAACACCGCGTTGCGGCCGCACGAGGCGAAGAGCGGCCGCATCAACAGCCGTCCGACCGATTGGTAGAGATGGGCCGTTTCGCGGCAGATTTTTCCGGGAATGGCAGCGATTTTCATGACTCGTAAGGATTATTCGGCGACGACCCTCCCGTACACGTTCAGCAGGTCGGCGGTGACGACTTCGGGTTCGAAGCGGGCGACATATGCACGGCTCGCGGCGATCATGCGGCGGCGCAGCGCTTCGTCGGCGCGGATTTCCGCGATCTTGTCGGCCAGCGCCTGCGGATCGTCGGGATCGACATAGATCGCACCGGGTCCTCCGGCCTCTTCGAGACACGACCCCGTGGCGCCTATGGTCGGCACGCCGCACGAAGCCGCCTCGATCATCGGGATGCCGAATCCCTCGAACCGCGAGGGGTAGACGAACACATCGGCCATGGCGTAGAACGCCGGAAGCTCGGCGAACTCCACCCGATCGAAGATGTGCAGTCGCCCGGCCAGTCCGTTTCGCGCCGCATATTTTTCCACTTCGGCCGTGTAGGGCGTGCGTTTGCCTATGGCCACGATATCCGTCGGTTCTTGCATCCGGGCCGCGGCCTGCACGACGAGCAGCAGGTTTTTCCGCTCCTCGATGCTGCCGACATATAATATGTAGTGTTCCGGCAGTGCGTACTTTTCGCATACGGTTCGTTTCGTCGCTTCCGGGACTTCGCGCTTGAAACTCTGGTCGCAGCCTTGGTATACCACGTCGATCTTTTCGGGCGCGATGCCGAAGAAGTCGATGATGTCGCGCTTGGTCGCCTCGCTGATGGCAACGATGCGGTCGGCCTGTCGGCAGGCCTTGCGGTATTTATAGGCGTAGATCGTGCGGTCGATCCATTTGTAGTAGGCCGGGAAACGCAGGAAGATCAGGTCGTGGATCGTGACCACCGATTTCACCCCCGCCTTGCGCAGCCCGAACGGCAGCTCGCCCGCCAGCCCGTGGAACAGCGAAACATCGGCCGGCAGCTCCCGGCGGATGCCGATGCTGCGCCACAGCGCCTTGCCGATCCCCTTGCGCGGGCGTTGCGGGTAGCGGAATTCGATCTGCAGCGTCGGCGTCAACCGGCGCCGCAGCTCCTCGCGCCCCGGGTCGGGCGTGTAGAGCAGATAGCGATTCTGCGGCGCCAGGCGGGCCAGCGCCTCGATCATCATACGGCCGTAGTTGCCCAGACCCGTGGCGTTGTGGGTGATGCGCTTGGCATCGTAAGCGATCGTGAGCGGCTTATTCGTCATAGAGCGCAAGATATTTGCGGTAAAAATGTTCGTAGGAGAGCTGCTCGTCGAAATGGCGCCGGCCTGCGGCACCCATTGTGCGGCGCAACTCCGGGTCGTCGATCAACCGGGCTATTGCTGCGGCGAGAGCTTCTTCGTCGCCCGGAGGAACCAGCAAACCCGTAACATCGGAGACGACATATTCGGGTTGGGAGCCGTTGTTCGAGGCGATGACGGCACACCCGGCCTGCATCGCCTCGATGACCGTCAGACTCCCCGCCTCGGCCACTACCGAGGGCTGTACGCAGAGGTCGGCTTGCGCGAGCCACGCTCCGACCCGCTGCACGAAACCGGGAAATTCGACCCTCATTCCCGACGGCAGCGCCGTGGCCAAAGTCCGAAGCCGGGCCAGATATTCCGCGTCGTCGGTACCTCCGACCAAAAAGAGCGCATAGTGTCGATTTTCCCCTTTCAGTCGGGCGCAGGCCCGCAGCAGGACGTCGCAGCCCTTTTCGGCGACGAGCCGGCCGCAAAAAAGCAAGATAGGGATTTCGGGCGCTATGGCGTAGGTTTTCCGCAGATCGGGCGCTTCGCCGTTCAGACGGGTGTCGGGCGAACTGTTGGGAATCACCGTAGTCCGGGCCGGGTCGAGAGCCGGGGCCGTAGAAAAAAACTTGTTCCGTGCCAATTCCGACACGAATGCGAAGCGGTCGACCGAGCGATACAGCCACCGGTGGAGTAGCCCGCACTTGGCCGGACGCACTAAATGCCGCGTCAGCACGATTCGCGGCCGAACGCCGAAAATCCGGCTCAAAGCCCGCGCATAGAGCGCCGTGAACGCATCCTTGAAGTGGTGGACGTGGACAACGCCGGGTCGGTAGCGCAGGATCAACCGGGCCAGCATCGCTGCCGACACGATATCCGCGACTCCTTTGAGCGGCAGCCGGTAAAACGGCACCGGCATATCGGCCATCCGTTCCCGAACGATCTTTCCCGGGCGGGCGACCAGCACCACCTGCCGTCCGTCGGCCGCGAGGCGCCGCGACAGATCGGCCACGAACTGTTCGCCGCCGCCCCATGCCGCAGAGGCGAAAATCTGGAATATGGTGTCGTTTCGTTTCATTTCATCACCTGCGGTGTCTGTGTGCCGTTCGGCGTTCGATACTTTGTTTCCACCGCAGCAGCGTTCCCAGGGCGAGAACCGCGGGGCGCAACCAGCGGCGGCCGTCCATGCGGATCATCATCAGCCGTATCGGAGCGTGATAGGCCCGCAGCTGCCTCCCATAGCGCACCGCACCCCGGCGCACCCATGCGGCGAAAGGCGTATCGCCTTTCCAGGGGTTGCTGCTGCGCGAAACATAGCTCGCATACCACCATACGGCGTTGAGCAGACGCAGCCATTCGACCCGGTCGCCGAACTCCGCTTCGGGAGCCGAAAGGATCGCCTCCACCTTCTCGGCGAATGCGCGGCAATAGTCGAAATCGGGCTTGCGGCGGATCGAGGAGCCGGCGCGCTGCACATAGCCGTAACCCGCATAGTCGATATGATGCACACGGGGCCGGCGGCAGCCGATCTGTATGTTGAGCAGCAAATCCTGCCCCTGCCGCATGGGGTAGTGCTGCAGCTCGGCGAAGAGTTCGCTTCGGTAGAGGCGTGCCCAGAGCGCCACCGAATCGGTCATGGCGAGCGTCCGGATCAGGAAATCTTCGCCCTCGAGGTCTTGAACATGCCGGCTGTGCACGAGCGACTCGCCCCCTCCCGGCGAAATGCGTTTATAGTCGCAGCAAACGATGTCGCAGCCCTCCGAAGCCTCCACGAGCCGCTCCAGCATGTCGGGTTCCCACAAGTCGTCGCCGTCGAGAAAGGCGATCCATTCGCCGCGGGCTTCGCTCAAGGCCCGTTCGCGGGCGCGGGCGACGCCCCGATTCTCCGTGTGGACGACCACGAACCGCCTGTCGGCGACCGCATGCCGGCGTATGGTCTCCAACGAATCGTCGGTCGAGCCGTCGTCAATGACGATCGCTTCGAAATCGGCGAACGTCTGGGCGGAAACCGACGCAAGACACGCGTCGATGTAGGACGCTAAATTGTAGACCGGGATGATGATGCTTACTTGGGGTTGCATGGGGTCGGGTGGATGTAGTTTTTTACGGCTTGGGCGATGCGCTGGCCGTCGAGTGCCGCCGAGATGATGCCGCCGGCATATCCGGCCCCTTCGCCCGAGGGGAACAGCCCGGCCGTCGCGGGGTGCATGAGCGTCGAGGGGTCGCGCGGAATCCGCACGGGCGACGAGGTGCGCGACTCGACCCCCACGACCACGGCGTCCGAGGTGACGAATCCCCGCATGCGGCGCCCGAACGTGGCGATGCCGGCGCGCAGGGCCTCGGCGATGAACGGCGGCATCCAGCGGTCGAGCCGCGACGCCACGATGCCCGGAATATAGGAGGTCGCGGGGAGCGTGCCGCTGGCCCGGCCCGCCACGAAGTCGGCCACGCGCTGCGCCGGAGCGATCTGGTGTTCGCCGCCGTGTTCGCGCGCCAGCTCCTCGAACTGCTGCTGGAACTTCAGCCCGGCCAGCTCGCCCCATTGGGCGCGCAGGTGCTCGAAGTCGGCGAGCCGCACCTCGGTCACGATGCCCGAATTGGCATAGGGCGACGTGCGGCCGCTGGGCGACATGCCGTTGACCACCGACTGCGCGGCATCGGTCATGGCCGGGACGATGAAGCCGCCCGGACACATGCAGAACGAGTAGACGCCGCGGCCGCGCTCCTGGCTGACCAGCGAATAAGAGGCTGCGGGCAGGTATTCGCCGCGGCTTTCGCAATGATATTGGATCGAGTCGATCAGTGCCTGGGGGTGCTCGATGCGCACGCCCATGGCGAAAGGTTTGGCTTCGAGACGTACGCCCCGGCGATGCAGCAATTCGTAGACATCGTGCGCCGAGTGGCCCGTGGCCAGCACCACGGCGGCGGCTTCGATCCGCTCGTCGCCGCACCGGACGCCGGCGATGCGGCCGCCCTTGATTTCGAAGTCGGTGACTCTCTTTTCGAAATGTATTTCGCCTCCGGCTTCGACGATCGTGCGGCGGATGTTGCGTATGATCCCCGGCAGCTTGTCGGTGCCGATGTGGGGGTGGGCTTCGTAGAGGATTTCGGGCGTGGCGCCGTGGAACACGAGCGTCTGCAACGCTTTGTCGTAGTCGCCGCGTTTCTTGCTGCGGGTGAAGAGCTTGCCGTCGGAGAAGGTGCCGGCGCCGCCTTCGCCGAACGCGTAGTTCGAATCGGGGTCGACCCGGCCGTTGCGGTTGATCTGCGCGATGTCGACCTTGCGGGCCGAGACGTCGCGCCCCCGCTCCAGCAGAACGGGCCGCAATCCCAGTTCGATGAGCCGCAGCGCGGCGAACAACCCTGCCGGCCCGGAACCCACGACCACCACGGGTGTCCGGCCTGCGACCGAGGGGTAATCGAAGTGCACGGGCGCCGGTTCGGGTTCGTTGTCCGAATAGAGTTCGAGTGTGAGGTTGACCTTCGGCTGCCGCTGTCGCGCATCGATCGACCGCTTGACGACCCGCACCAGTGCGATGTCGCGTTCGGCCGCGCCTATGGTGCGTGCAGCCTGCGGAACATAGCGTTTCGCATCGGCGGCTTCTTCGGGCGTGAGGACGAGGGTTATGCGTTGCGGCATCTCGGTGGCGGTTTATTTCGGTAAAGATAGCGAAAAATTTCTTTGTACGAATGCCCTGCGGGCAGTTTTCTGGGAAACGGGGCAGGATGCACAGGCCGGTTTGCCGTCGTCCAATGTTACCAAATTGTTAAATATATTTAAAATATTCGTAAAATATTTGCACAACCCGAAAATTCGTCTTATCTTTGCCCTTGAAGTTTTAAGGTTCATTTAGGTTAGTAGTTTTAGGTTGGTTGAGGAGATCGGTAGGTTGTAGCGGGTTTTCCCGTTACTAAGACTTCGAAGGCGGTGCTCGCCCGACGAGTCGAATACCTCCGATTGACCCTCATTTTTCGACGGGGTGGTTCCCGTTGAAAAAAGGCTCGAAGTTGTGAAACTTCGGGCCTTTTTATTATACATGCGGGAGCAGGCGGCGGTCAGAGGGCGAAAAGTTCGTCGTAGTCGATCGCCACCTCGATGTTGCCTAACGCGTAACAGCCTATCTCATAGGGATTGTAGCAGAAGACGACCTGCTTCGGCGCGAGCCGGAAGTTGTCGGTCGCCGAGATATACTCCGGGAAAAATCCCGCGGCGGCCAGTGCGTCGTCGTCGGAGACCTGATAGCGTTCGTAGAGCTTGGCACGGATCAGGGCCGTGAGCGGCTCCATGCGCTGCGGGCCGAACAGGTCGGCAGCCGTCAGTTCGTAGCCCGTGGCCAGCGAATAGGTGTGGTATTCGGTCGTGTACATGCCATGGGCGCCGCCCAAATAGGACGAGCGATAGATCGCGTAGGTGAGCAGCGAATCGGTCTTCGTGCCTTCGCTCTCCACCGACACTTCGCACTCCATGCGGCCTGCGGAGATCGGTTCGGGCAGCCGCAGCTCCCGGTCGAGCTGGCGCAGCGACTCGGTTACCGCCTCCCCGGCCGTGCCGTCGAAAGTCTCCAGTTCGAAAAAATAGTCTATGTTGCGTTGCTGGATCGTCTGCAACGCAGCCGATTTCGAGGCGTTGGCGATCGTCGCGAAGCGATATTCCACCCGGCAGTCGTAGGTGCCGTCGCCGATGAGCGTGTCGAGCGTCAGGAGTTCGAATCGCGGCGCAACGGGCCGGCGGTGGCAGGAGGTCAGTATTGCGACGACCAGGAGCGAGAGGATGAAACAGGTTTTTTTCATGATGCGGTCGGTTTTCGTAAAGGTACGACAAAAAGCGGGCGATTTCCTGTTCGGCCGAAAATTTTTCGTAGATTTCAGTCGAAAATTTTGCAATATCCGACAAACGCCTTATCTTTGCACCACAAACTCATGGTGGATTCATCTAAGGGTTAGGATACATGCCTCTCACGCATGACATAGGGGTTCGAATCCCCTATCCACTACGAAACGGACATCGGATTGCTCCAAAGAGCAATCCGATGTCCGTTTAAGCAGAGGGATGAGAACCCCGGGGTTCGGACGAACGGAGCAGCGAGGGCAGAGCGAACCCGTTCGCTTTGCCGAGTCGCGACGTTCAAAGACAAGCACAGCGCCGTCAATCCCCTATCCACCACTCAAAACATTGCAAATCATTTATTATCAATTGATTGCGATGTTTTTTACAAAGCAGCCAGGACAGAAACGGGACAGTCCGAAATAGTTCGGCCGGTGGGATGAATCGTATGCGGAATAAAAAACGAGGAGAATGGTTCTCCTCGTTTTTTCATTGCCGGATGATGCCGGACTCTATTTTTCGAATCCTTTGCCTATGGCCAGGAAGTCTTCGGCCTTGAGCGCGGCACCGCCGATCAAACCGCCGTCGACATCCTCTTTGGCGAAGATTTCGGCTGCATTCGAGGGTTTGCACGAACCGCCGTAGAGGATCGCGCACTCGGCAGCCGCTGCGCCGAACTTCGCGGCCAGCACCTCGCGGATATAGGCGTGGATCTCCTGCGCCTGCTCGGCCGTCGCGGTCTTGCCCGTGCCGATGGCCCAGACGGGTTCATAGGCGATCACCAGATTCTCGAACTGCCCGGGCGCGAGGTTGTAGACCACCTCTTCGATCTGGGCTTTCACCACGTCGAAGTGCTTGCCGGCTTCGCGCTCGTCGAGGTTCTCGCCCACGCAGTAGATCGGGGTCAGGCCGTTGGCATAGGCCTGCACCATTTTCTTGTTGAGGGTTTCCGACGTTTCGCCATAGTACTGGCGACGCTCCGAGTGGCCCAGAATCACATACTTGCAACCCAGCGCCGCGATCATCGAGGCGGACACTTCGCCCGTGTAGGCGCCTTTCTCCTCGGCGGCGCAGTTCTGGGCGCCCAGCGCGATGTTCGAGCCTTTCAGCGCCTCGGCTACTGCCGAAAGGTGGGTGAACGGCGGGCAGACGATGAAATTCACGCTCGAACACACCGTGCCGCGACCTGCGACGATGTTTTTTGCCAGTTCTGTGCCCTCGGCCGGAAGCGTGTTCATCTTCCAGTTGCCGGCAACGATCTTCTTTCTCATTTTCGGTTTGTTTTTATAAATTATATTGTATACGATTGCAATCGACAACGCCCATGCGGTCAGGAAGAGCAGTTTCAGCAGAAAAGGTTTATCGAGCGACTCCGTAGCGACCGCGAACCGGTGGCTCAATCCCAAAAGGAGCGGGACGAGCACAACGATCCACCCCGGGCCGAATGTCATGTCGGTGATTTTCAATTCGGGTTACTCTTCGCACCACTTCTTGACCTCCTCCATCGAGGGGGCTTTGAGACCGAGCTTGTTCTTCTTGTTGAAGCCGCAGAGGTCGTTGAAGAACTTGCCGGGCGCCAGCTTTTTCAGCGAGTCGACCGTGAGATATCCCATTTTCTGAATCACGGGCACCCACTCCTCGGGCACGCCGATTTCGATGTACTTCTCGGCCGGGTCGCTCGCGACTTTCTTTTCGGGCCGCATCTGCGGGAAGAACAGCACATCCTGAATCGACGTCTGCCCCGTCATGAACATCGTCAGACGGTCGATGCCGATACCCATGCCCGAGCATGTCGGCATGCCGTACTCCAGGGCGCGCACGAAGTCCATGTCGATGAACATCGCTTCGTCGTCGCCCTTTTCCGAGAGACGCAGCTGCTCCTGGAACCGCTCCAACTGGTCGATCGGGTCGTTCAGCTCCGAGTAGGCGTTGCACAGCTCCTTGCCGCCTACGAACAGTTCGAAGCGTTCCGTCAGCTCGGGATTCGCGCGGTGACGCTTGCAGAGGGGCGACATCTCGATCGGGTAGTCGGTCACGAACGTCGGCTGGATCAACTCCTCTTCGCAATATTGACCGAAAATGGCGTCGATCAGCTTGCCCTTGCCCATCGTGTCGTCGATTTCGACGTTCAGTCGTTTGCAGGCTTCGCGCAGCTGCACTTCGCTCTGGCCCGTGATGTCGTAGCCCGTTTTTTCGCGGATCGCGTCGGTCATCGTCAGGCGGCGGAACGGCGCTTTGAACGATATGGCCTTGCCGTCGATCTGCAGCTCCGTGGTGCCGTTGGTCGCCAGAGCCACGCGTTCGAGCATCTGCTCGGTGAACTCCATCATCCACAGGTAGTCCTTGTAGGCCACATAGATCTCCATGCACGTGAACTCGGGGTTGTGCGTGCGATCCATACCCTCGTTGCGGAAGTTCTTGCCGAATTCATACACGCCATCGAAACCGCCTACGATCAACTTCTTGAGATACAGTTCCGTGGCGATGCGCAGGTAGAGGTCTATGTCCAACGAGTTGTGGTGCGTGATGAACGGTCGCGCCGACGCGCCGCCCGGAATGGGTTGGAGAATCGGGGTTTCGACCTCGATGTAGCCGCGCTCGTTGAAGCATTCGCGCATCGTGGCCATGATCTTCGCACGCTTGACGAACGTATCCTTGACCTGCGGGTTGACGATCAGATCCAAATAGCGCTGGCGGTAGCGGATTTCGGGGTCGGTGAAGGCGTCGAACGTCTTGCCGTCCTTCTCCTTGACCACGGGCAGCGGCCGCACCGACTTCGACAGCACGGTGAAGCGGCGGCAGTGCACCGACAGCTCGCCCGTGTTGGTGCGGAACGCGAAACCCTCCACGCCCACGAAATCGCCGATGTCCAACAGCTTCTTGAAGACGGTGTTGTAGAGCGTCGGATCGCCCTCGGGGCAGATGTCGTCGCGGCGGATGTAGACCTGGATGCGGCCCGTGTGGTCCTGCAGCTCGAAGAACGAGGCGCTGCCCATGATGCGGCGCGACATGATGCGGCCGGCGATGCGGACTTCGGCGTAGTTGCCTTTCGCTTCGTCGTAATTGGCGGCGATTTCGCGCGCCGTGGCCGTCACTTCGTAGCGTGCGGCCGGATAGGGATCGATGCCCAACTCGCGCAGCGCAGCCAGCGACTGGCGGCGGAGCTGTTCCTGTTCGGTGAGTTCGATGTTCATGTATGTCGTTTTTATATCGTCGGTTTTATCCCCGCAAAAGTAGTGAAAAAAGGGCGAAAACACAATAAGTGCGTCACGGTCTCTTGCGGGCTGCCGCGTGCGGGTTTCCCGGCTCTCTGTGCCGGGCGGGCGGAAGTCCAGGCTCCGCAGAGCCTCGCGCCCCGTTGGCTACGGTTCGGAATTCGAAGCCGGCACCGACGGCGATGCGGCTTCCTTCGTGCCGTATTTCCGGAAAATCCGCCAGGCGCCCCAGCCCAACAGCAGCCCGACCAGCGCACCCCACAGCAAATCCATGGGGAAGTGCTTGGCCAAATAAATTCGCGAGTAGCAGATTATCACGGTGCAGCCGATCATCAGCCATGCGAACCACCGGCGGCGGATCGTCGCGATCGACAGCACCGCCAGCGCCACGATCGTGGCGGCATGGGCCGAGACGGTGCCGTAACGTCCGCTCACGGCCCTCACCGGAACATGCACCGCCCAGTCGCCCGGCAGGTCGGCCCGGCGGATCGCCATGAGCGAGTCGGGCGTTATGGCCAGCCCCTCCAACTCGGGCGTGAACATCGGGCGCCAGCGGGGTTGGAAGTCGGGCAGCAGTCCGCCCAACAGTCCGTTGTGCTTGAAAATGCCCGACACCATATCGGCCGAAGCCAGGGCAAGGATCATTAAAATGATGAATACCACCGTGCTGCGCCAGCCGGTGCGCCGCCAAACCAGTCCTACGATCAAGGCGTAGAGCGGCAGCCACATCGCGGTGCCCGAAACGGTCAGCATCGCCCGGTCGACGATCGGGCCGCCATTGAAGTTGAGGGCCAGAAAGAGGGAGTGATCGAAAGAAAATGCACAAATCATAAGTCACGATTTTCATTCTGTCCCGAGCCGCCGGCGACGAGGCTCTTTTCAGAATTGGAAATAGATGAACGGTTGTATGTCGCTCGATTTGATCTGCATCACGCACCAGATCATCACGGCCAGCAGCAGCACCTGCACCGCTAAAGGGGCCGCCGTCACAGCGCGCCGCGCGAGCGTGTCGACCCGGCGGGGCAGCAGGTGGAACAGATAGCCCGCCGCGATCAACCCGAACACCGGAGCATAGCCCTCCAGCACCTGGGGGATCATCGGAGCGTTGAAATTCCGCGTGATCTGGTGCAGCATGAGCGTCACGGTTTGCATCGATTCGGCGCGGAAGATCAACCAGCCAAAGCATACCAAATTGAATGTCAGAACGATGCCTATTATGCGCCAGCCCCGTTTCATCTCGGCCCCCGTTTCTTTGGCGCCCGGGACGACCGACATCCACAGCTTGTGCAGCGCCAGTGCCACGCCGTGCAGCGCGCCCCAGAGGATGAAGCGGACCGCCGCGCCGTGCCACAGACCGCCCAGCAGCATCGTCAGCAGCAGGTTGACATAGGTGCGTATCCGGCCCCGGCGGTTGCCGCCCAGCGAAATATAGAGGTAGTCGCGCAGCCACGACGAGAGCGATATGTGCCAGCGGCGCCAGAATTCGGTGATCGTGGCCGACTGGTAGGGGGCGTCGAAGTTTTTCGGGAAGCGGAAACCCAGCAGCAGCGCTATGCCGATCGCCATGTCGGAGTAGCCCGAGAAGTCGCAGTAGATTTGCAGCGCATAGCCGTAGATGCCCATCAGGCATTCGAATCCCGTGTAGAGCAGCGGTTCGTCGAAGATGCGGTCGACGAAGTTGAGCGAGATGAAGTCGGAGATCACGGCCTTCTTGAACAGGCCCGTCAGAATGAGGAACACCCCCACGCCGAACATCCGCCGCGTCACCACCGTCGGGTTCTGGCGGATCTGGGGGATGAAGTCGCGCGCCCGCACGATCGGCCCCGCCACCAACTGGGGGAAGAACGAGAGGTAGAAACAGTAATCGAGCCAGTTTTTCAGCGGCCAGAGCTGCCCGCGGTAGACGTCGATCGTGTAGCTCATCGACTGGAACACGAAGAACGAGATGCCCACCGGCAGGAAGATGTTCTGGAACTGGAGGAATCCTTCGCCGAAAAACCGGTTGGCGATCTCCACCAGGAAGTTCGTGTACTTGAAGTAGCCGAGCATGCCTAAGTTGATCGCTACGCTCAACGCCACCAACCAGCGTTTGGCCCGCCGCGCCGGCACCCGGTAGATGGCCTGGGCGATCAGGAAGTCGCTCGTGGCGGCGAAAAGCAGCAGCAGAAAATAGATGCCGCTCGACTTGTAGTAGAAATAGAGCGAAAAGAGGATCACATAGACCATGCGGGCGATCGGCGCCCGGCGGAAAAAGCCATAGACCAGCAGAAACCCCGCGAACAAAAACAGAAACAGGCCGCTGTTGAAAATCAACGGCGACGAGGGGTCGTACGTCAGCAGCGACCCGAGTTTCGCGGCGAGGTTGTCCGTGGCGGGCAGGGTCATGGGCGGGAGGATTTGAGCGGTCGCAGGCCGGGAAGCAGCTGCTGCCGGAGTCCGGCCGCGTGCAGCGAATCCACCACCGGCGGGCAGGCCTGCGCTCTGCGGCACTGCGCCGCGCGGGCGCTCACGCATTGGTCGAACGCATCGGCCAGCGCCCAGGCTATGCGGCTGCCGCCGGCATAGTTGATGTGGGTGAAGTCCTTGCCGGCCCAGCCGTTCTGCACGAAGCGCTCCATGCCGCCCTGCGTGCGCATGGCGTCGTAGGTCGACCAGAAAGCGGCCCGGGCGTTGCGGGCCGCCCGACGCTGGCACGCCAGCATGTGGGGAATGGCGTCCATGGGGCGGAATCCGTTCTCGGTGCGCACCGAGCGGTCGCTCACGCCCAGCACCAGCACTGCCGCCCCCGGGAAACACTCGCGCACGAACGCGATCATCTTTTCGATCTTCAGCCCGTAGTTGGTATAGTCGCGGACGCCGGTCTGCATGATGTTGAGGCCGTATTGCAGAATCACCAGATCGTAATCGAGCATGGCGTCGATCTGGGCGTCGATCGACGGATCGGTCCAGAACATCGCCTGGCCGTTGTTGCTGCGGATCGAGTAGTTGTCTACCGTCACGCCTCGACCTTCGAGCACCGCGCCGTAGCCCACGAACTCCTCGACGCCCGACACGACGCGGAACGTCAGCGACCCGATGCGGGGCGCCGTCACCGCGATCTGCCGCACCGCGGCATCGCCCTCCACTGCGAATTCATGGCGCAGCGAGTCGTTCACCGTCACTTCTATGCGGCTGTCGTGGGGCGAAAGGAAGAAGATGCGGCCGCACGAGCATTCGCAGAGCCGGCGACGGTAATCGGTCGCCTCCCAGCGGGTCGATGCTCCGGGCGTCGGCTGGCACACCCAGCCCGAAATGTAGAACTTGTCGCGCAGCGTCGGGGGCGTTTTCTTGCGCTGCATGATGTTGTGCGCGCTCCAGCCTTTCGACACGGTTTTCACCGTGCGGCGGAACGCCGTCAGCGGCGAGGCCATCGGCGCGAAGCCCGTGCCGCCACCGCCGTAACGCTCCTGGAGTCGTTCGCGCAGGTCGGCCGTCAGAATGTCGCCCTCGATGAACGAGTCGCCCAGCACGGCGATGCGCACCGTGCGGCGGGACGTCAGCAGCGTGTCGAAGAAGGCCTGCATGCCGTCGCAGCGCTCCGTGTCGAACTCCTCGATCGGCACCACGCGTTTATGGAGTACGGTGTCTATGCGGATCGGGCGGCGGGTCGTGGTGTCGGGCAGCGCGCACCATTCGTAGAGCGTCGGCACGTGTGCCGGAGCCGTGTCGGCTTCGATGCGCTCGACCACTTCGGCCAGATCGACATGGAATTCCTCCTCGTCGAAAAGCGCCGGCGCGGCTTCGGGCGTCGCCGTGTCGTCGAAGACCGCGATGTCCGAAAGGATGTTGGCACGGCGCAGCTTCACCCCGCCGAAGCTCTGCGGGGGAATGAAACTCACGGCCGTCAGCACTGCGACGAGCGCTGCGGCTGCCAGCCATACGTTGCGGGAGCAGTCTGTTCCGGGGGTCTTGCTCATCGATCAGTCGCGTCGTCCGAGGATCAGGAAGACGTAGTAGAGCACCGAAGCCACGGCGCTCAAGGCGGCCACCAAATAGGTGCGGGCGGCCCACGAAAGGGCCTCCTTGGCCTGGGTCAGTTGGGCGCCCTCCATCGTGCGGCTGGCCTGCAGCCACTCCAGAGCGCGGGCCGAGGCGTTGTACTCCACGGGCAGCGTCACGATCGAGAAGAGCGCCGACATGGCGATCATCCCCACGCCGATCCAGCAGAGAATTTCGTTCTGCGTGGCGGCCAGCAGCGCCAGTCCGGCGATGATGACCCATGTCGCGGCCGTCGAGGCGAACTGCACGGCCGGCACCAACTGCGAACGGAGTTTCAGCGGAGCATATTCGCGGGCGTGCTGCACGGCATGACCGCACTCGTGCGCCGCCACGGCCGCCGCGGCCACGCTGTCCGACGAATAGACCGAATCGCTCAGGTTCACGGTCATCGTCCGGGGATCGAAATGGTCGGTCAGGTGCCCCTTGACATGGGTCACCGTCACGTTGTGGATGTGGTTGTCGCGCAGCATCTTTTCGGCCACCTGGGCACCCGTCAGCCCGCCCGGGAAGCGCACCTTCGAGTACTTCTTGAAGACCGATTGCAGACGCGCCTGCACGAAATAGCCCGCCACGCCGATGGCGAGGATCAGGAGGATCGTGCCCGTGGTCGCCGTGTCGTAGCCGTGGGCATAGGTTCGGCCGGCCTGCAGCAGGATGAAAAGCGGTTGAATCATGGCGATTCCTTTTTTTGCGGTTATCTTGGGCAAAAGTACGAAATTTTATGTTACTTTGCATAAATTTCGCGCAAATCCTCAACCCCTCGTGGAACTCGCTTTTTTCATAGCCCGACGCACGGCCCGTCCCCTTCCCGGGGCCAAACCCGGCATCATGGAGCGCATCGCCGCGGTGTCGGTGGCCTTGAGCGCGGGCACGATGATTCTGGCCCTGGCCGTGATGACGGGTTTCAAGCGCGAGGTGACGCGCAAGATCACCGGTTTCGCGGCCCATGCGGCCCTGACCGACGTGCGCAGCGTCCGCGCTTTGGACAGCGAGCCGGTGCGGCGCAGCGACTATCTGGAATCGTTGATCCGCTCGACCGAGGGCTTCGCCGCATCGGCGCCCTATGCCGTGCGCGGCGGGATCGTGCGCACCGACGAAACGGTCGAGGGCATCCTGCTCAAAGGGGTCGACGGCACTTACGACTGGCGGTTTTTCGCCGAGTGGCTGCAGGAGGGTACGCTGCCCCGCGTGGGCGACTCGATCCGCACCAAGGAGATCCTCCTTTCGCGCAACCTCGCCCGGCGGCTGCGGCTCGGCGTGGGCGACCGGGCCGAAATGCTCTTCGTCGAGTACGACGCCGCACCCCGGCGCGACCGCTTCAAGATAGCGGGCATCTACTCGTCGGGCATGGACGAGATGGACGATGCCGTGGCGATGACCGATCTGCGCAATGTGCAGCGTCTCTCCGACTGGTCGGACGAGGAGGTCACCGGCTACGAAATCTTCGTCCGCGATTTCGCCGCCGTCGACGATTTCGCCCGGCGCCTCAACCGCACGCTTCTCTACGACGACTCCGACCTGACACGCAATCTGGTCGTGTCGAGCATCCGCGAACAGCATGCCAACATCTTCGACTGGCTCAAGGCCCACGACGTCAACGCCGCGGTCATCATCGTCATCATGCTCGTCGTGGCGTTCTTCAACATGACCTCCGCGTTGCTGGTGCTCGTCATGGAGCGTACGCGCATGATCGGTCTGCTGAAGACCTTCGGCATGCGCAACGGCGCCCTGCGGCGCCTGTTCCTCTACCGGGCCGGGTTCATCGCCTTGCGCGGCATGGCCTGGGGCAACGGCATCGGGCTGGCGCTGTGCGTGTTGCAGCAGCGGTTCGGGGTCGTGAAGCTCGATGCCGAGGGCTATCTCCTTTCGCAGGTGCCCGTGGCGGTGGAGTGGAGCTGGTGGGTGCCGCTCAACCTCGGCGTGGCGGCGGCGATCGCGCTGCTGTTAGTGATCCCCACCCACATCGTTTCCAAAATCAGGCCCGTCGAGGCGATCCGTTACGAATGAGCGTGAAACCCTACGATACCCCGTGTTCCAAAAAGGAGCAGGTGCGGACGATGTTCGACCGCATCGCCCCGCACTACGATCTGCTGAACCATGTGCTCTCGTTCCGCATCGACCGGCTGTGGCGCCGGCGGGTCGTGGAGGAGCTGGCGCGTTGCCGGCCGCAACGGGTGCTCGACCTGGCTACGGGTACGGGCGATCTGGCGCTCGAAACGGCGCGGCGCATACCCGGCGTGCGGGTCACGGGCATCGACCTCTCCGAAAACATGCTTGCCGCGGCACGGCGCAAGGCTGCGGCCCGCGGACTGCAGGGGCGGATCGAGTTCCGCCAGGGCGATGCCGAGCGCCTCGACCTGCCCGATGCGGCGGTCGACGCGGCGACCGTGGCTTTCGGCGTGCGCAACTTCGGCGACCTCGATGCGGGGTTGCGCGAGCTGGCCCGCACAATAAAACCGGGGGGACGGGTCGTTATTCTGGAGTTCTCGCGGCCGCGCAACCGGTGGATCCGCGCATGGTACGAGTGCTATACGTTCCGGGTGCTGCCTTTCGTCGGCGGAGCCGTTTCCCGCGACCGTCGGGCCTATGCCTATCTTCCCGCTTCGATCGGCGAGTTCCCGGTACCCGAAGCGTTCATGGCGATGATGACGCAGGCCGGGTTCGGCGAGTGCCGCGCTCGCAGCCAGAGCTTCGGCATTGCACAAATCTATGTCGGCGTAAAGAGATGAACAAAGGAAATCATAACAACGACGGGGTTCATCGCATGAGTTCACGGGATTTTTCACGCGTGCTGCAGGGGTTTTCGTGGCGCTGCGCGGCGATGTGGTTTTTTTGCCTCTTCTTTTGTCTGGGGGCCTCTTCGTGCCGGCGCGCTGTCGAGAAAGCGCGCGACAAAATCCGCGTCGAGCGGATCGAATGGGGCGCGATGCACGGCACGAGCGGCTGCGACGTCGTGTTGCAGGTACGCAACGATACCGGCTACAAGTTGTCGTTAGAGAGCGCGTCGATCGACCTGTTCTATGGTTCGTCGCGTGTCGTCACCCTCGTTTTGCAAGAGCCGGTCGAGGTGCCGCGGCGTTGCGTGCAGCGCGTCGTCACCCGCTGGAAGTGGCGGATCGCCGATCCGCTGGCGCTCTATGCGCTTTTCCGGCGTGTGCAGCGCGACGACCTTTCCGGCATCGCCGTCTCTTATGCGGCTGCCGGTCGCGGCGGCCCGGCGCCGTTTGCCGTCGCGCGCGAAGGGGTGCCGTTGCACGAAGTCCTGGAGTCTTTCGGTTCGGAAGCGCAGGAGGTGTTGGATTATTTCAAATTGCGATAAAAATGCGTAATCGATTGTTTCTTATTCTGTCGGGGTTTTCGGCGGTGGTCTCGGCGGCGGCTTCCGCCCAGTCGCTCGACGCGTTCAAACAGCGTCTGGAGCACCCCGTGAGCGGCGGTTCGTCGGGCCTGGCGGCCCGGGTCGAGGTCGTCGAGTACGGCGATGCCGCGCAGGCCGTGGCGGCTGCGGCCGACGGCGAGCGGAGCATGGCCGTCAAAGGGTATCGGGTCTGCATCTTCGCCGACAACGGCGAGGATGCGCGCGCCGGCGCCGTGGCGGCCAAGAACCTCTTCGCCGAGACTTTCCCCGGCATCCGGGTCTACATGAGCTACGAAAACCCTTATTTCCGCGTCACGGTGGGCGACTGCCTCACCGTAGAGGAGGCGATCATTCTGAAAGGGCGCGTCTCGGGCGTATTTCCCAAGGCGTTCCCCAAGAGCGAGCAGCTCTCGCTGGCCGATTTTTCGCGCTGAAAAAGGGGCCGATTCGAAATTTATTCGATTTTCGTTTGTATATTCCCGATGATTGCCTAACTTTGCGACGTTACAAAACAACTAATTCTTAAATATTTGAAGTCATGAAAAAGATTTTTTCTTTCGTCGTTGTCTTGGCTGCGGTAGCCATGGTAGGCTGCGCAGGGAATTCGAATAAGAAAGCTGCCGAGGCTCAGGCCGGCGAGACCGTGATCGAAGCTGCCGCCTGCGACAAGTGCGAAGGCGAGTGCACCGGCAAATGCGAGGAGTGCTCGAAAGAGTGCGCCGAGAAGTGCGACAACTGCGCCGAGTGCAAGAAGGAAGGTGCCGAGAAGTGCGAGAAGGCCAGCGCCGAGAAGAAAGCGTGCTGCAAGAAGTAGCATTCGCTTCGCAGAAACGAATCGGGGTTCCCGCTGTGGGAACCCCGATTTTTCATATCCGGGCGGATAAAAATATAGGGCGGATAGGCGTGTGTGGGCAGTGTGCGGCAATGCGATATGGCCGACATGTTGCGTCGGATTCGGTGCCGTGCCCGATTCGTATCGTTTTAGCAATTTGCTAAAACGATATACCTACCCTTACGCCGAAGTTGTTGAGGTTGTCGACCGAATAGGTCAGCAGGTCGCCGTGGTTGGTGGCATAGCTGTAGTAGACGGCCACGTGGAATCCGAACCGGTAGTTCGGGTTGGGGAAGATCGAGACGCCGACTTCGGGCGAGAGATAGAAACCCCACGTGTCGGTGTATTGCTTGACGATGTAGTAGTAGGACGAAAGCTGCGCATATTCGGCGCCCAGTTTCAGTCCTGCGTAGGGCTGGAACACGCTGCGGTTGCACCAGCTGTAGCGGCCCGCCACGCCGAACGGCAGCTGGAACAGCGCGTGTTTCTGGTTGGTCGTCAACGCGGAGTTGCCGTTCAGCACGAGCGTTTGCCGGTCGATGCTCTGCAGGTTGGTCTGGAACGAGATGAACGGGCCGACGGCCACGGCCGGCGTGATGCGGTAGCCCCCTTCGAAGTTCATGCCCCAGCCCGAGGCCTTGTCGGCGAAGCTGTGGCCCAGGGGCACGTTCATCTGCCAGTCGACGTTGATGTAGGAGTCGGGGAATATCTGTGCCCGGCCGGGGCGTGCGACGGCAAGCAGCAGCGAACAAAGGGCCAAAATCCGGAAATATTTCGATGTTTTCATGGTAGGATTGCGTGATGTGGTTGAATTATCGGTTGAGGTAGGGCGACTGGGCGAAGGCCTGGTCGATGGCTTCGAGCGTGCGGCGCTGGTTCAGCCCGGCGTTGGAGGTCAGCAGACCGCCGATATAGCTGTCCCAGACGATGGGCAGGCGGTTCCCGCCGATCGGGTCGGCATCGAGGTTGACCATTTCGATCAGCAGAGAGCCGGCCGTGTAGCCGTAGTAGACCTGGTAGGGGTAGTGCCACCCGATCCAGTCGCCCCAGTAGCCGGGTGCCCAATAGTAGGGGTAGTACCACCACCAGTAGGGGTTGTCGTAGCCCACGAAGTAGGTTTCGCGCTCGACGTAGCTGAGCTGCAGACCCAGATCGGCCGTCTCCTTGTCGGTGACGCGCTGGTAGCCCGCGGCGGTCATCTCGGCAGCTACGGCGGCGATGATTTCCAGGGCGTCGGGGTCTTTGCGGTACTCGGTTTTCTTGTTGTTGCCGATCAGCAGGATGCTGTCGGGGATGTAGTAGGTGCCGAACGCCGCGAAGTCGACTTCGGTGTCGCGGTCGGTGTAGACCAGATAGTCGCGGTGCAGATCCGACGTCGAGGGGTCTTTCTGGCACGAGCAGATCGCCGCGGCGAGCAGCGCGATCGCAAGGTAGTGGATGGTTTTGACGGTCATGGTTTTCTGATTTTTGGTTTGCTGTCGCGGCGAGCGGTTCAAATTCCGTTCCGCAACGCCGCCGCGACCCCGAAAAACCCGCACGGACAACGAAAAAAACGAATCCGGCGCCCCTTGCGAGGAGCGCCGGAACGAATAGTCCGCCGATCGGATCGTATGCCGCCGCCTGAAGCCGCAGTCGCGCGGCGTGACGGAAGAAATTCCCGACGTACCGCGCTGTGCCGGCGGTGCTGCGGTCGTGCCCGACCTGGAGATCCGATGCGTCGGTTTTATCTGTAGGAGTGCGAAATGAGCGCCATGAACTCTTCGCGGGTGCGGTGATCCGACAGGAATACGCCCGTGAAAGCCGACGTCGTGGTCGCCGAGCCTTGTTTCTCCACCCCGCGCATCTGCATGCACATGTGGTTGGCCTCGATCACCACCGCCACGCCTAACGGTTCGAGCGCTTGCTGGATGCAGTCGCGGATTTGCACCGTCAGCCGCTCCTGCACCTGCAGACGCCGCGCGAAGCATTCCACCACGCGGGCGATCTTCGAAAGCCCCGTGATATGTCCGTTGGGAATGTAGGCCACGTGGGCCTTGCCGTAGAACGGCAGCATGTGGTGTTCGCAGAGCGAGTAGAGTTCGATATCCTTCACGAGCACCATCTGCTTGTACTCCTCGCGGAACATCGCCGAACAGAGAATCTCCTGCGGGTCTTCGTTGTAACCCTTGGTGAGGAACGCCATCGCCTTGGCCACCCGCTCGGGGGTCTTGGTCAGCCCCTCGCGCGCGGGGTCTTCGCCCAGCAGCCGCAGAATCTCGGTGTAGTGGTGCCGAAGCGCCTCGACCGCGGCGGGGTCGAAACGTTCTTCCTTTTCGTAGATTTTCGATTCCATGGAATTCTTGCACATATTCGATGCGGCGGCAAAGATACCTTATTTATTCGTCGCGTGCAAATAGGCCGCCAGCTTGCGGATGGCACGGCCGCGGTGCGACACGGCGTTTTTCTCCTCGGCGCTCATCTCGGCGAAAGTCTTGTCGCAGCCTTCGGGGATGAAAAGCGGGTCGTAGCCGAAGCCCTCGCCGCCGCGCTGGGCGTCGACGATGCGCCCCTCGACAATCCCCTCGAAAAGGTGCTCCTCGCCCCCGAGGATCAACGCCACCACGGTGCGGAAACGTGCCCGGCGGTTCTCCTGCCCGGCGAGATTCTTGAGCAGCAGGCGGTTGTTGGCCGCGAAGTCGTGGCCGTCGGTGGCATAACGGGCCGAATGGACGCCCGGTGCGCCCCCCAACGCCGCGACCTCCAGCCCCGTGTCGTCGGCGAAGCAGTCGAGGCCCGTGCGCTCGTGGAGATAGCGGGCTTTCTGCAGGGCGTTGCCCTCCAGAGTCTCCTGCGTTTCGGGAATCTCTTCCGTCACGCCGCAGTCGCGCGGCGTGAGGAGGCGGAAACCGTCGCCCAAAACGGCCTGCACTTCGCTCAATTTGTGGGCGTTGTTGGTGGCGAATACGATTTCCATGCGATCAATATCCATATCGTTTCTTATGACTGCCGCAAGAGATCCATACGTCGCGGTCGGATTCGTATTCGGCTCGGGCTTCGAGCGAGTCGCCGGCGACTTGAGCCGTCAGCTGCATGGTTCCGCGCCCGAACCCTTGCTCGTGGTTCGACTCGTATACCAAAGGTTCGACGATCTCGTAGGCGACCTTTTCGAAGTCGTAGTCGTTGGATACGGAGCATTCGCCCCGACCGTCGAACTGCAGCTCGCACCAGTAGAGCGCCGTGCCGTCGTTCTGCGGTTGGCTGTAGTAGGCGGTCGTGAACGACAGCTCGCCGCCGCCGTCGGGCAGGTGGAGGTCATAGGCCGTCTCGGAAGAGCGGCAGGTGATCGTCGGCAGGTCGTCGCCCGAATAGTTGCGGAACGAGTAGGCGTATTTCCACGTCGCCCCCGCCGTCGACAGCGGCTGTCCGTCGGTGCGGATCACCAATTCGCGGCCGCTGTCGATGATGCGCCATTCGTTGCCCGAGCTGACGATGCGCGAAGAGTAGAAATAGCGGTCGTGCAGCATTTCGCGCTCCTCCTCGGGAGCCGAGTAGTAGGCGCTGAACAGCATCACGCGCGCCGCCACGGCCGCCTCGTTCGAGAGATAGCGGTTGGCATACAGGAACATGCGGAAACCGTGGTCGGTCGGCTCGAAATACTCGGCCTCTTCGATCGTGCAGGCTGCCATGGCGACGAATGCCGCCAGCAGGAGTGATATCCGTTTCATTTCGTCGATTTGTTTTTCGGATTGAACTTATATCCTATGCCTATCATCAGCGCACCCTGTACGCCTACGCCCACTTCGGCGAACCCGAACAGCGAACGGCCGACCGAGATGCCTATGGGCGTGAACTGAAAGGCGACCAGCAGGTCGCGGTACGAGCTGTCGGGGCCATACTCGCCGTATTCCATCGTCAGGCCCAGCCCCGTCGACGAGTACATGCGCACCCACTTGCGGTTGAGCCAGGTGAACCGCACGACGGGCATGACGGAGATGTAGTGGGTGCGGTCGTGGCCGACGAGCGTCCAGTCGTGGCTGCCGTAGAGCTTGCTGTACTCTCCGTAGTAGTTGACCACGGCACCCAGGTCGAACCACTTGGTGAACCGATAGTCGTAGGCGAGCGACCACGATCCGCTTGCCAAGACCGCTCCACGGTGAAGCCGGTCGAACGAAAAATCCTGATCGCCGCAGCTCGTCCACCGATCCATGTAAGGGATGAGCGGATAGGCGCCCGCGGTCAGACGGAATTCGTGCTGTCGCACGAAAGGCTCATGTTTCGGGATGACGAGCATTTGCTCCTGGGCCGGCAAGAGGGTCGGAAGCGCCGTCAGCAGCAGGAAGAGCAGGAATGAAAGTTGCTTCATGGTTCGGATTTTTATAGGTTCCGACGACAAATATAATACAATTACCCCCCCCCGGAAAAATCGGACGATTTATTTGCATATTTTTTGCAAAATCGCCCCGAGAGCGCATTTCGAGGCTGCTCCCGATGCCGGGGTCATAATACCGCTTCGCGTCGTTCGAGCGTCTCGTCGAGATCGATCTTGTCGATGATCCTCTTCACCAGCGTGTCCATCTCCGAACCCTCGGTGTAGTCGGCCGGGCAGACGTGGTTGACGCGGTTGTCCTGAATGAGCGAGATCATGTCTTTGTGCGCCCCCTTTTGCTCGGGATTGTAGACCGCTATGGAGTGGCCGCCGTAGTTCTTCACCAGACGCATGCAGGGGATGTCGGTCGTCCCGTCGCCCACGTAGATCATGCGGCTGAACGGCACCGGACGCTCGTTTTCGGGGATGTAGCGGTTCACCTGCGTGGAGTCCGACACCGATTCGACGCCCTTGTTGATCTTGAAGATGAACTGCGTCTTGTTGGTGTAGTTGACCGCCACGGCGGGCCAGTAGGCAATGCCGTCGACGTCGTAGAGGAACGAGCAGGCGTAGATCTTGCGGAATTCCCGGGCGATTTCGGTGCCCTCGATAATCTCCTTGAGGCCCGACGAGTTGATGTAGTGGAGGATGCGGATGCCTTTCCGCTCGCCGTAGCGGTTGATGCGGGAAAACCACTCCTTCACTCCGCGGAAAAGCGCGACCTTGCGGCCCGACTCCTGGAACGCCTCGCGCCGCAACGACAGCCCCTTCGAGCGGGCGCTCTGGATCATGCGGGCCATGTAGGTGAGCACCATGTCGGCGTCCTGTTCCTCGGCCAGCGAGTTGGCCTCCGTCCAGAACTCCTTGTTGCTCTTGCCCACGGCGGGGATGAAGTCGTACTCCTGCATGTTGCCCGGCGCCAGCGTGCCGTCGAAATCGTAGATCAGAGCTATGGTGAAACGGTAGTTTTTGTCCATGGAGAGATGATTTTTCGCCATTCGAATATACTCTTTTTTCAGTATCTTTGGCTCCGCCGAAGATACTTCGCTTCGGCAAAAATGCAAAAAATTTTGCATTTTACATTCAGCTTAATCATATCTTTGCAAAAAGCGCAACAAAAACCCGATCGGATATGGAGTTCAAAGAGATCATCGCCCGGCGCCGCTCGATCCGCAAGTTCGAGCCGCGCCCCGTGCCGCGCGGAACGGTCGCCCGCATATTGGATGCCGCTCTTGCGGCCCCGTCGTCGCGCAACAGCCGTTCGTCGCATTTTTTGGCGGTCGACGACCCCGCCCTGATCGCCCGCATGGCCGACATGCGCGACTATGGCGCCGCCTTTCTGAAAGGAGCGCCCGTCGCCGTGGTCGTTGCGGGCGACACCGTTGCTACCGACCTCTGGCGCGAGAACTGCGCCATAGCGGCTACGCTTCTGCAGCTGGCTTGCGTCGACGAGGGGCTGGCTTCGTGCTGGGTGCATGTCGACGGCCGGCCCCGGCTCAAGGATGCGCCCCACGGCGAATCGGCCGCCGACTTCCTGCGGAGTTTCCTGCCCCTGCCCGAGGGGTGCGCCCCTTTCTGCGTCGTGGCGCTGGGCTATTCCGATTTCGTGCCCGCCCCGCTGCCGCCGGCCGACGACGAAAAAAGAGTACGATATATATAAATAGGATAGGGGTTTAATAGAATGTACCTTTAGGCGCGAAGATCGCATAGCCGAAGTTGAACGTCAGATAGATGTTTTTCCACCCGTCGAGGTCGTATTTCGTCGCTGCGAGGCTCACCGGCCCCAGCGGCGTGCGGTAGACCAACGACGCTTCGGCGATGTAGTGCCACCGCTCGTCGGCCCCGGCTTTCGGCGAAAGCGGGGCGTGGCGTTCGCGATACATGGCGTAGAAGCCCGTGCGGAAGAAAAAGTTGGGCATCAGGTCGAACGTCGGCATCGCACCGCCCGCCACGAAGCGTTTGGCCCGGAAATCGGGCATGCAGATCATCCGCGCATGGGCGACCGGCGCATAGACCGGCATCGCCATGCAGGTGGCTGCGGGGGTCGTGAAGTCGGGCAGGTCGGTGATGACGGCGTCGACATTCAGCCCCAGCGAGAACCACCGGCAGGCCGGCATGTCGAAGTAGATGTCCCACGAAAATCGCCCTCCGAACCATCGGCGCGGGGTTTTGCTCACGAAGCGGTCGCTTTCCGCCGGTCTGAATTTGTCGCTGCCATAGATGTAGATCGCCGAGAGCTTCAGTTCGGTGCCCTTGCGCGGATAGAGCGGCTTGTCGAGGGTGTTGCGCACCGCCTCGGCCTTCACGCCGAGGTAGGTGAAGCGCGTGTGATCGGTATCCCCGGCCGTCGGGGAGGTCGGGTCGTAGCGGTAATTGATGTGGCCGCCGTCGGCCTGCAGCATGAGTACGCTGCGGCGCGTAAGGGCCATGCCCGCGCCTATCGAAAGGAACAGCTCGCTCTCCTTGACCGGAACGGTGTTGTCGATCCGGGTCAGCCGGCCGAATGCGCCGCGGCGGAAGTCGCTCACCGAGAAGTTGTAGGCATAGTTCAGAAAGAGCGGCTTGCGGACGTGGAAGTCGGTGCGGCCGCCGATCGTGCCCCAGGTGTAGAGCGGGCCGAGGTAGAGATCCAGACCCAACTGCTGCGCCGCCCGGCCCACGGTCCGGTACTCCATGCCGATGTAGACCTGGTTGAAAGCCGTCGACGAGGCGTTGCCGCCGACCGTGAGCTTGAAATTGGGCTTGGTGTCGAAGTGCGCCCCGAACGAGTAGCAGCCTTGCAGCGAGTCGTAGCGCACCCGGGGGAAATCCATGGTGAAATCGCCGTCGACCAGCACCCCGTAGAGGTTGTCGCGCAGCTGCGCGAAGTCCGGACGGTGCTGCCGGTCGCCGGTGCGGCGGTCGAGGTGCGCCAGATCGCGGATATAGGCGCTTTGGGCGTCGGTCAGCCCTTCGATTCGGTAGTCGCCGAACTCCAGCGGCGGACATTGGGCGCGGAACGCCCGGCGGCGGGCCGCATATTCGTCGGGCGTGCGGCGCTCGGCGATACGTTCGAGAATCTGCGGCAGGGCCTCTCGGGCGTCGGCATAGCCGGCGTCCATGATCGCGTCGGCCTGGTCGAAATCGAGCATGCCCGCCGCCACGCTGCGGCGGATCGTCACGCTGCGGTCGGCCGGCAGCGTATAGTCGGTCTCCTGCATGGCCAGCATGAAGGCCTGATCCATCAGGCTGCTGTTTTCGCTGGGCGGCGTGTTGCCTCCGGTGCAGATCGAACCGACGATGAGCGCCGGTGCGAACCGTTCGTCGAGCGGCCGCCAGGGGAAATTGTCGAAGATGCCGCCGTCGTAGAGCAACATCGAATCGCGTTTCATGGGTTTGAAAACCAGCGGAATCGACATCGACGACCGCACCGCACCGCCCAGGTCGCCGCCGCGCAGCACCACGGGTGTGCGGTGGTTCATGTCGCTCGCCACGCAGAGAAACGGCACCATCAGCCGGTCGAAATCGCCGTGCGCCGCGGCCGTCGCCGGGGCGAACAGCTCGGCGAACGCCATGTCGATCTGCGTCGAGGAGATCAGGTTGCGCGGAGCGCGGAATTTGCGCGTGGGGGCAGCCAGGTCGAAACGGAAATTGACCACCGAGGGCTTGTCGCGCATCTGGCGGTAGTAGGACATGTAGCGCGTGGGGTCGATGCGGCCCGAAACCCACTCTTTGACCACGCCCGATGAGACGATCGCGCGCATCTCGGCCGGCGAGTAACCCGCAGCGTACATCGCCGCCACGATCGACCCCATCGACGTGCCCGCCACGCAGTCGATCGGCACGCCGGCCTCTTCGAGCGCTTCCAGCACGCCGATGTGGTAGAGACCCTTGGCGCCGCCGCCGCTCATCACCACGCCCACGCCGCGGCGCAGGGAGTCGGCGCGAGGCCGCTCTTGCGCCCGAAGCGGGCCGAAGAGAACGAGGGTGCAGCAGAACAGGAGTACGAGGCGGTGCATGGGGCGGATTTTAGGGGCGGGGAGGTGCCGTTCCGCGCGTCGCATGTCGCGCATTCGGAGGCGGGGTCGGCACAAACTATGCGAATAATGAATGATGAATCGTGAAATTTTTCTAACTTTGCACATTAAAGGCATCTGCCAAAAGTAGGGAAAAAGGATAAACATTCAAAATATGACCGACAAAATCAACGAACTTCTGCGACGGGTCGAAGAGTTCAAACCCAAAGCCGCGTCCGAGATCGAGGAGTTCCGCATCCGCATCCTGGGCAAAAAAGGCGAACTGACCGCTCTGATGGAGGAGTTCAAGACGGTGGCGCCCGAGCTGAAGCGCGAATTGGGCCAGCAGCTCAACCGCCTGAAGAACGAAGCCACGTCGCGCATCAACGCCCTGCGCGAGGAGCTGCAGCACGCGGCGGCCGATGCGTCGTCGGCCTCGTCGGGCGACCTGACCCGCCCCGGCGACTCCGGGGAGCTGGGTTCGCGACACCCCATTTCGTTGGTGAAGAACCGGATCGTCGAAGTCTTTTCGCGGTTGGGCTATACCGTGGCCGAAGGTCCCGAAATCGAGGATGACTGGCATGTCTTCTCGGCGCTCAACTTCCCGCCCGAACACCCGGCGCGCGACATGCAGGACACGTTCTTCATCGAGAAAGACCCCGACATCCTGCTGCGCACCCATACCTCGTCGATCCAGGTGCGCACCATGGAGCGGCAGAAGCCGCCCATCCGCGTCATCTGCCCGGGCCGCGTCTTCCGCAACGAGGCGATCTCCTACCGCGCCCACTGCATCTTCCACCAGATCGAGGGCCTCTACATCGACGAGGGCGTTTCGTTCGCCGACATGAAACAGTCGCTGCTCTACTTCGCCAAGGAGATCTTCGGTGAACAGACCGCCATCCGCATGCGGCCGTCGTACTTCCCCTTCACCGAGCCGTCGGCCGAGGTCGACGTGTCGTGCAACCTTTGCGGCGGCAAGGGGTGCCAGGTGTGCAAGGGCACGGGGTGGCTCGAAATCATGGGGTGCGGCATGGTCGACCCCAATG
>CAYSJF010000001.1:0-66044 GCA_964431265.1 uncultured Alistipes sp. | reverse complement strand
GTAGGCGGCAATGGCCAGCGTCCAGTCGCCGTAGAGGTTGTAGAGGTCGCGCAGATAGCGCACGGCGGCCTGCGTCGAGCGGAGCGGGTCGCGGCGTTCATCGACCAGCGAATTGATTTCGAGTCCGTAGTTCTTGCCGGTGCTGGGTATGAACTGCCACAGCCCGACGGCTCCCGCGCGCGAGGTGGCGGTGGAAATCAGGGCCGATTCGATAATGGGCATGGCCCGCAGTTCGATGGGCAGGTCGGCCTTGATGAGCTCCTCCTCGATGAATGGGAAGTAGTATTGCGATTTGCCCAAGATGCGCGAGGTCAGTTCGCGTTGTTTGCCGACGTAGAGGTGGATTCGGTCCTTGACTATCTCGTTGTAGGCCAGCGGAATGGGCGATGCCAGCGCGCGCAGCCGTCCGGCGTAGAGCGAATCGGGCGTCGTGTTGTCGGCATAGTCGAGCAGGCTGTCCACCCCGATGTAGCGGTCGAAGAAGTCGGTGAACGAATCGTTGTGCAGCCGTTCGTTCCACACGGCCAGCAGCGAATCGGCCTGCACCGCCGTCAGTCCCAGCGTGATGTCGTTGACCGGCGCGGGGTCGTCGGGTTCCGGGGCGTCGGCATCGGCCGCCGGTTGCGAATCGGTGCCGAGGGCGGCGGCGACTGCGGCGGCTATGGCCGCCGCCTGTTCCGCTTCGTAGGCGGCGTAGTAGGCGTCGGTTTGCGTCGGCTGGTTTTTTTTGCGGGGACTTCGCTCGGCTGCGAACGCGGGCGAACCGGCCAGAACCAGCGAAGCCAACAGGAGAACGGTGTATTTCATCGAATCAGAAATTGAGGCTTAAATTGAATCCGAATACGGGGCGGTTGCCTCGCAGGGTCGGCACGTAGGTATAATCGACCAACGGCTCCAGATTCATCGAGAGGTCGTCGGAAATATCGTAGTCTTTCAAGTGGGCATCGACGTGGGCATCGACGATTTGCAGGATGTAGAGCGCGCCGGTGATGATGATGCACAGGTCGCGGTTGCGGCGGTTGTTGTTGCGCAGGTTGCGCAGGAAATCGGCCGAATAGCGTCCGTGGAACTCGTCGGTCGGGCCGTCGGGGTAGTTCTCGGGATGCAGGTTGTAGTCGGCCAGCAGGGCGTAGGCTTTCTTGAAACGCTGGTAGCCGCGGTTGTTCCAGTCGATGCAGTAGATCATCGACGCGAAGCCGCCCACGACGAAGGGCACTTTCCAGTAGCTTTTGTTGTAGACCTGCCCCGCACCGGGGAAGATGCAGGCCAGAGTGGTGGCTTTCTTGACGTGGGAGACGTCGTTGGTGGAGTAGTTGACCGCGGCGTCGCCGATGAAATAGACGTAGGAGGCGATGGTCAGCCCTAAATAGATCTGGCGGCGCGTGTTGCTGCGGATCATCCTGTCCTGCAGGGCGTTCAGCTCGGGCGTGCGCACCAGACTCCGGTCGGTGACGGCGTCGTACTGCCGCTTGAGAGGACGGTAGGCGTTGTTCTCGTGGATGAAGAGCGCCAGCCCGGCGCCCACGGTGCCGTAGAGGATCGGGAGTTTCCAGTACTGCTTGTTGTAGATCTGGCCGTAGCCGGGCACGACGGTCGAAATCCAGCACACCTTGGACAGCGACATGGAGTCGTTCATGAACCACCCCTTGCGGAAAACCTGCCGTCGGGCGGTGTCGATCCGGGGAGCGTCGGGCTGTTCGGCGCGGGCGGCGGCCAGCGAGTCGAGGGTACGGCGATCGTCGGTGCGGAGCAGGGCCACGCGGATCGAGTCGGCGCGGAACTCGGCGTCGAACAGCGAATCGAGCGAAGCGGCGAAAGCCGACTCGGCGAGCGAGTCGGCCCGCATGCGCAGGGAATCCGGTCGGGGAGTCATGCCGCCGCGTACGACCGTACGCGCACCGCGCCGCAGCTGGGCGTCGGCCGTGGAGGCTACGCAGAGCGCGGCGAGGAGCAGTAACAATCGGTTCCGGATTCGGGCCATGCGGGTTCAGGAACGGGAGTTGAAACGCTCGATGAACCGCTCGATATCCTTGTCGTCGGCGAAGCCGATGGTGATCTTGCCGCCGCCGTTCTTGGAGCGCTTGATGGCGATCTCCTGCGAGAAGAACTTTTCGAGCTGCTCCACCAACCGCGAGTAGCTTTCGGGATACTCCTCGTCCTCGGCGGGGGCGGCCGGCGTCGGCTGTTCGGAGAGCGAACGCACCAGCTCCTCGGCCTGACGCACGGAGAGCGATTTGCGGACGCACTTCTTCAGCACGCGCAACTGCTCCTCTTCGGGAGCGCCGGCGATGGCCTTGGCGTGGCCCATGGAGATCAGGCCCTCCTTGAGCGCCAGCTGCACCTGGTCGGGAAGTTTCAGCAGACGCAGGTAGTTCGACACCGACGAACGTTTCTTGCCCACTTTCTCGGAAAGGGCGTCCTGCGTGAGGTGGCACTCGTCCAGAAGACGCTGCATGCCCAGCGCGATTTCGATGGCATTGAGGTCCTGACGCTGGATGTTCTCCACGAGGGCCATGGCGTGGAGGTTCTCGTCGTCGACCTCGCGGATGTAGGCGGGCAGGGTCTTCAGATCGGCCCGCTGCGCGGCGCGCCAGCGACGTTCGCCGCTGATGATGACGTATTTGCCGTTGTCCGACTTCTTGACCGTGACGGGCTGGATGACGCCCAGCTGGCGGATCGAGTCGGCCAGCTCGTCGAGCGCCTCCTCGTCGAACTGCGTGCGGGGCTGCGTGGGGTTGGGGATGATGTCGGCGATCTCGATCTCGGCCATGCGGCTCATGGGTTTGAGACGGGCGTCGAGCGTGTCGAGCGAATCGGCGCCGAAGATGGCGTCCAGACCGCGACCTAAACCTTTCTGCTGTTTCATGGATCAGTTTTTCTTGTTGCGTTTGAGAAATTCCCGTGCCAGACTCAAGTAGTTCTCGGCGCCGGAGGCCGTCGCATCGTAGAGGACGATGGGCTTGCCGTGCGAGGGGGCCTCGCCCAGGCGGATGTTGCGCAGGATGACCGTCTCGTAGGTCAGGGCGCCGAAGTGGTCGCGCACCTCGGTGACCACCTGGTTGTTGAGGCGGTTGCGCATGTACATGGTCAGCAGGAACCCTTCGATTTCGAGCGAGGGGTTGAGCGAACTCTTGACCTTGCGGATCGTGGCCAGGAGCTTCGAAAGCCCTTCGAGGGCGAGGTATTCGCATTGCACGGGGATGAGCACCGTGTCGGCCGCCGTGAGGATGTTGACCGTGGTGTAGCCCAGCGAGGGCGAACAGTCGATGAAGATGTAGTCGAACCGCTCGCGCACCGAATCGACGATGCGCTTGAGGACATGGTGGGCATCCTCCATCTTGGGCAGCTCGGCGTCGGCGGCTACCAGGTCGATCGACGAGGGGAGCACCCAAAGGTTCTTCACGTCGGGGCTTTCGAGGATCACTTCCGAGGCCTGGCGCGTACCTGCGATGCACTCGTAGATGCCCTCCAGATCGATGTCGAAACCCAGTCCCGAGGTGGCGTTGGCCTGGGGATCGGCGTCGAGCAGCAGCACTTTCTGCCCCAGCAGGGCCAGCGATGCGGCAAGGTTGATGGCCGTGGTGGTTTTGCCCACGCCACCTTTCTGATTGGCTAATGCGATAACTTTTGCCATGTTCGGATGGGTTTATAAGCGGACAAATTTAGTGAAATTAAATCGAAATCCGCAACCGTTGCCGAAAATTGATTACCTTTGGGACGTCAAAAAACGATTCGATGCGACCGATGACCGAAAAAAACAGATCCCTGCCCGAAGCCGAAGCCGCGACGGAGCGAACCGAAAGCCGGCCGGAGATGCCGGTCGGGCGCAAACCGTTTCCCTCGGCGGGCGACCTGCTGGCCATGCTGGGCATCGTGCTGGGCATGCAGATCGTGGCGTCGCTGGCGGTATCGTTCGTGACGGCGGTATTGGGGGGCGAACCGGCGGCCGACGATCCGTTGCTGCAGGGGCGCTATATGGCGGCAGTCTACCTGCTGGCGATGGTGCCGGCCTATTTCATGGTGCTGTGGTACAGACATGTGCGCGGCGGCACAGGCCCGATCGGGCGCTTCTCGACCCGCGGGCTGAATCCCATGCTGCTGCTGTGGGCGTTCGTCTTCATGCTGGCGGTGAGCGCGGTGTGCGAACCCCTGCTGTCGCTGCTGCCCGCACCGAAGCCGTATGCGTTCGGCCGCGGCGGCTGGGCGCTGGCGATGCTGGTGGCGGCGGCTCCCGTGCTCGAAGAGCTGCTGTGCCGCGGCGTGGTGCTGGGGGCGTTGCGCGACCGCTACGGGGCGATCGCGGCGTGGCTGGTGTCGGCGCTCTTTTTCGGGGTGCTGCATCTGCAGCCGGTGCTGGTGGTCAATGCGTTCGTGATCGGGCTGATTCTGGGCTACGTCTACATCGTGACCGACTCGCTGTGGGCCACGATGATCCTGCACGCGCTCAACAATGCGGTGGCCTATCTGCTGCTGCTGACGGGCTATGGCGAGGCGACGCTTGCCGAGCTGGTGGACGACCGTACGGTTTACCGGATCGTCTATGCGGGCGCCGTGGTCGTCACGGTGCTGTCGGCCTGGATGGCGGCGCGCACGTTGCGTCGGATGAACCAAGAGCGGAAAAAAGAGGAAACCGCGTAATAAAGAGACCGAAACTGCGTTAGTTTCGGGTAAAAACCCTATCTTTGTCGAGATGAAACAGACGATAAGAAACATAGCGATGGCGGCGGTCGTTTTGCTGACGGGATGTCAGGAGCTGCCGAGTTACCTTTCGAACGATGCCGTGCTGGCACGTGCCGGCGGCAAGGAGTTGCGCCAGCGCGACGTGCAGTCGGTGGTGCCCAAGAAGATGTCGGGCGCCGACAGCGTGGCGTTCCTCGACATGTATGTGGAGCGCTGGGTGCGCAAGCAGCTGAAGCTGCAGGAAGCGGGGGTGCTGTTCTCTTCGTCGGAAGCTGACATCGACAGGATGGTCGAGGAGTATCGTCAGGCCCTGCTGATCCGCAAGCTGGAGCAGCACTATGTGAACAAGGGAGTGGACACCACGATCACCGAGGAGGCGATCGCGGCGTATTACAAGACCCACAAGAACGATTTCCGGCTCGACCGTCCGATGGTCAAGGGGCGGATCGTGCGCTTTCCCGAAGAGTATCGGCAGGCGCGCCGCCTCAAGGAGGCGATGGCCTCGAAGTCGGTGGCCGACCAGCACGATTTCCGCGACATGTGCGTGAAGAATAACTTCACGGTGACCAACTTCCGGGAGCAGTGGACGGATTTCTCGGAGTTCCTGGACTACCTGCCGACCCTGCAGTCGCAGAGTTATAATTCGGTGCTGGCGTCGACCGCGGTGCAGGAGATGCGCGACATCCGGTCGCACTACTTCTTCCAGATCGACGCCGTGCGGCGCGAGGGCGACGCGGCTCCGATCGAGCGGTTGCGGCCGACGATCCGCCGCATCCTGCTCAACCAGCGCCAGAGCGAGGCGATCCGCCGTCACGAGGAGGAACTCTACCGCGAGGCCATCGAGAGCGGCGAGGCGAAGATATTCAAGAACCGTTCGACGGAGAAAGCCGAAGATTAAAAGTCATATCGCATGTTCAGGAAAAGTGTGGTCTTCGCGGCGTGCGCGCTCGTGTGCATGGGCGTCGCGGCGCAGAAAAGGCAGGTGATGCTCGACAAGGTGGTCGCCGTGGTGGGCGGTTCGTCGATCCTCTATTCGGAGGTGGACGAATATGCCCGCATGCTCGTGCAGCAGCGCCGCCAGGAGGGCTACACCTCCGACCGCGATCCGCAGAACGAGGCGCTGGAGGCGCTGATGACGCAGAAACTGCTCTTCAACCAGGCGCAGATCGACTCGGTGAAGGTCAACGACGGCGCCATTCTCTCGGCCGTGGAGGAGCAGCTGCAGGGCCTCATCGCCCGGGAAGGGTCGCTGGCGCAGCTCGAAGCCAAGCAGCACATGCCCGTATTCAGCATCCGCGAGATGATGCGCCAGCGCTACGAGGAGCAGGAGTATGCCAACGAGATGCAGCGCACGGTGACGGGCAAGGTGACGATCGTGCCGGGCGAGGTGGAGCGGTTCTACAAGTCGCTGTCGCGCGACAGCCTGCCCACCGTAGCCGAGCAGTATGTATATGCGCAGATCACCAAGTTTCCCAAGTCGATGACCGAGGCCAAGCAGCGCACGCGCGAGCGGCTGTTGGACATGCGCGAACGCGCCATCACGGGCAACGCCAAGTTCGAGAACCTGGCCCGCATGTATTCGCAGGATCCCGGGACGATGATGCGCGGCGGCGAGATGCAGCCCTCGCGTCTGGTGGAACTCGATCCGTCGTTCGGCGCCGCGCTCGAAAAGCTGCGGCCCGGGCAGATCTCGGAGGTGGTGGAGTCGCAGTTCGGGTTCCACATCATCCAGCTCATCGACAAGCAGGGCGAGTACTATCACTTCCGCCACATCCTCCTGCGCCCGATCTACACGGTCGAGGAGCAGACCGCGTCGCTCACGACGCTGGACAGCCTGGTGAAACTGATCCGCAGCGACTCGATCACCTTCGAGCGGGCGGCGCTGCTCCACTCCGACGACAAGGGGTCGAAGATGAACGGCGGCGTGGTGTCGAACAGCGACATCATGAGCTACTACAACGCCACGAATCCCAAGCTGACGGTGACCAAGTTCCTGCGCGAGGATTTCGGCCGCTTCAAGAGTCTGGACGACTACAACGCCCTGATGAAACTCAAGCCGGGGCAGATATCCGAAGCCTTCCTGACCGAAGACATGCTGGGCAACCAGATGGCCAAGGTGGTGAAACTCATAGAGATCATCCCCACGCACAAGGCCTCGCTCGAGGAGGACTACCTCCGACTGGAGGAGATGGCGCTCGAAGCCAAGCAGGAGCGGGTGTTCCGCGAGTGGCTCACCCGGAAGATCGACGCCATGTATGTGTATATCGACCCCGAGTTCCGCACGGGCGAATTCGAAAACGACCATTGGGTGAAGTAGCGTCGTGCGGCGGATTCTTACCATAGCGGCGTGTCTGGCGGCTTGCGGGGCGATTTTCGCCAACGGCGGCGACACGAAGATCATAGACCTGAAGTCCGACCTTTCGGGGCCGGTGGCGCCGGGCGATTCGGTGATCTTTCTGGTGGGCAACTTCGCCGCGCAGCACAACGGGGCGGTCATCACGTGCGACAGCGCCGTGCGCTACTCGGACAAGCGGATCGAATTCTTCGGCAACGTGCTCATCAACAAGAACACGACCTACATCTACGGCGACCGCGCCGACTACAACGGCGAAATCAACCAGGCACGGGTCTATTCCGACATCGTGAAGGTCGTCGACGGCGATGCCACGCTCTACACCTACCGGTTTCTGTTCGACACCAAGGAGAATATCGGCCAGTTCGGCGACGGTGGCGTGCTGACCAACCGCGACAACGTGCTCGAATCGGTGCGCGGCTACTACTATGCCGACACCAAGGAGCTGGCGGCGGTCGAGCAGGTCGAAATGCGCAGCGACGATTACGAACTCAAGGGCGATTCGGTGGTCTACAACATGGCGACGGACAACGCCTACTTTTTCGACCGCACCAACATCTGGAGCCACGACGGCGACTATCTCTATGCCGATCGGGGCGAATACCGCAAGGCGGACACGCTCTATGTGGTGACGCGCAACGGCTATGTGCTGACCCGCGAGCAGGAGATGTGGAGCGACAGCATCGATTTCTACCGGGCCAGGAACCATGTGATCCTGCGCCACGACATGCAGCTCGACGACGCGCCGCATCAAGTGCTGGCGTTCGCCGACTATGGCGAATATTGGCAGGAACCCGGCGATGCGTTTCTCACGCGCAACCCCTCGTTGGTGAGCTACGACCTCTCGCAGGGCGATTCGCTTTTCATGCGGGCCGACTCGATATTCCTCTATACGATCCGGTGGGAGGACGAAAAAAAAGGCGATCTCGACGCATCTGAAAACCGGGCGGCTCCGGCATCGTCCGGCGACGGGGATGCGGCGGATGACGTTGCGGCGGGCGATTCGGCGGGAAGCGGGCGCTCCGGCGCTGCCGTGCGCGCGGACGGTGCGGCGGCGGATGCGCAGGAGGGTACGGAAATACCCGATTCTTCGGATCGCGGATTAGGAGCCGACTCGTTGCATGTCGGTGCCGCAGCCGATTCGCTGGGGCATGGCGGGGCGGTCGATTCGTCGTCGGCCGATACGGTGCGTCTGTCTGCTGCCGAGCGCAAGGCACTGCGCAAGGAGGAGGCCCGCAAAGCGAAAGAAGCCCGGAAGAAAGCTGCTGCGGCAGCCAAAAAGGAGTTGCTGGACGAAATCGCCGCCCGGCGTCGGGCCGCGACCACGGCCAAGCTGCTGGCGCAGAAAGAGCGCGAGGAGGCACGGTTGACCGCCCGCCGGCTCAAGGCCGAATCGAAGCTGCGCGCCCGTCAGGCCCGTGCCGCCCGCAAGGGGAAGCTCCTGCCGGTGGATTCGGCGGCGCTGCGGGCGATCGACGACCGGCTGGCGCACAATGCCGACGAGCGGGATTCGCTGCTGCGCCTGCTCTACAAGCAATGGGCCGCCGACAGTACGGCGGTGACCGAAGCGATGGACAGTCTGGAGCTGCGGCCCGTTCACGACAGCATCTACCGCCTGATGAAAGGCTACCGCAACGTGCGGATTTACCGTTCCGACTTCCAGAGCGTCTGCGACTCGATCACGGCGTTGAGCGCCGATTCGACGATCCACCTCCATATCGACCCGGTGCTGTGGAACGCGCAGAACCAGATCACCTCGGAGGTGATGGATGTCTACACGCGCGGCGGCGGGATCGAGCGGGCCGAGTTCGTGGGCGGCCCGATGATGGTGAGCCGGCTCGACACGATCCACTACAACCAGATCGCCGGCAAGGAGATGACGGCCTATTTCCGCGACAACGAAATCTGGCTCGACAACGTGAACGGCAACGCGCAGACCCTCTACTACAACCAGGACGGCGAGCCGCCCCAGGTAACGGGGCTGTTCTTCGTGGAGAGCGGCGGCATCAACTTCTATGTCGACGAGCAGGAGGTGGTGCGCATGTCGTGGTACAACGAACCCCGCTACTCGATCTATCCGATGGACAAGATACCGCCCGAACGGGAACTCTATCTGAAAGGGTTCAGGTGGGAGGGCGCTCGGCGTCCCTCGCAGCGCGACGTCTTCGACCGCCGCATCCGTCCCTCCGAGCGGGAGGCGCGTTCGGCGCTGCCTCGTCCGTCGTTCCCGCTGCGCCGCAGCCTTGACGAGCGTCGCAAGATGCTGGTCGAGCAGCAACGCTGGGCCGACCGGATCGATCTGGTCGATCCCGCCACGGTCGAGTGGATGCGCGAACTGGGCTTCGAAGCGGGGCAGCCGCGCGAAAGCGGCCCGCAATTCTGAAACTTCTGTCCGGGGTAGCGCAGTTTTCTGCGGGATGATGATTCCCGGGCCGTCCGTGCGGCGCGGAAATTGCGGAGCGCTGCGGTATGCGGCATCATCTGAAAAAATGGACCGATGCGCTGCTCGACGGGTTGGGCGTCGAATCGACGGCGCACGAAGGCTGGGACTTGTGGGTGGCGTTCGGACTGGTCGTGGCGGCGGCGACGTTGGTCGACCTGTTGCTCGTGTGGGGCGTCGTGCCGCTGGTGCGCAAGGTGGTGGAGCGCACGCGCGCGAAGTGGGACGACACGCTGTTCAGCACCCGGGTGCTGAAGTGCGGGTGCCATGTGTTGAGCGCGGTGCTGCTGGCTGCGGTGTTGCCGGTGGTGTTCGAGGAGCGGTCGGAAGTGCAGCTGCTGGCGATGCGTCTGATGCGGGTCTATGTCATCGTGTCGGTGTTCCGGCTGGTCAGCGCCCTGCTCTATGCGTCGTTCGGCATCGTGGCGGCGCGTCCGAACTGGCAGAACAAGCCGATCAAGGGGCTGCGGCAGACGGCGCAGGGCATCGCGCTGCTGATCTGCACGATCCTGGCGATCTCGATCCTCATGGACAAGTCGCCGACGCTGCTGCTGACGAGTCTGGGCGCTTCGGCGGCGATTCTGATGTTGATTTTCCGCGACAGCATTCTGGGTTTCGTGTCGGGCATACAGCTCTCGGCCAACGACATGCTCAAGGTGGGCGACTGGATTTCGGTGCCCAAGTTCGGTGCCGACGGCATCGTGGAGGAGGTGTCGCTCTCTACGGTCAAAATCCGCAACTGGGACAACACGATCGTGACGCTGCCGCCCTATCAACTGGTGAGCGACTCGTTCGTCAACTGGCATGCCATGCAGCTCTCGGGCGGGCGGCGCATCATGCTCTCGGTGCCGGTCGACGTGACGAGCATCCGTTTTTGCACGCCCGAAATGCTTGATCGCTTCCGCAAAATCCGCCTGCTGACCGAGTGGCTGGAGCGTACCGAACGCGAAGATGCCGCATTCGATGCGTCGCTGGGGATCGAACCCCACGAACCGCCGATCAACGGCCGCCGGCAGACCAATCTGGCGGTGTTCCGGGCCTACATGGAGAACTATCTGCAGCAGCGGACGCCGGCCCGCAAGGATATGAAGCTCGCCGTGCGCATGCTGGCGCCTACCGATACGGGGGTGCCGATCGAACTTTATTTCTATACGACCTCGATCTATTTCGCCGACTATGTGCAGGTGGAACTCGCCGTGTTCGAACACATGGTGTGCGCGCTGCCCGAATTCGGACTGCGGGTTTACCAGGCGCCCTCGGGCGAGGACGTGAGCGCCTGGATGCGAACGATGCGAACCGCGCAAAATATGCCGGCGGCACAGGAAGCGAGAAAATAAGAAAGGGAGGCCCGGTGTAGCCGCTGCTATAGCGTCAGCATCAGGACGACCTGAATGACTATTACGCGCAGGAACATGCAGATCGGGTAGACCGTGGCGTAGGAGACCGAGGGGTTGTCGCCCTCGATGGTCTCGTTGGCGTAGCCTAAAGCCATGGGATTGGCCATGCTGCCGCAGAGCAGGCCGGCCGTGGATCCGAAGTCGAGGTGCAGGAACCGCAGGGCGAAGAACGCCACGACGACGACCGGCACGAAAGTGAGCAGGAATCCCGTCCCCAACCAGAGCGCCCCTTCGGGCCGCATGACCGTCTCGAAGAAGCGGGCGCCGGCATCCAGTCCCAGGCAGGCGAGGTACATCGACAGCCCCAGGGCGCGCAGCATGAGGTTGGCGCTCTGCGTGGTGTAGGTGACCATGTGGAGCCGCGGCCCGAACGTGCCGATGAGGATGCCCACGATGATCGGGCCGCCGGCCAGCCCCAGTTTGACGGGCGCCGAGATGCCGGGGAGCGCGATGGGCACGCTGCCGAGCGCCAGGCCGAGGATCAACCCGATGAAAACGGCGGCTAAATTGGGTTCGTCGAGGTGCTTCACGGCATTGCCCACGCGTTTTTCGACGCTGCGGATCGCTTCGGCCTCGCCGACTACCGTGAGGCGGTCGCCCAACTGCAGCCGCAGGTCGGGCGTGGCCAGCAGCTGCACGCCCGAGCGGTCGACGCGGCTGATGTTGATGCCGTAGGCGTTGCGCAGGCGCAGCGACGAGAGCTTCTTGCCGTTCAGCTCGGGCCGTGTGACCAGAATGCGCTGCGAAATGAGTTGGTTGTCGACGGCGTTCCAGTCGATGTTCTTGCGGTTCCAGTCCTTGTGCTCCTGTTCGCCGAAAAGCAGGCGCAGGGCGTCGGCCTCCTCGGGAGTGGTGATGACCAGCACGACGTCGTGCGGCTCGAAAGTCTTGTCGGAAGTGGGGATCGAAACCCGCCCCTCGCGCCAGAGACGCGAGACGACGAAGTGGCGCTGGCTCTCGGCGGCCACATCCTGCAGACTCTTGCCGAACAGGGCGGGGTTGGTGAGCCGGTAGCTGGCGATGAAGACGTTGCGCCGGTGTTCGGCGTCGGGGCCGGTCAGATCGGCGGGCCGCACGAAGCACTTCCGCACGAAGACGATGGCGAGGATGACTCCCACCACGCCCAGCGGGTAGGTCAGGGCGCAGGCCAGCGCGGCGCCGCCGACGGGGTAGCCGGCCTGCTGGAGCGTCTGTTGCGCGGCACCGAGGGCCGGCGTGTTGGTGGTGGCGCCGCACAGGATGCCCGACATGTCGGGCATGGGGATGTCGAACGCATAGCTCAACCCCACGGCAGCGCCCGTGCCGAGCAGGATGACGGCGATCGACGGCACGAGCAGCCGCACGCCGTCGCTGCGCAACGAACTGAAGAATCCCGGCCCGACCTGCAGCCCCAGCGCGTAGACGAAAAGCACCAGTCCGAAATTCTCGGCATAGGCCAGCATCTGCGGGTCGAGCGTCAGTCCGAAGTGGCCGGCCAGAATGCCGGCGAAGAAGATGAATGCGGCGCCGAGCGAGACACCGAAAAACCGGATGCGTCCCAGGCCGATGCCGACCACCGAGATGAGCGAAAGCACGACCACGGCCTGCAGGGCCGAGTGCTCGATGAGTATGTCGTCGATCCAATCCATGGCAGCGTCGCCGGCTCCGGTCGCCGGAGCCTTCGCGGCTGCAAAAGTAATGAAATTATCGCAGGGTCAGCGGTTCGCCCCGATAGAAGTCGAGAATTTTTTGCCGGAACACGAATTCGTACTTGGCCTGGGCCGACTGGGATTCGGCTTTCTCCATGCGGGTCTTGGCGTCGTGGAAGTCGAAGATCGTGGAGCTCCCCGCCTCGATTTTGCGCTGTTCGTAGTCGAATGCCACGCGGGCGGCAGCGAGGGCCTGCTCGGCGGAGCGGTATTTGGCATAGGCGGCGTCGGCGTTGGCCCAGGCCTGCTCGATCTCCTTGCGCAGGGTGCGTTCGGCATCGAGGAGCGCGAGTTCCTGGCTGCGCATGGAGAGTTTGGCGGTGCGGATGTCGTTGCGCGTGGCCCGGCGGTTGAAGATCGGCACGCTCAACGAAAGCCCCACGAACTCGTTGCTGTTCTTGGCGAACTGCGACCAGAAATCCGTGTTCAGGGTGCTGTAGATGCCCGTGCCGTAGCCGCCGCGCAGATAGAGCGAGGGGTAGAGCGCCGAGCGGGCGGTGCGTATGGCATTCTCGGCGCTTTCGAGCCGCAGCCGCTCGGAGAGGATGCGGGGACGCTGCTGCACGGCCTCGGCGTAGACCGCTTCGGCGGAACCGAGCCGCCGGAGCGACGAAAGGGCCACGCTGTCCAGCTCGGGGACGACGATGTCGAATCCCGCGGCGCTCTCGCGGTTGAGGGTCTGGCTCAAGTCGAGCAGCGCGAGCTTCAGGTCGTTTTGCGCCTGGGTCAGGGCGAGCCGGTCGTTGGCTTCGAGGGCGAGACTCTCGTAGAGAGCCGATTCGGGCTGCTTGCCTGCGGCGACCAGCTCGCGGCTGCGGGCCGTCTGCCGGGCGCTCAATGCGGCCTGCCGCTCGGCGATGGCGACCAGTTCCTTGTTGTAGAGCACTTCGAGGTAGCGGGTCATGACGTTGACCGCCACGTCTTCGCGCGCCCGTTCGAGGTCTTGCACGGCGGCGGCCAGGTCGAGTTTGCTCCCCTTGATCCGGCGGTCGATGCGCAATCCCTGGAACAGGGGCATGGAGGCCGAAACGTCGAACGATCCGGTGCGGAGCGTCTCGGTCTTGCGGGTGTTGTCGGCCGAGGTGCCGCGCCCGAACGAGATGTTGTAGCCGATGCCGGCGTTCAGGTCGGGCAGGCGGCTGAAGCGGGCCGTGGAGAGTTCGACGCTGCGCTGTTCGACGCCGAGGGCGCGCTGCTGCACCTCGATGTTGTGCTGCTGGGCATGGCGGATGCAGTCGTCGAGCGACCAGAGGGTGTCGGTCGGGGTAGGTTCCGGGATTTGGCCCTGCGCCGGCAGTCGGACGGCCATCAGGCAGAGGAGCAGGGTCGATAGGATGCGTTTCATGCTCAAGCGTTTTTGTTCTTGGTGTCCTGCTTCTCGCCGCGGATGCGGTCGGCTTCGGTCACGCCCTCGACGATCTCGATGCGGATGCCGTCGGAGAGACCGATGGTCACCTCGCGGCGTTCGAAAGTCTGGTCTTCGGCCTCTTCGGCACTCGTCAGCACATGGACATAGGTTTTGTCGTCCTCGAATTCGACGGTGCTCTCGGGCAGGGTCAGCACCCCTTCGCGGCATTGGATCACCACGCTGGCGTTGGCGCTGTAGCCGGCCCGCACGAAGACGTCGGCTGGGATGCGCACGGCGGCCTTGACCTCGAACATGATGACGCCGTTGTCCTCGGTAGCCTTGGGGGCCACGTATTCGAGCGAGGCGTCGAGAGTCACGTCCTGCAGCGCGCCGATGGTGAGCTGCACGGGCATGCCCTCGCGGAGCTTGCCCACGTCGGTTTCGTCGACCTTGCCCTGGAAAAGCATGTCGGTCATGTCGGCCACGGTGGCGATGGTGGTGCCGTCGTTGAAGGTGTTGGCCTGGATCACCGAGTTGCCGACCTTGATCGGCACGTCGAGGATCATGCCGTCGATGGTGGAGCGGATTTGCGTGTTGCTCAACTCCTTGTAGCGGCCGGTGATGCCGTTTTTCACGATTTCGAGGTTCTCGCAGGCGTTCTGCAGCTCCTCTTCGGCCTTGGCGAGCGCGGTGCGGCTCTGTTCCCACTCCTCGTCGGACAGGACGCCCTTGGCATGCAGCGCCTCGGTGCGGTCGTGTTCGCGGCGGGTCTGGGCGAGCGAAAGCCGGGCCAGCGCCACGCGCGATTCGGCGCCGGAGAGTTGTCCCATTTCGGGCACGACCTTCACCGTGGCGATGACGTCGCCCTTGCGTATGCTCTGGCCGGCCTCCTTGCAGACTTCGGAGACGATGCCCGAAATCTGCGGCTTGATAGCCACTTCGTCGCGCGGCTCGACCTTGCCGGTGGCGATGACATACTGGCGCAGCGTGTCGACGCTCGGCTGCACGAGGGCGTAGACCGTTTTCACGGGGCGGGTCTTCTTCCAGAGGAACCAGAACGTGCCGACGAGCAGCGCGGCGAAAAGCACGCCGCAGAGGATTTTGAGGAATCGTTTCATAATATCGCGGTTTTTTGTCGTTATTCTTCTCTTATGGCATCCACGGCCTTGATCTTCAGGGCGCGCAGCGCAGGGATGATGCCGGCGACGAGGCTGCCGGCGACGAGGATCAGCAGGGCGGCGATGCCCGTGGCGAACGAAATCTGCCACGAGACGTCGATCCCCTCCTGCGCCACGACGACCGCCCGGTAGTAGATCGAATCGACCGCCGAGAGTACCCCGACCGCGGCCGCGAGGCCCAGGATGCCGGCGACGAAGGTGAGGACGAAGCTCTCGGCGAGGATTTGCGAGAGGATGGCCCGGGGCGGCGCTCCGAGTGCGCGGCGGATGCCGATCTCCTGCGTGCGCTCCTTGATGGTGACCAGCATGATGTTGCTCACTCCGACGATGCCGGCCAGCAGCGTGCCCAGCCCCACGATCCAGGTGAGCAGGGCGATGCCCCGGAACAGCCCCTGGATCTTGTCGAACATCTCGGCGACGGCCATGACCCAGGCGGCCTTGCGGTCGTCGGGGGCGATGAGGTGGCGGGCGAACAGCTCCCGTTTGCAGGCCTGCTCGACCTGCTCGCTGGGGACGTCGCTGCGCCCGGCCAGCGCGAGCATGTGGACATAGTCGCCGCGGCCGAAAAGCTGCTGGGCCAGCGTCACGGGGACGATGACCGTGCGTTCGAGATCGCTGAACGACATGGCGGTGCTTTGGCGGCGGATGACGCCCGCGACGGTGAAATAGGAGCTGTTGACCTTGATGACCTTGCCCGTGGGGTCTTCGCCGCCGGGGAAGAGGTCTTTCCAGACCTGGGTGCCGATGACGCAGACCTTGCGCTTGCGGGCGATGTCGACCTGGTTGATGAAGCGCCCGAAAGCGATCTTCTGGGGGTTGATGCGCTGGTAGTCGGGCGAATAACCCATGAGCGAATAGTCGCCCTTGCGCTGGAGGTGGCTGCAATGCTGCTCGCCGGCCCAGTAGACGGCCGAGGCGTAGAGCACCTCGGGGAGCCGGCGCACGGCCTCGACGTCGCCCGTATCGAGTCGCCACCACCGGTTTTTGGGCATGCCCTTGTAGGGCAGGGAGGTCTGCTGGGGCTGGATGAGGACGGTGTTGGTCGACATGTCGCCCAGTTGCAGGCGGAACAGGCGTTCGAGACCTATGCCGGCGCCGAGCATGGCGGTGAGCATGAAGATCCCCCAGAAGACGCCCAGCGCCGTCATGATGCTGCGCTTGCGGTTGCGGGAGATGGTTTGTCGGATTTCGTTCCAGCGGTCTATGTCGAAAAACTGCATGGCGGCTATTTATTGTATCTCAATGCGTCGATGGTTTTGAGCCGGGCGGCCCGGCGGGCGGGGACGTAGCCGGCGACCAGACCGGCGACGACCAGCACGATCGTGGCGCCGAGGGCGATGCCCAGGTCGACGGTGGGGTCGAGGAAGACCGAGGGGCCGCCCGATGTCTGCTGCGGAGCGACCACATAGCGGTCGACGGCCTCCATGACGGTGACGCCCAGCACCAGCCCGACGTAGCCGAATGCGGCGGTGATGCAGACCGATTCGGTGAGGATCAGGCGCGTGATCGAGGCGGGCCGCGCTCCCAGCGCCTTGCGGATGCCGAATTCGGCGGTGCGTTCGGTGATGGTGACCAGCATGATGTTGCTCACACCGACGACGCCGGCCAGCAGCGTGCCCAGTCCGATGATCCACACGAACAGATTGATGCCGCCGAAGACGACCATGATGCTGCGGTAGCGTTCCATGGTGTTGTCGATCCAGAGGGCGCTCCGGTCGTCGGGGGCGAAGCGGTGTTCGACCGCCAGACGTTTGAGCAGCCGCTTTTCGAAATCGTCCATGGCCTGCCGGGTCTCGATGCCCTGCACGGTGACGATGGCGTTGTGGATTTCGGGGTCGTTGGCATTGAAGAGCAGCTGTCCGGTGGTGAGCGGGATGTAGCACGACGAGCTGTTGCGCTGGGCGTCGCCTTTCCGGATGCCGACGACCGTGAATATCGAGTTGCCCACCTTGATCTCCTTGCCCAACGGGTCGTCGTCCTTGAAAAGCAGACTCCGCATGGGTTCGTCGATGACGATCGACTTGCGTCGGCGTCGGATGTCTTCGTCGTCGATGAAGCGGCCGGCCGAGAGTTCCACGCCCTCGATCCCGGCGATCCCGGGCAGCGAACCGCGCAAAAAGGCGGTGGCGAATTCGCCGCCATAGGCGATCGTGCGGGTGCCGTACCACGAATTGGCGGCCACCCGGTCGATCTCGGGGAATTCGCGGCGGAGGATATCCATGTCGCTGTTGGTCATGCGGATGCGCCGCCCTTGCTGATAGCCCATCCAGGCTTTGGACGTGCGGCCGCCGTAGAGGTCGATGGAGTTGGTGGCGTAACCGCCGAAGTTGGCCAGCACGCCGTGCTTCAGCCCGTTGCCCGATCCCAGCAGGATCACCAGCATGAAGATGCCCCAGGCCACGGAAAAGCCCGTGAGGAACGTGCGCAGCCTGTTGCGGCGCACCGAGGTCCAGATTTCCAGGAAAAGTTCGTTCATAGCCTTGTGGCGGTGCGGGATCGGAAGGGGTTCATCGTCCGAGTCCGGTCGGAGCGATCGAGTCGATGATGCCGTCGCGCAGCCGGATGATCTTGTCGGTCTGGTCGGCGATGGCCTGCTCGTGGGTGACGCAGATGATGGTCATGCCCATTTCGAGGTTGACGCGGCGCAGCAGGTTCATCACCTCCTGCGAGGTGGCGCTGTCCAGGGCGCCCGTAGGTTCGTCGGCCAGGATGATCTGCGGCTTGTTGATGAGCGCCCGGGCGATGGCCACGCGCTGTTTCTGACCGCCCGACATCTCGTTGGGCATGTGCGAGGCCCACTGCTTCAGCCCCAGCAGATCGAGGTATTCGAGGGCCAGCGCGTTGCGCTTGCGGCGCGAAATGCCCTGGTAATAGAGGGGCAGCGCCACGTTCTCCATGGCGTTCTTGTAGCTGATGAGGTTGAACGACTGGAAGATGTAGCCGATCATGCAGTTGCGCGCCTCGGCGGCCTGCGTCTCGTTCAGGCTGCGGATGAGCCGCCCGGCCAGATAGTAGCTGCCGCTGTCGTAGTTGTCGAGGATGCCCAGAATGTTGAGCAGGGTCGATTTGCCCGATCCCGAGGCGCCCATGATCGAGACCAGTTCGCCGCGGGCGACTTCGAGGTCGATCCCCTTGAGCACGTGCAGGGGCGAACCGTTGTTGTAGGTTTTGTGGATCTGTTCCAGGCGGATCATGGCTGTCTCGGATTTATGCGGTAAGCGTGGGGCAAATGTAGTGATTATTTTTCGAAAAACAATTTATTTTTATCGAAATTCAATAAATATTGCGGTTTTCTTCGATCCGTGCGGTGCGGCGGACGCTCCGGACGCCGGGGTGCGAAAATACCGACAATCGGGGATTGACGCATCGGTGCGGAACGGGTAATTTTGCAGTCGGGAATAAAGAATTCGTAAATATTTGGCTTTTCTGTCCGTATTTCAACGCTTTTTTTATATATTTGTTGCGTAAGGGGATGTTATGAGAAGATTTTTATCGCTATTTTTCGGTCTGATCCTCCCGTCGCTCGTCTCGGCGCAGGGGTACGACATCGCCGGGCGCGTGCTGACGAGCGGTTCCGACCGGCCTGTGGGTCAGGCCGTGGTGGAGCTGCCCGACGACGGGTTGTGGGCCGTGGCCGATAACGAGGGCCGCTTCCGCCTGAAGGGCGTGCTGGCGGGCACGACCCGTTTCGCGGTGTCGTGTCTGGGCTATGTCACCACGATCGTCGAGGTGCGGATCGAGGGCGGCAGGGACGACGTCGTGCTGCATCTTCCCGAAGACAACCTTACGTTGGAGAGCGTGGTGGTGACGGCCAAGGAGTCGTCCGACGCCATGGCCACGACGCGCACCATAGGTTCGAACGCCCTCGACCACCTGCAGATGGTCAACGCTTCGGACATCGCCTCGCTGCTGCCGGGGGGCAAGACCGTCAATCCCGACCTTACGGCCGCCGACACGCCTTTCTCGTTGCGCGGCGGCGGCTCGGACGCGGGCAACGCCTCGTTCGGTACGGCGGTCGAGGTCGACGGCGTGCGGCTCTCGACCAACGCTTCGCTCGACGCCATGTCGGGCGTGAGCACCCGCAACATCGCCTCGACCAACATCGAAGCGGTGGAGGTGGTGACGGGCGTGCCCTCGGCCGAGTACGGCGACCTCACGTCGGGCATGGTGCGCATCTCCACCCGCAAGGGCAAGACGCCCTACACGGTGGTGCTCTCGACCAATCCGCGCACCAAGCAGGTTTCGGCCTCGAAAGGCTTCGATCTGGGGCGTTCGCACGGCGTGCTGAACAGCAACGTCGAGTATACCCGCGCGACGAAGAACCCCACGTCGCCCTACACCTCCTATTCGCGTACGGGCCTTTCGCTCAACTACTCGAACACCTTCGCCGAGGTCTTGCGGTTCAACTTCGGCGCGACGGCCAACATCGGCGGCATGAACACCGACGAAGACCCCGACGCCATGGCGGGGCAGTGGGAGAAGGCGCGCGACAACGCCCTGCGGGCCAACACCTCGCTCAAGTGGCAGCTCAACCGCAAGTGGATCACCAATGTCGACTTCGAGGCTTCGGTGTCGTATGCCGACAATCTGGTGCGCACGCGCAAATACGAGTCGATGGCCGTGGCCCATCCCGCCGTGCACAGCGAGGAGGAGGGCTATTTCGTGGCGACGATGCTCCCGGCTACCTATTATTCGCTGTGCAACGTCGACTCCAAGCAACTCGACTACTCCGCTTCGCTCAAGGCCACGTGGGTGCGCCATTGGGGCGGCATACACAGCAACGCCAAGATCGGCGCCGCCTGGCGGGCCGACGGCAACGTGGGCCAGGGCGCGTTCTACGACGACCCCGCGCTGGCGCCCGACGGCTATCGTCCGAGACCCTATACCGACATCCCCTACATGCACAATCTGGCGGCCTATGTCGAGGAGGTGCTCACCGTGCCCATAGGCCGCACGTCGCTGCAGCTCATGGCGGGTCTGCGCGCCGAGAAGACCTGGATCAAGCATTCGTCGTACAAGAATACGGCGAGCCTGTCGCCGCGACTGAACTTCAAGTACCGCATCGGCGAGTCGGTCGCCATCCGCGGCGGCTGGGGCGTGACCGAGAAGCTGCCGTCGTTCAACATCCTCTATCCGCTGCCGCGCTATCGCGACACGCGGGTCTTCAGTACGGCCTACTCGTCGGATAGAAGCATCTATGTCTACCACACGCAGCCCTACGAGGTGCTCTACAACGAGAATCTGCGCTGGCAGCGCAACCGCAACGCCGAGGTGGGCGTCGATGTGCGGTGGGGCGAGCTGTCCGTGTCGCTGGCCGGCTATTTCAACCGCACGAAGTTCCCTTACGAACTCTCGTCGCAGTATGATCCGTTCGCCTATCGGGTATCGGAACTTCCGGCGGGCTACGTGTTGCCGGCCAATCCGACGTTCCGGGTCGATCCCCGCACGGGCGAGGTGCTCATCGGCGATGCCGACAATGCGGCGAACGGGTTCGTCGCCGCGTCGAGCGAGGAGAAGCACACGTTCGTGCAGAACACCATGCAGGACAACGGCTCGGCGGTCGACCGCATGGGTCTGGAGTTCGTGGTGGACTTCCCGCAGATCAATCCGATCCGCACGCAGCTGCGGCTCGACGGAGCCTATGCCTATACGAAATATGTGAACGAGGGCGAAGCGTGCTACTATCCGGCCACGACGTCGGGCGGCGTGTTCTATCCCTATGTAGGCGTCTATGCCGACAATGGCGGGCAGGCGACGATCACCTACAACGGCCGCCGCACCCACACGCTGGATGCCAATCTGACGGCGACGACCCATCTGCCCTCGATCCGCATGATCATCACCCTGCGGCTCGAAATGTCGCTGCTGAAGCGGTCGCAGAATCTCTCGGAGTACGGCGGGCGGGAGTATGCGTTCAATGTCGACGAGGATCGCCGCGCCACGGGCGGCAGCATCTACGACGGCAACAGCTACACGGCGATCTGGCCTTTGGCCTACATCGACCTCGAAGGGCAGCGCCATCCCTTCACCGAGGCCCAGAAAAGCGATCCGGCGTTCGCCTCGCTGCTGCTGCGCTCGGCCAATGCGTTCTCGTACAATGCCGACGGCTACGATCCCTATTTCTCAGCCAACCTGAGCATCACCAAGGAGATCGGCGACCATGTGTCGATTTCGTTCTATGCCAACAACTTCACCAATTCGCGTCCGTTCCTGAAGTCGTATGCTACGGGCGTGGCGCGGTGCATGACGCCCGAGTTCTACTACGGTCTGACGGTGCGTCTCAAATTCTGAAAGCGATGAAAAAGTTATCGATATATGCGTTGCTGCTCGTCGCGACGGCCTGCATGTCGTTCGACCGGAATCCCTATGGCGACGATGTGCGTCGGTTGAGCGTGCGGCTGGTCTATCCCGAGGGACACGGCGACCGTCTGCGCGAGGGCGTGGCCGTGACGCTGACCGACCGCAATTCGTCCAATGTCTATACGGCCCTCACCGATGCGTCGGGCGCCGTGGAGTTTCGGGTGATGACGGGGCGTTATCGTTTGGCGGTGTCGGACAAGCCCGATCCCTCGTCGATCTTCAACGGCACGGTCGAGCAGGTCGATCTGATCGCCGGCGACGTGTCGCTCGACCTGGTGCTGGGTTTCTCGTGGGCCGGGAGCGTGGTCGTCAAGGAGGTCTATTCGGCCGGCTGTCCGATGGACGACAAGCCCGACTCCTATACCTATGATAAATATATCGTGCTGCACAACAACAGCGGCACGACGCAGTATCTCGACGGGCTGTGTCTGTGTATGGTGGCGCCCTACAACTCCAAGGTGCAGTCGAACCCCTGGACGAGTTTCGATCCGTCGGGCAACATCGTTTTCCGCGACTATGCCGCCGTGCCCGATGCGATCTGGCAGTTCCCCGGGAGCGGCGAGGATTTCGCGCTCGAACCGGGCGCCGACGCCGTGATCGCCTATTGGGGCGTGGATCATACGCAGACCTATTCGCAGTCGGTGAATCTGAACCGCGAGGAGTATTTCGTGCTCTACGACCAGCTGCTCTATCCGGGCACCGGTACATGGCCTACGCCGGCACCGGGCGACCGGATCCGTCAGGAGCGGTGGCTCAAGGTGCTCAAGAAGACGGGCCGCAGCGGTCAGAACGGCGCCAATACCTATGTGATTTCGGAGATGTCGCCGGCCGTGATCCTGTTCCGCGCTCCGGCCGATTTCGATCTGGAGAGTTATCTGGCCGACGACCTGCAGTCGACGATCTTGAGCGGCAACATCGTCTACTCCAAGGTGCCGTGGGAATGGATCGTCGACGGCGTGGAGGTCTCCGACAATACGGGCGCGACGAACAACAAGCGCCTGCGGCCCGACGTCGATGCCGGGGCGGTCGGCTACTCGGGCGTGCGTCAGGGCCATACGGTGCACCGCCGGCTGGACGAGGAGGCCACGCAGGAGCACGGATTCGAGGTTTATATGGATACCAATAACTCGTCGAACGACTTTTACGAGCGGGAGACGCAATCGTTGCGGGAGTCATGAGACGGATATTCGTTTTGCTGGCGGTGCTGTCGCTCGGCAGCGTTGCGGCGCAGGAGCGTTTCGAGCGGGTGGCGCGGCGCAATCCCTGGAACGGCGGGGGCATGGCGGCCGGCATCCGGCAGGATACGGCGAGCCGGTCGTTCGCCGAAGTCTATTTCGTCAAGGAGAACGGCGGGATGATCGACCGTTCGGCGTCGGACGACAGCTGGAACGCCGGGGCGCGCACCGCTTCGATCCGTCATTTGGAGAAGATTTCGTTCGCCGGAGGGTTCTCCTACGACTATTTCGACGGCCGCAACATGTGCGGGTCGATCTTCACGGTGCCCGGGCTGTATCCGGTCGATATCGTGGAGTTCACGCCGGGGCGCAAGGTGCGCGAGACCTATGCTTTCGCGGGTGCGCTGTCGGCCGTGCTGGGCGAGCGTTGGACAGGGGGCCTGCATGTCGATTTCATGGCCCGCAACTATGCCAAGCGCAAGGACTTGCGCCACAAGAACACGCGGCTCGATTTCGAGTGCGCACCGAGCGCGATGTATCGTGCGGGGCGTTTCGCCGTCGCGGCGGCCTACATCGTGGGGGTCGATCGCGAGAAGATCGAAGCCGAGGAGATCGGCGTGTCGGCCGAATCCTATATGGCGTTCTTTGACCGCGGCCTGCGCTATGGCGCCCTGCAGCTGTGGGAGAGCAACGACCTGCATCTCACGACGGCGGGCGTCACGGGCTTCCCGGTGAAGCAGACCACGCAGGGCGCCGCGCTGGGCATGCAGTACGGAGCCTGGCATGTCGAAGCCGCCTATCGGTTCAGGCAGGGCGAAACGGGCGAACGGGTCGCCTGGCACGAATTCGAAACCCACGATGTGGAAGCCTCCGCGGCTTTGACGTTGGGCCGGGCGGAGAGCCGTCATGATTTGCGGCTGGGGCTGGAGTGGGAGCGGCTCGACAACCGCGAGAACATCGTCTCCTATGAGACGGTCAACGGCGTGGCCACGCCGCAGGTGCACGGTTCGGCGCCGATCTTCGGGCGCCGCATGCTCGAAGTGCGGGCCGAATACGAATGGACGACGCCGCGCACCGATCTGCGCGTGGGAGCGACGGGATCGTTCCTCGACCGTCAGTCGACGTTGATGTACCCCTATGTCCGCGAGCAGCGGCTGCACTGGGGATCGCTGTGGACCGACTGGGTGCAGCGGTTCGGCCGTTGGGAGCTGAACGTGGCGGCCGATTTCCGCAAGGGCGGCTTCGGCGAACGGGCGAGCAGGCTCGAAACCGCAGCCGAACCGGGGGCCTATCCGACGCAGCTGACGGAGTGGTACGACTATGAAAACGAGTATCTTACGGCCGATCGGCTGGGCGTCGGAGCCGGGGTACGCTGCCATATCCATGGGTTCTACATCGATCTGTCGGCCCGATACGAACGCGGGTTCGGGCTGCAGCTCCTGAAGCGGGCCGATCGGGTGCGGGCCGTGCTGAGCGTGGGCTATGATTTTTAACCTTTAAATATTTTACGACTATGAAAAACTTATTTGCACTTCTGGCGTTCGCAGGTTTGGCGTTCGCAGCATGTTCGGACAAGGACGACAACGGCCCCGTACCCCCCCCCGCAGATGACGGCACCGTGACGTGGGGCGGCGTGAAGTATCAGACCGTCACGCTCAAGGACGGCCGCACCTGGATGGCCGAGAACCTGCGCTACGTGCCCGAAGGCAAGACCGTGTCGAGCGATCCGGCCGATGGCAACGGCGTGTGGAATCCTTGCGATCTGGACAAGAATGCCGATGCGAGCCGTGTCGAGACCGACGGTCTGCTGTACAGCTATCCCGTGCTGCTGGGCATGGAGGGCGAGATGTCGGACAAGAATTACGATAAGTACGAGGGCGTGCAGGGCATCTGCCCCGACGGCTGGCATGTGCCGACGTGCGCCGAGTGGCTCAAGCTGGCCGGCCAGGGCAGCGGCAATCTGTCCGATCCGACGTCGCCCTATTTCGAGGCCGAGTCGATGGGCGCTCCGATTCCCGCGCTGAACGCCGACGGTTTCAATCTGCTGACCTGCGGCTATATCAATGCGAACAACAACACGGCGACCCCGGCTTATATGGCTATCGAATCGAAAGCCGAGGACGGTGCCGGCAAGTTCGGCATGGCGTATTATGCCAGCTCGACGGGGTATCAGGTGACCTACAACACGACGGGCGATGCGACGTCGGGGGTCAAGAATATCCAGTATTATGCCGGTATGATTACCTACAATGCAATGTACAACCGTTTGCAGGCGAGCTTCCAGAACGGTTACGGCGCAGCTTCCGTCCGCTGCATCAAGAACGAATAGACCGTCTGCGGAAATCTGTGCACAGGGGGGCTGCCGAAAGCTCCCCCGTGCATGTTTTCGGACGACGGTCGCACGACGACTTGCACCCTGTGCGGGCGAATCGCGGTCTTTCGGGACTGCGGCTTCGTGCGCGGAGGTGCGTATACACACAAACAACAGACAATAGATGAAACGGAAACCCAATTATTTGAAACACCTCCTGCAATGGGGCGTGCTGGCGGCTATCGTCGGCACGATCTGTTGGGGCGTCTATTCGGACACGGCGGTCGATGTCGAGAAATACTGCCCGTTCGGCGGTCTGCAGGCGTTCGGCACCTATCTGGTGAACCATTCGCTGGCCTGCTCGATGTCGATGCTCCAGATCATGATGGGCTTGGTGCTGGCCGCAGGCGTAGTGCTCTTCTCGAAACTGTTCTGCGGCTATCTGTGCCCGCTGGGTACGGTGGGCGAGATGATGGGCCGCATAGGCAAGGGGCTGCGTCTGCAGATCGACGTGCCCGCAGGCAGCGCGGCCGACCGCTGGTTGCGCGCCGTGAAATATGTGCTGCTCTTCACGATCCTCTATTTCACGCTCTCGTCGAGCGAATTGTTCTGCAAGAAGATCGACCCCTATTATGCCGTCGCTACGGGATTCAAGGGCGAAATCGTGTTGCTGATGTCGATCACGAGCCTCGCGCTGCTGCTTTTGGGCGGCATGGTCGTGAAGATGTTCTGGTGCAAGTATGTCTGCCCGCTGGGCGCCATGAGCAACATCTTCAAGTTCCTGCCGCTGGCCGTGCTGGCCGCCGTGGCGATCTGGGTGCTCGACTACTGCGGCGTGGAGGGCGCCTGGGTGTGGGTGCTGGCCGCGGTGTGCGCGGTGGCGTTCTTCGTGGAGGCCATACGGCTGAAAAGCAGCGTCGTGCCGCTGATGTACGTGCAGTGCGATGCGGCGCTTTGCAACAATTGCCGCCTTTGCGAACGCAAATGTCCCTATCATATTCCCATTCATGACGATGTGAAAGTCCGGCATGTCGACTGCACGTTGTGCGGGCAGTGCATCTCCTCGTGCGCTTCGGGTGCTTTGCAGGTGAACGGCCATACGGCCTGCCGCTGGGTGCCGGGGCTGCTGGCTGCGGCGCTGTTCGGCGCGGCTCTGTGGCTGGGTACGACGCTCGAACTGCCCACCATCGACGAGAAGTGGGGCGACTACGAGCAGGTCGAGCATCTGGAGACTTTCGAGATGGATGGGCTGCAGACGATCAAGTGCTTCGGTTCGTCGAAAGCCTTCGCGGCGAAGATGCAGAACGTGCCGGGCGTCTATGGCGTGCGGACGTTCGTGCGACGTCACGGCGTGGTGGTGACCTATGATCCCGCTGCGACCGACGAGCTGAAGATTCAGGCTGCGATCTTCACCCCCACGCTGCGCAAGTATGCCACGCCCGACGAGAGCGTGCCGATGCTCGACGTGGTGAAACTGGGTGTCGAGGGGTTGCACGACCGCATGGACATGGTCTATTTCGGCATGGTGCTCCAGCGCATCAAGGGCGTATACGGTTTTTCGGCCGAGTTCGCCTGCCCGGTCGATGTGACGGTGTATGTCGATCCGGCGGCACAGATCGACCAGAAGACTTTCGCCTGCGCGATCGACGCCAAGGAGCTGGTGATGAAGGTCAAGGACGGCGAAAAGACGATCCCCATGCACACCGAGCTGAAGAGCTATGCGGCCGAAGGCGCACAGGTGTCGCGCGAGGAGTTCGTGGCGATCATGTTCCGCGATGTCGAGAAGCTGTCGGGCCGTTTCGTGGCCAACCTCGAAAAGTGGGGCGACGACACGGCTTATCCCAAGGCGGTGTATGAAATGGAGGTGCCGATGATCGACAAACCGCTGGTGCGTCAGGCGATACCTTATTTCAAGAGCTTCCTTTCGTGCACCGACGGCATCGTTTCGGTCGATTTCGTGCTGCACGGCGTGACGCCCGTCATGCGGATCCACTATGTACGGTCGATGTGGAACGATGCGCGCATCTGGAGCGACATTTTCCAGGCCGAGAAATGGACGCTGCGCATGGCCGACGGCACGTTCCAGGAGGCCGACCCGCGACTGAAGTTCCCCGCCCCGGGGCGCACGGTCGTGCAGAAGAAGAAGTAGAACGATCGGAGGGCGGGCGTCGAACCGAACGGACGACGCCCGCCCTCCGTCAAAAAAACGGTTGAGTTATGAAACGGATATGGGTGCTGGGCGCCCTCTTGCTGCTCGTTGCCGGTTCGGCGCGGGCCGACGAGGGGATGTGGCTCGTGCAGCGGCTTCGGGAGATATATCCCCGCATGCGGGCCGAAGGGCTGAAGCTGTCGCCGCAGGCGATCTACGACGAGGAGTCGGCCGCGCTGGCCGATGCCGTGGTGGCGGTCGACGGCGGCATGGGGTCGGGAAGCATGATTTCCGACCGGGGGCTGATGATTACCAACCACCACGTGGCTTTCAGCGACATCTGCGCGCTGTCGACTCCCGAGCACAACTATTTGGAGGAGGGTTTCTGGGCGCGCAGGCATGAGGACGAAATTCCCGTGGCGGGCAAGAGCGTCTCGTTTCTGCGCCGGGCGGTCGATGTGACGGCCGAGGCGCAGGCGATGATCGCCGAGCGCAAGGCGGCTGGTGCATGGGGCAAGATGTCGATGCGCCGGCTCTATGCCGATCTGGAAAACAAATACGGCGCCGAGACCGATTGCGAGGTGTCGTGCGTGGCGATGTGGGGCGACCGGCTCTTTTTGATGTGCTACTACGATGTCTACCGCGACGTGCGGTTGGTGGGGGCGCCTCCGGTGTCGATCGGCTCGTTCGGCGGCGACTACGACAACTGGGGCTGGCCCCAGCATAAGGGCGATTTCGCACTCTACCGCGTCTATGCCGCGCCCGACGGCCGTCCGGCGGCGTACAGTCCCGACAATGTGCCGCTGAAGCCCCGCCGCGTGTTGAGCGTGGCGACCAAAGGGGTGCACGACGGTGATTTCGCCATGGTGGTCGGCTATCCGGGCCGCACGAACCGCTATGCCTCGTCGTATGCGATCGAGGAGAAGCAGCAGGTGCGCAACCCGATCGTGGTGAAGAACCGCCACGAGCGGATGGATATTCTGCGCCGCCACATGGAGCGCGATCCCAAGGTGCGCATGGCCTATTCCGACGCCTATTTCGGGTTGAGCAACTATGCCGACTATGCCAAGTGGGAGAACAGATGCCTGCAGCGGTTCGGCGTGGCCGACGTCCGGCGCCAAGAGGAGCGGGCCATGCAGCGGTGGATCGACGCCGACTCGGCGCGGCAGGCCCAATACGGGTCGCTGCTCGCCGACCTGGAGCGCGGCTACGGCGCGCGGCGCGATGCCGAGCGGCATCTCAACCACTTCCGCGAATCGTGGTTAGGCCCCAGCCAGGCGCTGCTCGCGGCCAACCGGATCGTGTCGTTTCTGGACAAACTCGACCGTCAGCATCGCGACACGCTGCGGCTGACCGACCGCGATGCGCAGGGAATCGTCGAGGGGGCGTCGCGCCTGCGGCGCAACTACGATCCCGACGCCGATCGCGACCTGCTGGCCCGCATGCTGACCAACTTCACTTCGTCGGTGCCGCGCGCCATGTGGGGCGAGGGGCTGGCGACGATGTTCGACCGGGCGGGCGGCGATGCCGACCGCATGGCCCGCGAGGCGTTCGACGCCTCGATCTGCTCGTCGGCCGAGCGCTACGATGCCCGCTTCGCGACGGATTGCGCGGTGGCGGAGTTGCGCCGCGACCCGCTGGTGACGCTGGCCGGCTCGGTGTTCGTGCAGCGCTTCACCGGAGCGGTGGAGCGGGTGGAAAAACGGGCGAAGGTGCAGGTGAGCGCAGCGGAAAAGAGCTATGCCCATGCGCTTTACGATTTCCGCGAGGCGCAGGGCGTGCCGCAATATCCCAATGCCAACTCGACGATGCGTCTTTCCTATGGCAAGGTGACGCCCCTGGCTTCGGCCGACGGGGTGCACTACGATTCGCGCTCGACGATCGCGGGCTACAGCGAGAAGTTCGACCCCGGACAATACGAATATCGGGTCGACGACCGGCTGCGTACGCTCCTGGCCTCCGAAGACTGGGGCCGCTGGGGCGAAAAAGGCAAGTTGTATGTCGATTTCCTGACCGACAACGATATCACGGGCGGCAATTCGGGCAGTCCCGTGCTCGACGGCCGCGGCAGGCTGATCGGCCTGGCGTTCGACGGCAACCGCGAGTCGATGGCCGGCGACGTGTGGTTCCACCCCGGACTTTCGCGCACGGTGTGCGTGGATATCCGCTATGTGATGTGGGTGATCGAGAAGTATGCCGGCGCCGACTGGCTGCTCGACGAAATCCGCTTCGAAAAATAAAAACTTGTTCCGAACCGAGGCGGAGCCGACCTGTTCGAGCCATACCGCCCGATGAATTCGATCCCGCCTGCAAGGTCATTGCAGGCGGGATCGTTTATGTCTACCTATTTATTAAGGGGACAGGTGCTCCGGCAGGTGTTTCGACATGCGCTTCGGGCGGGCTTCGCTGCCGCAGCCTGCGGGGCGAGCTGCCGGGTCTCTGCCGGGGGAGTCGCGGCCCGAAAAGCCGTATTCGGGGAAAATATTCGGCTCGGGCGAAAAAATAGTCCGATAAATTTGCGTATGTCTCGATTTTTACATTAACTTTGTCAACGCCCGAAATTGGTCAACCACTTTGGGTAACCAATCCGGGCGACCGAGGATCGTCGCCCTGCGGCGCTCGGAGTGGAAAAACGCGATCGGAAAGAGATACGAACCAATCATAAACCTACAGAAACCTAAAACCTTCGAACTACTCATGGCTAAGAATTTCTTGCGAAAGTCGGCCCTCGCGCTCGTGCTGCTGTGCGGTGCGACGGCCGCGTTCGCGCAGAAGCACACGGTAAAAGGTGTCGTTACGGACGGTAACGAGCCTCTTATAGGTGTTTCCGTGGTGCTGCGCGACCCCCCCCCGACCGGTGTAGCGACGGGCGTAGACGGCTCCTATGCGCTTGCCGTACCCGATGAAAACGCCGTCCTGGTATTCTCCTATGTGGGGTATAAGACGGTCGAGATCAAGGTCGGCAAGCGGGATGTGATCGACGTCGTGCTGGAAGCCGACGCCACGGCTCTCGACGAAGTGGTGGTGGTCGGCTACGGCACGCAGATGAAGTCGCATCTGACGGGCGCTATCTCCAAGATCGGCGGCGACGTGTTGAGCGACCGCCCCGTGTCGGATATCGCGACCGCCCTGCAGGGACAGATTTCGGGTCTGAACATCAACAACATCACCTCGGAGGTGGGCGTGTCGCCTTCGATCCGCGTGCGCGGTACGGGGTCGATTTCGGCCGACAGCGCGCCGCTGGTCATCATCGACGGCTATCCGGTGCCCGACGGTCTGTCGGATCTCAATCCGGCCGATATCAAGTCGATCGAGGTGCTCAAGGACGCCGCCTCGGCCGCTATCTACGGTTCGCGCGCCGCCAACGGTGTCATCATGGTGACGACCAAGAGCGGGCAGGCCGACAAGGCCAAATATTCGATCAAGGTGTCGCAGGGTCTCAAGTGGGCCTACCAGCTGCACGACCTGATGACCTCGTCGGAGCACCTGCAGCTGCTGCAGTGGCAGGAGTCGGTGGGCGCCGTGGGTTCCAATTTCGTGCCGGGTGCCAACTATCGCGCCGCATCGTGGATCGAGCACAACATCGGTTCGACCGACTGGCAGCGCGAAGCGCTGCGCGATCTGGCGGGCATCACCAACGTGCAGTTCTCGCTCACGGGCGGCAAGAAGGCGTTCCGCTACTACGCTTCGGGCGCCTACACCCGCGATCAGGGCATCATGCTTCAGAACGAGGTGCAGAAGGTCAACTTCCGCACCAAGATGGATGTCGATCTGTCGAAAGCCGTGAAGTTCGGCGTCAACCTCGCGGGTACCTACCAGCAGGCGTCGCGTCCGAAGAACAACTTCATCGACTTCTACCGCACCCCCTCGTTCATGCCCGTCAGCCACAACGACTGGACTACGGCCCTGACCGGTTATGAGGGCTTCGCCCGCGGCAGCCACTTCAACGCCATTTCGGTGCCCACGGCGCCCTCCGACGACGACAACGCCAAGTGGGAGAACGCCAATCCTTTCTCGTCGGCCAACAACAACCCCCGCAGCGTGATGGCCAACACCAAGCGCTGGAACGAGTCGTTCTCGGGGCTGGGCAACATCTATCTGACGATCGACCTCTGCAAGGGGCTGACGTTCCGCACTTCCAACGGCTTCAACGTGAAGTATTCGCCCTCCTACTACTATGCCAAGCAGAACGCCACCAAGGACGGCGAGGCGAGCAACGCCACGTTCTTCAGTACGCTCTACGTCGATCTGTTGAGCGAAAACACCTTCGATTACCACCGCACGTGGGGCCGCCACGACTTCGAGGCGCTGGCCGGATATACCGCCGAGACGACCCGCGTGCAGCGCGTGGCGCTGACGGGTACGGGATTCCCGACCGACGACATCCAGACGCTCAATGCCGCCACGGTGTTCAACATCGCCGCGTCGAACAACGGCAACGGCGCCGGTACGGGTACGTTCCGCTATCCCGATGTGGTGCTGCAGTCGTTCCTGGCGCGCGTGAACTATGCTTATGACGGCCGCTACCTGCTTTCGGCGTCGATCCGTCTCGACTCGTCGTCGCTCTTCGCCGGCGGTCACCGCAACGCCTGGTTCCCCTCGGTGTCGCTGGGCTGGCGCATCTCCGAGGAGCGGTTCCTCAAGGGCCGGAACGATATCTCGAACCTCAAGTTGCGTGCGTCGTATGGCGTGACGGGCAACAACAGCATCGACTACAATGCGGCGCTGGAGGTGTATCGGGCACAGAACTACGTGCTCGGCGAGGGCAACGGATCGTTGCAGCCCGGCGTGGCTCCGGCGGCCGTGCTGGCCAACCGCGACATCACGTGGGAGCAGACCGACGAGTTCAACTTCGGTCTCGACGCCGGCTTCATCGGCAACCGCATCAATCTTTCGGTCGACGGCTACTATTCGGTGACCCGCGCGCTGCTCTTCGAGCAACCCATGCAGTCGTTCTCGGGCTATACCAACTACTGGAACAACATCGGCCGCGTACGCAACTCGGGCGTCGAGATCCAGCTCGACACCTACAACTTCGACCGCCGCCGCTTCAAGTGGGAGACCTCGGTCAACTTCTCGCTCTCGCGCAACAAGCTGCTCGAACTGGGCGGCGAGAAGCAGGTCATCACCCAGGGCGAACGCACGGAGAACTACCTGGCCCGCGTGGGCGATCCGCTGATCCAGTACTACGGCTTCAAGACCATCGGCGTGTGGAATTCGCAGGAGGAGATCGCCGCCAACCCCCACTTCTCGACCGACGTGCCGGGCGGTCTGCGCGTGCTGGACGCCAACGGCGACGGCGTGTTGGACGACAACGACCGCATGGTGCTGGGCAATCCCTATCCGTCGTTCACCTACGGCATGACCAACACGTTCAAGATCGGCGATTTCGACTTCTCGTTCCTCATTCAGGGCGTGCAGGGCGTGACGATCTTCAACGGCGACCTCTACTATACCGAGACCATGCGCTACAACAAGGCCTATGTCAAGGATCGCTGGATTTCGGCCGAGCATCCGGGCGACGGACGCACCCCCTACGAAAAGCTGGGTACCGACATGCTGCTCACGGACTACGGGCTGGAGAACGGTTCGTATGCCTGCCTGCGCAACGTGACGCTGGGTTATACGTTCCCCAAGCGCATCGTGCGCAAGCTCCATCTGTCGGGTCTGCGCATCTATGCGTCGGGCAACAACCTGTTCTACATCTGGAGTTCGGGCTACCGGGGCATCAACCCCGAGGCGCGCATGACTTCGGGCAACTATGCCAGCCCGATGATCGCCGGCTACCAGCGCGGCGGTTTCCCGCTCACGTCGACGGTCACGTTCGGCCTCGATCTCAACTTCTAAAAACGCCGATGTCATGAAAATCACCAAATACATCATTCCGATTCTCGCGATCGTCGGTCTTGCGGCCTGCGAGATGGATCGCGAGGTATATTCCGAACCGACGGTCGACGGCTATGCCAAGGATGCGGCGGGTGTCAACAGCCTGCTGATGGGCGCCTACGGTTCGATGCACGACGTGCTCTACTACGAGTGGGCCATGACCGAGCTGCGCTCGGACAACACCCGCATGCGCATCAGCGGTTCCAACGCTGCGGAGAGCAAGCTCATCGAGCAGCTCGACCAGAATACGGTGTTGAGTTCCCATGCGTGGATCGACAAGTACTGGACGGCATCCTATCGTGTGATCGCCTGCGCCAACGACGTGCTGGCGAACATCGGTGCGGTCGACGACGCGGCGCTGGCGGCCCGGTACGAGGGCGAGGCGCGCTTCCTGCGGGCGCTCAACTACTTCAACGTCGTGCGGCTGTGGGGGCCGGCTTTCAAGGTGACGCGCAAGCTCACGGCCGCCGAATCGCGCACGATGCAGCGTGTGGCTTCGTCGGAGATTTACGATCTGGTCGAAGAGGATTTGCGGGAGGTCGTCGATCGAGAGCTGCTGCCCGAAAAGAGCGCTTCGGCCGATCTGGGACGCGCCACGATGCCCGCAGCCAAGGCGCTGCTGGCCAAGGTCTGCATGACGCGCTATGCCGCGGGCGATGAGCGCTATGCCGAAGCGGCCGACCTGCTGCACGATGCGATCGTCGCGGCGGGCAATCCGCAGAGCGGCGCCGAGCTGGTGCCCTACGACGAGGTGTTCTCGATCCGCAACGAGATGAACGCCGAGATCGTCTTCGCCGTGCGTTACATGGCCGGCAACAAGGGCGTGGGTTCGCCGTTCGGCGGCCTGTTCGGCCCGCTCAACAACGGCGGCAACGTCATCATCGGCTCGCCCAAGCACTACAACTATCCCTCGGACGACCTGCTGGCGACGTTCAAGAAGAACGCCGACGACAAGCGCATTGCCGTGTCGTTTGCCGAGAAATACCGGAACAACACCACCGGCAAGGATGTTTCGGCGCGCTACGTCACCAAATTCCTCTCGCCCGTGCTGACCGAGTACGACGGCGAGAACGACTGGCCCGTGATCCGTCTGGGCGACCTGCTGTTGCTCTACGCCGAGGCTACGGCCGAGCTGGCGGGCGGCCCCACGGCCGAGTCGGTCAAGTATCTCAACATGACCCGCGAGCGGGCCGGAATAGCGGCCTATGCGCTCTCCGACTTCGGATCGCTCACGCAGTTCCGCACGGCGCTGCGCGAGGAGCGCCGCCTCGAACTGGCGTTCGAGAACCAGCGCTGGTTCGACCTCAAGCGCTGGGGCATCGCCGTGGAGACGGTCAACGAGTATCTGCTCGAACGCGAGAACGCGTTCTATGCCACTTACGGCTATGTGAACCCCATCGACGAATGGCAGACCATGCTGCCCGTGCCGCTCTCGGTCATCAATATCAACCCCGACGTGGCACAGAATGTCGGCTACTAAAGATTGCGCCTTATGAAAAGATTTCACAATTATATAGCTGCTCTGGCCGCCGTCGCGCTGCTTGCGACGGGCTGTGCCGATACCTATGTCGAGGAGTACGTGGCCGAAGCTCCGGTCATCGAATCGTTCGCTCCCCAGTCGGCCCTTTCGGGCGAGGATACCCCGATCGTGGTCACGGGCCGCCACCTGCATGCCGTGACTTCGGCCAGCATCGGCGGTCGCGAGGTGCGGATTCTCGAACGCGTGTCGAACACGCAGCTTTCGATCGTCGCCACGCGCGACGCCCGCACGGGTGTCATCGAATTGGTCAACGCCGTGGGCCGAACCGCTTCGGACGCCGCGCTGACGATCAACTATCCGGTGCCGGAGATCCGCGCCGAGGAGTTGCCCGCCCAGGTCGACATGTTCGGCGAACTGACCCTCAAGGGGCGGTATATGGCCGTCATCCGCAAGGTGATCGTCACGCCCGAGGGTGCCGAGGAGGGCCGCGAGGCTGAAATCCTGAGCCAGGATGCCGCCGAGGTGGTCGTTCGCGTGCCCTATGTCGAGACTTCGACGGCCCGCATCACGTTCGGCTATGACGAGGGCGACGATCAGGTGGTGAGTCCGCTCGACGAAGCTCCCGTGATCGGGATCGTGCGTTTGGTACCCACGCCTGCGGAACTGACGTTCGACCGGCTCATCGTGGGCCGCATCACGACGCTGCAGGGTACGAATCTCGACCAGATCACGGCGGTCAGGGTCGGCGACGTCAAGGCCAACATCGCTTCGCGGAGCGCCACGGAGCTGCGCTTCACCGTGCCGATGGTCGAGGGTTTCGAGGAGGGCGACGCCAACACCACGTCGCTGGCGATCGACTATTTCGACGACTTCGAGTCGGCGACCCTCTGCGAGACCATTCCCGCCACGGTGCTGGCATTCAAGATTTGGGAGGGCATCACCACTTTCTGTCAGAACTTCGCCTGCCTGCGGCTCGAAAGTTTCTTCTCGCCGGAGACGGGCACGGTCTACCACAACAACCGCTGGCGCACGGAGGTCGACCCCGTGTCGTATGCGAAGCTGGGGGCCGTCTGCTCGAAGAACAATGTCCCGAGCGTCACGGAAGAGGAGTACGACTCGGTGAATCCCTACTTCTTCTTCAGCGGCAATACCGGTACGTCGGGGCAGGCCAACTACTGCACCCTGCAGCTCAACTCCCCGGCGGGTTCGAACGGCCAGCTCAAGAATTTCCCGTTCGAGGCGAGCAGCAGCACCTCCTATCGCCTGCTGCCGGGCAACGGCTACGGCACGCCGGCACTGACGTTCCGCTATCTCGATCCGGCGGCTCCCAACGAGCAGGCGCTGGCCGACAAGATCCGCAACCTCGACTTCCTGTCGATCGACGAGACGACGTTCCCGATCGATCTGGAGCAGAAGACCGTGGCGGGCGTCAATCTCAAGACCCCCACGGCGAGTACCAACAGCAGCGTGTGGGCGCCGAACATCTTCACGCCCGGCGTGGAGTCGCTCTCGACGCCCGTCGACGCGGTGCTGCTGGTACTTTACTACAACTACAAGGGTATGACCGACGACGCGCTCGCCAACGTGAAACGCATCGGTTTCGTGCATATCGTGTCGGCCAACTACCGGCCGCTCAACGGTACGGCTCCGGCGTTGAGCGACGTGACCTACAACGTCTACTGGCAGAAAGAGGACTACAAATATTAAAAGTGCAAAACTATGAATATCGATCATAAACTGTTCGCTATCGTCGCCGGAGCGTTGTTGGGTTTCGGTTGTGCCGACCGCTCCGGATTCATCGACGCCGAAGATACGCAGCGCACGCCGGCGCTCAACTCGGCGACCCTTTCGCCCCTGTCGAACGAGAGCGGCAGCGTGCGGGCCTACATCGGCACCGAGGTCTCGGTGCAGGGCTTCAATCTCGACCGCATCGGCTCCGTGACGATGGACGACATCGAAGTGGAGCTGACCGCGCAGAACATCAAGGAGTTGAAATTCAAGGTTCCGGCGCTCGACTATGCGCAGAACGATCTGCCCTATGCCGTGAAGCTGCGGGCCTACGATCAGGCGCAGACGCAGGTTTTCGCCTACAACTATTTCGTCACGGTGCCCGTCACCGACGCCATCGTCACGGGCTATGCCCCTGCCGGGGGTACGGTGGGCACCGAAATCACCCTCTCGGGCCGTAACCTCGGCCAGATCACCCGCGTCCGCTTCGGCAGCGCCACGATCGAAGCCGCCGACTTCACGGCGGTCGACGAGGCGGGGGCTTTCGTGAAGTTCCTCGTGCCGGCCGGTACGGCCTCCGCGCCCGACGTGGAGACGGCCATCGCGGCCGAGTGGGGCAGTGCGACCATCGACGTCACGGGCGAAGCGCTTTTCTGGCTGCATGTGCCGGCATTCTTGGCTCCGGAGCAGGCCGAGGGTGAGCATTCGGCCGTCGGCGACGAACTGGAGCTGCAGGGCTTCAATCTCGATCTGGTGAATGCCGTGAAGTGGGGCGAAACGACGCTGACTCTGGTGGAGAAGAGCGCCGAAACGATCAAGGTGCGCTTCCCGGCCACGATCGAGCAGGCTGATCCCGCCGTGCAGACCAAGGCTCTGGCCGTCGAATACGGCATCGCACCGCTTGTGCAGACGGCGATTCTTGCCGAGGCCTGGCGTGTCGATACGACGCCGCTGTCCACGATCATCGTCCCTGAATTCGGGCAGATGACCGTGGAGGACGGCAAGTTCTACTTGGGCAAGACCGTCACCGTGACGGGCACCGGTCTGTCGGTCGTCGAGAGCATCGAACTGCAGTATGGCGACGAGCGCGTCGAAGCCGAAGTGCTCGCCGGCGCCACCGACTCGGAGCTGAAGTTCACCGTGCCCGACGGCGTGACGTTCGACACCGCCTCGGAAGTCTCCGTGGTCGCCCTCCACAACGGCGGCGAACAGCTCGAAATAGGCAAGACTACGGTATATCCGTTCTACTTCTTCAAGGGTATCCGTGTGGGCTTGGGTTCCAACTCCTCTTCTTCCTATACGGAATATGCCGCGGCCAATGCATTCTTCTATCCCGATCTGGGACGTGTCGTTTCGACCGACGAATGGCTCGACACGAACCTCGATCCTTATGCCGCAAGCGGAGCGAACACCGCGGTTACGGCGGGCAATACGTTGACCAAGAGTGTGCTTTCTTCGGATGAATATTACGCCGTGAAGCCCTATGTCTTCTTTATAGCCAACTCGTCGCACAAACTCTCCATTGCAGGCTGCGCCAATACGGCTAATCAGTTGAAGAATCATTTCCGCTATGTCAACGACAAGGCCACGGCTTTACCGGGGACGTTCGGTACGCCTATCATGATGTACCGCGTGGTAACTTCAGATGAAACGGCTGAAGCGATCCGCACGGGAGCTATCGAGACAATGAATTACGAGGGTGCGGTGCCTTCTTCGGGAGGTCCGGCTCTGGGCACGGCGGAAGCTGCCAGCGTTTGGGTGAAGGGTAGCGTTCTTGTCGCAAGCTATTCGAGTTATACGGCGGGCGGCAAGCCGACGACTGTCTCCGATTTCGCCAAGACGGGCTATATCGTCATCCGCGACATTACGTGTGCCGATTTGTCGACGGGATTGGCCAATACCGCCCGCGCCGGATATATCGAATTCGACATGTATTGGTCGAAAATGCAAAACGAATAACAGGTTAGTATCAGGTTGGAAGGTGTCGGGGGTATGCCGTCCGTAAAATGGCGGCATACCCCGGGGGCACCCGAAACGGAAACAGTATGAAAGCAGAGAAGATCCTATCGACGCTGTTGCTGCTGGCGGCGGTGCTGGGGTGTTCGGGTCGCGACCTGAAGATTCCGCAGCCCGTGCCTGCGCCCTCCGAAAAACCGGGGGAGCAGCCCGAAGACCCGGAGACGCCCGGCGATCCGGAAAATCCCGAACCTGCGACGGTGAAATACGTCGCTTCGGCCGCCGAACTCGAAGCCTTGGGTACGCTGGCTGCGGGCGACGTGGTGGTGTGGCGCGACGGCACCTACGACAACGAGACGGTGCGGCTGAAAGGTGCGGGCACGGAGGCGAATCCTGTGGTGCTGCGGGCCGAGACGCCGGGCGGCGTATGCTTCACGGGTAAGTCGCGGCTCTCCGTCGAGGGCGCCTACGTCGAGGCGAGCGGCTTGTGGTGGCGCGACCCCGAACCCGAGAAGGGCAAGGCCGTGGTGACGCTGGCCAAGGGTTCGACGCATTGCACCCTCTGCGATTGCGCCATCACGGGCGACAATACGGCCGAAGATGCCGCGACCGACACCAAGTGGGTATCGCTCTATGGCACCGAAAATACCGTGCGCGGCTGCACGTTCCGCGACAAGCGCAACATCGGCTGTCTGTTGGTCGTGTGGCTCGAAACGGATGTCGTGCCCCGTCATACGATCGCGAACAACCGCTTCGAGCGGCCCGCCACGCTGCGCGACGCCAATGGCAAGGCGATCAACGGTCAGGAGACGATCCGTATCGGCACGAGCGATTTTTCGATGCAGCCGGCCGCCTGTACGGTCGAGGGCTGCTACTTCTACCATTGTCATGGCGAGCAGGCCGAGATCATCTCCAACAAGTCGTGCGGCAACATCTACCGCGGCAACCTCTTCGTCGAGAGCCAGGGTTCGCTGACCATGCGCCACGGCAACGGCTGTACCGCTTCGGGCAACTACTTCCGGGGCAACGGCATGGAGGGCACGGGCGGCATCAGACTGATCGGCGAAGACCACGTGGTCGAGGACAACTATCTGGAGGGGCTGGCCGGAACCGGTTATCGTACGGCCGTTTGTCTGGTGCGCGGGCAGCAGTCGCCGGCGCTCAACGGCTACTGGCAGGTGAAGAACGCCCGCGTGCGCCGCAATACGATCGTCGACTGCAAATATGCTTTCAACGTCAACTATGCCAGCTCGGGGAGCGACCAGGTGATGCCCGTGATCGGCGCCGTGATCGAGGAGAATACGGTGTCGCTTTCGTCTGCGTCGTCCTATGCTGTCTTCTGTGCGCCGACGCCTGCGCCCGAAATCGAGTGGAAAGACAACACGATTTACGGCGGCCGCCAGAGCGGCGTTTCGCTGCCCGTGGCCGCTTCGGCACCGGTGCTGCCCGACGCGACGCGGGCTATGGAGGCGATTCGCGAGAGCGCCGGATGCAACTGGAAAACCGAATGACCCATGAATAAGTTCAAACTTCTATTTTCGCTTTTGGCCGTTTCGGCCTTTTTGCCGGCCGAGGCCAAGGAGTACTGCGTGACGTTGCCCGAGGTGGCGGCGACGCTGCGCAAGGCCGGGGCGGGCGACCGCATCGTGGTGGCCGACGGCGAATGGCGCGATCTCGAACTCAAATGGCGCGGTGCCGGGGCCGAGGGCGCTCCCGTGCGCATCGAAGCCGCGACGCCGGGCGGCGTGAAGATCGGCGGAATGTCGACACTGCGTCTGGCGGGGCGGTGGCTCGAAGTGGCCGGGTTCGATTTCCGCGACGGCACCTCGCCGCGGGGCGCCGTGGTGGAGTTCCGCTGCGGAGGGGAGGTGGCCGACGACTGCCGCCTGACCGACTGCGTGATCGACGACTACAACCCCGCGCGCCGCGATATGGCCTACAGCCATGTGATCCTCTACGGCCGTCGCAACCGCGTCGACCACTGCACGTTCGCGGGCAAACTCAACCTGGGCGTGACTCTCATCGTCATGCTCAACGAGGAGCGCTCGCAGCGGAATTTCCACCGCATCGACCACAACCATTTCGCGCCGCGTCCGGTCTATGGGTCGAACGGCGCCGAGACCATCCGCATCGGCACCTCGCAGCAGGCCTACGAGTCGTCGAACACCCTGGTCGAGGAGAATCTTTTCGAGCGCTGCGACGGCGAAGTGGAGGTCGTTTCCGTGAAGTCGAGCGACAACATCATCCGCCGCAACGTGTTCTATGAGTCGCAGGGCGTGCTGGCGCTGCGTCACGGCGACCGCAACACGGCCGAGGAGAACCTCTTCATAGGCCACGGCATCCGCAACACGGGCGGCATACGCATCGTTAATGCCGGCCACCGCGTGGTGCGCAATACGCTGGTGGGCATCGCCGGGGAGCGCTTCTTCTCGGCGCTCGCGGTGATGAACGCCGTGCCCAACTCGTTGCCTAACCGCTATTGTCTGGTAGAGGACGTGGAGATCGCCGACAATGTGTTCGTCGACTGCTCCAACATCGAATTCGGCACGGGCAAAGACCTCGAACGCACGCTGGCGCCCGAGCGGGTGACTTTCGAGCGCAACACCATCGTCAACCGGGCGCTGACCGAGCCGTTCATGGCCGTAGACCGCACCGACGGTTTCGCATTCCGCGACAACAGGGTGGCGCTGGGCACGAAGTGCAAGGTCGCCGGATTCAGGAATATAGCACCCGTGTGCCCCGTGCTCCCGTCGGATACCGAGATACGGGCCGGGAAGGGTGCCGAACGGTATCGCCCGGCAACCGAGGTGCCGGAGCGGACGCAACAGACCTATGTCGTGGCTGCCGGCGAGGATTTGCCGGCGGCGGTCGATCGGGCCGAGGCCGGGTCGATCATCGTGCTGTCCGATGCCGGGGGCGACTATGCCGTGAGCCGGGCGCTGACGGTGAGGGTGCCGCTCACGATCCGTGCTGCCGGCGACGGGGCGCGCCCCGTGGTGCGTTTCGTCGGCTCGAAGGGCGACAACATGGTGACCATAGCCGACGGCGGCAGCCTCCGCATCGAGGGCATCGCCTTTTCGGGCGTGTTGGAGCCGGGCAAGGCGCTGGCCAAGGCGGGTATTTCGACCGCGGCCGAGATGATCCGGCCCTACGACCTGTATGTCGACGACTGCGAATTCGCCGACTTCGGCGAGGGCGGGTTCTTTGCCGTGAAAGGCACGCAGAACACCTTCGCCGGGCGGGTCGAAATCCGCAACTCGCTTTTCCGCAACCTCTCGGGCGACGCGATCCACTACGCCGCCGAGCGCGACGACAAGGGACGCTACAATGCCGACGACATGCTCATCGAAAATTGCTCGTTCTACCGCATCCTGGGTCTGCCGATCAACATCTACCGCGGCGGCAGCGACGAATCGACCGCCGGGCCTTATGTCTATGTGCGCAACTGCAACTTCGAGGATTGCTGCAACAAGGAGCGCGGTTCGGTGGTGCGGCTCGTGGGGCCGCAGGTGCTCGAAATCGCGGGCTGCTGCTTCTCGAACAGCGGTCGCGGCGGCTGCGCGATCCGTCTCGACGAAGCCACGTGGGAGAAGGTGCGCATCGCCGACTGCAACCTGTGGCATTCGGGCCGCATCCTTTCGATGACGGGCAACGCCGTCCAAGGCGGCATGCGTGCCGAGGAACCGGCCTATGCCGATGCCGAGCGCTTCGACTTTTCTCAACGTCCCGGTTCGCCGCTGGCCGAAGCGGGCATCGGAATCCGAAAATAAGTTGGATGATATGAAAAAGATACTCTGCATAGCATTCTTTTCGCTCTCGCTCTTTACGGCGTCGGCCGGACACCCGTCGTTGATGCTCACGCAGCGCGGCGTGGAGATGATGCGCGCCGACCGGGGCCGGGTGCCTGCGTTCGACGCTTCGATCGACCGCACGCTGGCGGGTGCCGACGCCGCACTGGCGTCGCCCGTGGTGGTGCCGCAGCCCCGCGACGGCGGCGGAGGGTATACCCACGAGCGCCACAAGCTCAACTACTACGAGATGGTCGACTGCGGCATCGCCTGGCAGCTGACGGGCGACGAACGCTATGCCCGCCGCGTGGCCGACCTGCTCGAAGCCTATGCCGGGGTCTATCCGACGCTGGGTTTCCATCCCGTGCAGTTGTCGAAAACGCCGGGCCGCATCTTCTGGCAGACGCTCAACGAGAGCGTGTGGCTCGTCCATGCCTCGATGGCCTACGACTGCGTTTACGAGTACATGACCCCCGTCCAGCGCGAGCGGGTCGAGCGCGATCTGTTCCGTCCGCTGGCCGATTTTCTGATGAACGGCATGGAGGGCAACCGCGAGAATAACAAAGTCTTCAACAAGATGCACAACCACGCCACGTGGGCCACGTCGGCCGTGGGGATGATCGGGTTGGTCATGGGCGACGACGATCTGGTCGATCGGGCGCTCTACGGCTCCGACAAGACGGGCCGCCACGGCGGCTTCGTGCAGCAGCTCGACCACCTCTTCTCGCCCGACGGCTACTTCACCGAGGGCGCCTACTACCAGCGCTACGCCATCTGGCCTTTCATGGTCTTCGCGCAGTGTCTGCAGAACAACCGCCCCGAGTTGGGTATCTTCGACTATCGCGACGGCATCCTGCGGAAGGCCGTGTCGACTCTCCTGCAGCTGGCCTACGACGGCCGGTTCATGCGTTTCAACGACGCTCTTGAAAAGGGCTATGATGCGCAGGAACTGGTTTATGCCGTCAATATCGCCTATAACGTCGATCCCTCGAACAAGGAGTTGTTGGATGTGGCGGCCCGCTATCAGGCATGGGTGCTGCCCACGGATGCCGGCTACGTCGTGGCTCGCGACATCGCCCGCGGCGAGGCGCAGCCTCTGCGTTTCGCGAGCGCTCTCTATCGCGACGGCCGCAACGGCGACGAGGGCGGGGTAGCAGTCATTCGCTCGACCGACCCGGCGCTCAACAGCGCCGTGACGCTCAAGGCCACGGCCCACGGCTTGAGCCACGGCCACTACGACAAACTGACGCTGGCCTATTACGACAACGGTCGCGAGGTGCTGGCCGACTACGGCGCGGCCCGCTGGCTCAACATCGAGGCCAAGTACAAGGGCCACTATACGCGCGAGAACCGCACGTTCGCCATGACTACGGTGGCGCACAACACGCTGGTGGCCGATGAGCGGTCGCACTTCGACGGCGACTACGACGAGTCGATGAAACACCACTCCGACATCCGTTTCGCCGATTTTTCGCGTGAGGGGATGCAGGTGGTTTCGGCCCGCGAGGAGAACGCCTACCCGGGCATTGCCATGCAGCGGACGGTGGCCTACATCACTACGCCGTTTCTGCAATATCCGCTGATCCTCGATCTGCTGCGCGCCGAAAGCGCCGGGGAGCACCGCTACGACTATCCCGTGTGGTACTGCGGGCAGATGGTGAGCGTCGATTTTCCCTATGAAAAGGCCCTCGCGACGATGACGACCTTAAGCGACACCGAGGGCTACAAGCATCTTTGGAAGCAGGCCTGGGGACGCAACACGCAGTCGGGTACCTCGTGTTTTACGTGGATCGAGGGCGACCGCTTCTACTCGCTCTCTACCGCCACGACGCCCGAGAGCAAGCTGGTATTCGCCCAAACGGGCGCCAACGACCCCGATTTCAACCTCCGCAGCCAGAACGTCTACATGGTGCGCGAGCAGGGCAAGCGCGACCACACGTTCTTCTCGTCGCTCGAAAGCCACGGCACCTACGACCTGCAGGTGGAGCAGTCGGACAACCTCACCTCGTCGTGCCGCGGCGTGCAGCTGCTGTGCGACACGCCCGACCATACGGTGGCGCTGGCCGAGTACGAGGGCGGCCACCGCGTGGTGCTGTGCGTGGCAAACGGCACGTCCGACGCAGGCAAACGCCACAAGGTCAAGACCCCGGAGGGTACGTTCTGCTGGACGGGTCCCTACGACATCCGCATCGACTAACCGATTAAAACCGAAATGAATATGAAAACACGCAGCGAAACTTTCCAGCTCGGGAACGAGCTGGAGTGGGAGCATCCCGCACCGGGCATCGCCCGCCAGATCATGGGCTACGACGGCCAGTTGATGATCGTCAAGGTCAAGTTCGACAAGGGCGCCGTGGGCACGCTCCACGAACACTACCACAGCCAGGCCACCTATGTGGCCAGCGGCAAATTCGAGCTGACGATCGGCGACCGGAAACGCATCCTCGAAGCGGGCGACGGCTACTATGTGGCGCCCGACGAGCTTCACGGTTGCGTCTGCCTCGAACCGGGTATTTTGATCGACACGTTCTCGCCCCATCGCGCCGATTTCCTTAAAAAATAACGAGCCATGAAAATCAAGGGATTCCGATGGGTCGTACTGGGGTTGATCGTGGTGGTGACCGTCATCAACTACCTCGACCGCGGTACGCTCAACTACATGTGGGTGGCCAACACCAAGGTCGTATGCCCGGTGGGCGAGTACACCTACGACGAACAGACCGCTACCTATGAGATCGTCGCCGACGGCGAGCCTTTGGTGCTTGCGGCCGATGCCGTGACGCCGCTGTCCGACGGTTCGATCGAGTACATGCGCTATGGCGGCATCGCCAAGGATTTGGGACTGATCGACACCTCGGCGCCGGTCGAGCAGCAGCAACAGCAGTCCAAGAGCCTGCTGGCCGTCATCACCATGTTTTTCATGGTGGCCTACGGCATCAGCCAGCTGGTTTCGGGTCGCGTCTACGACAAGATCGGCACGCGCCGCGGCTTCACCCTCTCGGCGCTGCTGTGGGGCGGTGCCGATGCGCTGGCGTCGCTCGCCTCGGGGCTTCGGTCGCTGACTTTCTTCCGCGTGATGCTCGGGTTGGGCGAAGCCGGCCCGTGGCCCGGAACCACCAAGTCCAACGCCGAGTGGTTCCCGCAGAAAGAACGCGCTTTCGCGCAGGGCATCTTCGGCGCCGCCGCTTCGGTGGGGTCGGTCATCGCGCCGGTGCTCATACCGGTGCTGTTCCTGGCGTTCGGCTGGCGCATCACTTTCGTGGTCGTCGGTTCGCTGGGTATTCTGTGGGTGATTCCCTGGCTTCTGATCAATAAGAAAGGCCCCAAGGAGCATCCGTGGGTGACCGACGAGGAGCGCGAATACATCCTCTCGGGCCAGCCCGAATGCCGCGTCTCGTGCGACACGGCCAAGACCTGGGGGCAGCTCCTCTCCGAGTGCAAGAACTACGCCGTGATCCTGGGCCGTTTCTTCCTCGACCCCATTTGGTGGATGTTCGTCACGTGGCTGCCGATCTACCTGATCGAGGTCTTCGGACTCGACATCAAGCAGATCGCCATGTCGGCGTGGGTGCCCTATGTGGGTGCCGCCGTGGGTTCGGTGGCCGGAGGCTGGTTCTCCGGACTATTGATCGCCCGGGGCAAGAGCGTCGATTTCGCCCGCAAGACGGCGATGATCGTGGGCGGCTGCATCATCGTGCCCGGCATGGCGCTGGCCGCCGTGGCTTCGTCGGCCATGATGGCCGTGGCGATGATGGCGTTCATCCTGGGCGGCTACCAGTTCGTGATGACCAACATCCAGACCCTCGCCAGCGACTTCCAGACCGGCAAGGCCGTGGGTTCGCTGGCCGGATTGGGCGGCGCAGCGGCCGTGCTGGGCACGATCGTCTCGATCCTGCTGGTGCCCTATCTGACGCAGAGCGGCGTGTGGACATCGTTCTTCATCCTCGGCGCCTCGCTCGTGCCGGCCAGCCTTCTGTGTGTCTTCCTGTTCGGCGGGCGCATCGAACAAGTGAAGAAATAAGAACGTTTTCAGGGCAGAGGCCGCTTGCGGACTTTGCCGAGGCGAGAAAAGGTGCATGATAATGAATGTTTTTTTCGATAACCTTTTAAATCAATAACAACATGAAACTCCAAGGTAAAGTCGCCGTCGTGACGGGCGGTGCGCGCGACCTGGGTCGTGCGATTTCGGTCAAGCTGGCGCTCGAGGGCGCCAAGGTATGTCTCAACTACTTCGACAACCCCGACGATGCGGCCAAGACCCTCGAAATGATCAAGGCCGACGGCGGCGAGGCGATCGCCGTGCAGGGCGACATGACCAAGGCGGCCGATGTCAAGAAGCTCTTCGCCGAGGCCGGCAAGGCGTTCGGCGGCAAGGTCGATATTCTGGTCAACGTGGTGGGCGGCATCGTAGGCCGCAAGAAGATCGTCGAGCAGGACGAGGCGTGGTACGACTTCCTTATGGACGTCAACATGCGTTCGGTGTTCCTCTGCACGCGCGAGGTGGTGCCCATGATGCCCGCCGGCGGTTCGATCGTCAACTTCTCGTCGCAGGCGGCCCGCGACGGCGGCGGCCCGGGCGCTTCGGTCTATGCCACGGCCAAGGCAGCCGTGATGTGCCACACGCGCGCCATGGCCAAGGAACTCGGCCCGCAGGGCATCCGCGTCAACGCACTGGCTCCGGGTATGATCAACACCTCGTTCCACGACCGCTTCACCAAGCCCGAAGCACGCGAGAACCTGCACAACACGGCGCCCCTGCGTCGCGAAGGCGAGGCTTCGGAGGTCGCCGACCTGGTTTGCTATCTGGCCAGCGACGAGTCGAGCTACCTGACCGGTACCAACATCGACATCAACGGCGGTACGCTCTTCTCGTAGCGGAACACGTCTTATAGAAACGGCGGCAGACTTTTTGGAGTCTGCCGCCGTTTTTTAGTGAAACGATGTCGGTTTATTCTTTCGGTCTGTCCGTTCGGAACGGGATCGCGGGCATGCCGAGCGTGTTGGTCAGGTTGCCCGGGGCGTAGTTGCGGAACGCATAGCGTACGGCGACGGGTGCCGGGACTTCGGGTGCCGAGACCTCGACGAGGGATTTCGACGTCACGATCCGGGCCTCGGCGGGGTAGAACTCGCCGTCTTTGCCTGCCAGTTCGAATCCCGTGACCGCTGCGCCCTGGGGCGTCAACCCGAGCCGGGCGTTGTCGAACCGGACTATGGCCTTGCCGCCGGCGAATTCGGCCTCGGCGAAGCGTACCGCCAAAGCGTCGGGCAGTTTGCGTTTGTAGGCTTTGACCAAAGCGGCCGCTGCCAGCCGCTCGCCTACGGGACGTTTGCGGCTCGGATGGATGCAGCGTTCGTCGCCGATGTCGGTGGTCGCGATCATCGCCGCATTGGGGATGAGTTCCAGCGCGTCGCTCTGCGCCTCGACGAGCAGCGCCGCGTCGATGTCCGAAGCCTCTTTGTAGGCGTGGGGAGCGATCTGTACGTAGAGAAACGGCATCTTGTCGTTGCGGTCGTCCCATTGCGCACGCCAGTAGGCCGCCATGCGTTCCATCATCCGGGCGTAGCGCGCCGCCTCCTTGCGGTTCGACTCGCCCTGGTACCACACGAAGCCGCGGGCGGTGAAACCCGCTATGGGGGCGATCAGACCGTTGTAGAGCAGTCCGCATTTGGCGCGGGCCTCGATCGCGGGGTCGGCGTTGATCTTCGCCACGTCGTAACCCAGTCGGGCGAGCGATGCGGAGTCCATCCAGGCCTCGATTTTCGAGCCGCCCCAGCTCGTGGAGACGATGCCTACGGGTACGTCGAGCGCACCGGTCAGCGCCCGGGCGAAGAAGTAGGCCGCGGCGCTCATCCGCAGTGCGGTTTCGGGCGCGGGGAGTTCCCATTTGCTCTCGAAATCGTATTGCGGGGCCGCCGCTTCGCGCTTGGGCAACGTAATCATGCGGATGCGGTCGCGGTAGAGAGTCGATTCGAGGATCGCGGGCAGCGCGTCGTCGACGGGTTGCCCCGTGTAGCCGCGCAGGGGCATGTACATGTTCGACTGCCCCGAGCAGATCCACACCTCGCCGATAAGTACGTCGTGCCAGCGGAGTTCCGAATCGGCATCGCGCACGACGATTTCCTGCGGTTCGTAGGACGCGGCCGGAGTAGGCAGGGCGAGCTGCCAGCGGCCCTCCTTGACGGGCACGCGGAATCGCTCGTCGCTCCACGAGGTTTCGACGACCACTTCGCGGGCGTCGGAAGCACCCCACAACCGCACTTTCTGCTGCTGTTGCAGCACCATGCGGTCGCCGAAGATGGCCGGTGCGCTCACCTTGGCCCGGGCCGGTATCCACGCGACCAGGAGCAGCAGAACGAGTATGCGTTTCATGGCGTCAGAGGTTTGCGGCGAGGAAATCGACCGTCTTGAAGAACACCTCCTCCATCTTGTCCGAGGCCTTGGCGCTCAGATTGTGGTCGTAGTGCTCGTAGACCTGGAGGTCGACCTTGGCGCCGCGGTGGCGGAGCGCTTCGGCGAAAGCCTTGCTCTGGGCATGCTCGACGGTGATGTCGGCCGTGCCGCAGAAAAGCAGTGCGGCGGGTGCTTTTTTCTTGGGAATGAGGTTGATCGGCGAGGCGTCGCGCACGATCTTGGGGTCGCGGTCGCAGAAGTAGGCGATGCGCTGGGCGTCCTTGGTCTTCTGGCAGATGTTGGCCGTTTCGAGGTCGTAGATGCCCGACGTGCCCACGAACGCCTTGGCGCCGGCTGCGGTCATGGCGCCCACGGCAGCCAGATGCGCTCCGGCTGAATTACCCACGAAACCCATGCGCGAGGGGTCGATGTTGAGTTCGGCGGCGTGGTCGCGGACATATTGCACGGCGGCCTTGATGTCGGCGATCGAGACCCGCACGTCGGCACCCGGTTGCGGCGCCAGCGTGTAGGCGATACGTACGCCCGTCACCCCTTTCTGCTTGGCCATGTACTGCGAAAGCACGCGGAACGAGCCGTTGTCGCCGCGCGACCAGCCGCCGCCATGGACGTAGAAGACCACGGGTGCGGGTTGCTCGCTCTCGGCCATGTCGACGGCGATCCGCAATTCGTAGCCCTCGTGGGCGGTGTAGACGAATTCGCGGACTTCTACGTTTTTATAGTCGCGGCTTTGGAGCCGCTGACGTTCGTAGGTGTAGGGAACGAGCAGGTCGTCGATCTGCGCGAGGTCGACGATGCGGGCATAGCGCGCGCGGTTCATCAACTCGTAGGTGCCGTCGGCATGCTGCGTGAGTTTCATCGAGTAGCGGTTGGTGGGCTGCTGCCCCCGGGCCGAGATTGCCGCCAGCAGGAGGGCGACGAGAAGAAGTTTTTTCATCGTTAGCGTGGTTTGGTTATCTTTTTTTATTATTTTTGTGTGGTATACCAGATTGGTCGACCAATCCGATCGTTACAAAGATAAACCGAATCGACCATAAAATCAAGTATGAAACGATTTATTTTCGCCGGATTCATCCTTTTGGGGCTTGCCTGCTCGGGCCGCACGTTCGAGATTCCCGCATTGCCCGACAAACCGAAGCCTTCGCAGCCCGGATTGCAACAGCCCGAGCCGCAGCAGGGCGAGTTGCGGGCCGACGGCGACACGGCGCAGACCTATGCGCTGATTACCGCTTGCGGCTACAACTACGAGACGCCCGACACCTCCAACGACCACGCCGCGGCGCCGTTCCAGCATATCCGCCAGTCGTGGGACGAGGAGTTGCAGCGCTATGTTTTCGACTTCTACATCCATATCGACACCGACGATGATCGCGGCAAACCCGACATCACCGACCGGCAGCGCAACGAGATCAAGACCGACGGCCATTCGCCGGCTTCGATGGTGGGGCAGGAGGGCGAGACGATGATCTTCCGCTGGAAATTCCGTCTGCCCGCGGGGATGCTGACCTCGCAGCAGTTCTGCCACGTCCACCAGATCAAGGGGATCGACAACGCCTCCGGTACGGCCGACGTCGGCATGCCGGTCATCACGTTCACGGCCCGCACGCTCTCCACGGGCAAACGCCAGCTGCAGGTCATCCATGTGCCGCCGACGAGCGCGGGCGGCGGCAACACCTATCTGGCCCGGGCCGATCTGGAGGAGTTTCTGGGCGAGTGGGTCGAGGCCGAGGAGCGCATCGAATGCGCCCCCGAGGGGAGCTACACCCTCTCCGTGCGACGGCTGCGCGACGGCCGCGAGTTGCTGTCCGTGGCTCGTAGGCCGCTGGCCATGTGGCGCGACGGCACGACCGGCATGCGTCCCAAGTGGGGCATCTATCGCAGTTTCGGCAAACAGGGAGCGCTGAAATCGCAGCTGCGCGACGAAATTCTGCGTTTCGCCGATTTCGAGGTGAAAAAGGAGGCGCGATAATTTTGGTTTGATTGGTTTTTTTTACGACCTTTGCAATCCCAAACCGAAATGAAGGTTATGAACTATGCGCCCGGCATCTCCCAGGTCGAGGAGGTGCTCAAATATATCAAGGAGCAGCTTTATTCGGGTCGTCTGCAGCCCGGCGAACGACTGCCCGCCGAACGGCGGCTGGCCGAGAAACTGGGGGTGGGGCGCGCCCATGTCCGTGCGGCGTTCCAGAAATTGGAGTTCTACGGCATCGTCCAGACTTTTCCGCAGAGCGGCACGGTCGTGGCACGCGAGACCATGCAGGTGCTCGAACGCATGATTACCGATGCGCTGCAAATCCAGCAGTACGACTTCGCGTCGTTGGTGCACGTGCGCGAGCTGCTCGAAGCCGAGGCGATGCGCTTATGCGCCCGCAACCGCACGGAAGAGGATCTAGCCGTCATCGAAGAGGCGCTGGCGGTGTGCGAAGCGTCGTTTTATTCCGACGAACGGGTGTCCAAGGATTTCGCCTATCACCAGGCACTGGCGCGCGGCGCCCACAATCCCGTCATTGCGTCGCTGCTGCTGGTCATCACGCCCGATGTGCTGCGTTATTACCAGCGTTATCGCGTCTGCTCCGTCCCCTCCGAGGAAGTTTGTTTCGAGCATCGCGAGTTGCTGCGGCTCGTCCGCGAGCAGAACGAGGAGGAGTGCGTCGCCATGCTGCACCGCCACCTCCGCTCGCTGCGCGAATTTTCGCTCTCCAACAACCAGGAGAATCATTTTCTCGAATAAGCCGGAGCGGTTTGCTGTTCAGTTCGCTGTCTGGAAGATGAACGGCGCTGCCGGAACGAATTCGGATGTCGTATCGCCGGCGTATCGTTTGCCCGCTGCCGGGTCGATCATCCTGACGGGCGCCCCGGCCGAGAAATCCAGCTCGTCGAAGTCCACCCAGATGAGGAACGGATAGAGCACCGATTCGTAGTAGTAGACGCGGTTTTTCTGGTCGGCGACCGTGCGCCAGCGCGTTGACGAGATGTTCGGCTCGTCGGGGGTGCTGATACCCAGCGGCACCGAGACATTGCGGATGACGCTGAAAACCGACGCCACGGCCAACCGGGTGTCGGCAGTTTTCGGGATGGTGCCGACATAGAACGAGGCTCGCACGAACCGGTCGGCCGCACGGTTGGTGACCGGCAGGAAAACCAGTCCGCCGATGCTGTCCCAGTAGTCGTCGAGCGCCAGCTGCTTGTCGAAAGTCGGCGAGTTGGTCATCACTGTATATTCCGGACTGTGGCGGATGGCGAGTCGGCCGTCGATGTATTCGAATATGGCGCTGTCGCCCGAGGCATCCGATACCGACAGGTGCAGCGCTGCTATGCCCGAATCGTCGGGCATCAAATCGGAAATCACGTCGAATTCGCCGCTCGAAAAGGCGGCGACGGCTTCGTCCACCGTCGCGAAGTTGTCCAGCACGTATTGTGCCCATACCGAGACCGAAAGGGCCGGTTTACGACTGTCGCGCGTGGGATATTCTGATTCGGCCAGCCATAGCAGATTCGCCGCCAACCCTTTTTCGTTCATCCCGTCTGTCGTGCAGATGTCGTAAGCCGAGGTTATCGCGCTGCCGAATTTCGACGTCCACTCCAACGAATTGGCGCCTGCCGCTCCGTTGCGGCGTATGCCACGCGGGAATATCCAAAGTTTGCTTTGCGGATCTTCTTTCCAATCCATTGTCCGGACCGTCAGCACCGTTTCTTCCGGCCCCGTGTATACTACTCTCGTGCACATTTCCGCTTTCGATGCTCCCCAGGCTGCAGCCAGCAGCACCGATAATATTGTTGTTCGCTTCATATCCTCCGCCTTGCAAATTCGGTGCTACAATTGCTATATATCGAGCCGCAACTGCGTGTGAACGAGTTGAAATGGATTCGGGAGCAGGAGGCGGAGGCGGAGGCCGCCAAATCTAACCTATGAAACAGCTAACGAGTACCACCGCATAGAGCACACTCCACAACCAACAAATGGCTTTCGCCCGATTGGGATGTTCTGCCCTACTGCGATAGGCTACAATAAAAGGCATCGCAGGCAACGTAACGAGAGTTACTGCCGCTGCGGGTAACTTGACTGCAAGTCGCAGCGCAGCCACACACAGATAGTAGATGCCCATGAGAGCGAGCCATATCGTTATCAGCGTACCCATACGCTCCGAATATACGAATAATTTGCCGAATGGCAAATATTCTCGAATATACATTCTTCTCAACGACCGAATTTCCGGGAAACAGACGATCGGCGTCGTATCTTATAGAGTATCTACATCAAACCACAACGATGCCGAGTTCTTGGTCTTTGAGGATCTGTTGTATTTTATAGAGTTTCTACATCAAACCACAACCTTCAGCCTCCGCCTCGTGTGCTCTTGCATGGTTGTATTTTATAGAGTTTCTACATCAAACCACAACTGTCGTCGACAACGAATGTTCAGGTCGATTGTTGTATTTTATAGAGTTTCTACATCAAACCACAACCCGAACAGTGGGCCATTTGTTGGCATTGTGTTGTATTTTATAGAGTTTCTACATCAAACCACAACATGTAATACGGTGAGGTTTTCGGTGCCGCGTTGTATTTTATAGAGTTTCTACATCAAACCACAACAGCGCTGAGCGTTGCATGTTGCGTCCAATGGTTGTATTTTATAGAGTTTCTACATCAAACCACAACCAAATCGCAGATAAGAAACTTCTTATTCGGTTGTATTTTATAGAGTTTCTACATCAAACCACAACATTTTCAAGATTCCTTCATCTTCGACAATGTTGTATTTTATAGAGTTTCTACATCAAACCACAACCAAAGGTTTGATTTACTGCGCGGACTGCCGGTTGTATTTTATAGAGTTTCTACATCAAACCACAACTTCGCTCCGGGATGTTCGCGCTTGAGCATCGTTGTATTTTATAGAGTTTCTACATCAAACCACAACATGCAATCCAACACCTTCAAAGAGCCGGGTGTTGTATTTTATAGAGTTTCTACATCAAACCACAACTTATGCGTATGTCTTACATTAACCCCACGTGTTGTATTTTATAGAGTTTCTACATCAAACCACAACTCGCCGAATGAAGGCTCGTGACTGGCGTTTGTTGTATTTTATAGAGTTTCTACATCAAACCACAACATATAATTGCTAATCGAGGAAGCCTTTGTTGTTGTATTTTATAGAGTTTCTACATCAAACCACAACTCCGGGCATATAACCGGTTGATTCTGGATTGTTTATCCTGCATTTCGGCTGGATAAAACCGGGGCCGGCAGCCTCGACGAAGTCGATTCGATGCGATTTTCGTATGTCAAAGAACAAAGATAATCGAATTTTCCGGAACGGCAATACGCAGCTTTCGGGCATCGGCCTTTCGGCGTGGTCGTATGGGCGGCTGTCAGAAGAATTCGAGTTGTTGGAGCGTCTCGGGTTTCGCCCGTTCGATCTTGCCCCAGAAATTCATGATCTCTCCGTATTGTTTGTCCGTTACGCTCAAAATACTCGTATATCCTGCGGCGGGCATCGATTTCCGAACTCGGTTGATGTGTACGTCCATATTCTCTTTCGATGCGCAATGCCGGACATAGACCGAGTACTGCATCATCGAAAAACCGTCTTTCTCCAGTGCCTTGCGGAACTGGGCGGCATGGCGTCGCTCGGCTTTGGTATTGGTCGGTAGGTCGAAAAATACGAACAGCCACATGATCCGGTAAGCATTGAGTCGGGATTCGGACATTATTCGAGCAAGGGATAGAGTAGCTTTTTTTGGGTGCCGGCAAAACATTTGGCCAAAGAGGCCGAGGTGAACGTCAGTCCTACGTCGAGCGGGCGCAGCACCTTGTCGAAGCGGGTGTCGGCAAAGAGAATCCGCAGCAGTTCGCCTTTTACCTCTTTGGTCAGCTGCGACTTTCCCGCCGTGTGGAGGTTGTAGACCAGTTCGTCGACATACGGACGATAGGGTTCCATGAGGTCATCGGCCAGCGGGAATGCGTTGTATCGGTTGCGGTGAAAAATTCCGAAAGCCGGCAGCAGTCCCGAACCCATCAGCGAGCGGGCAACGGCTGCCCGGAGGATCGTATAGCCGTAGTTGAGCAGGTTGTTCGGCGCCTCACCTTCCCGCGTGCGGACGAACTCCCGGCCGAACAGCTCCGTCCAGTATATTTTGGCCGCAATGCCTTCCCGATTGTCCGTATCTCCGCTCTTGACGTTCATGTAGTAGGGTTTCAGCTTGTCGCCGTCTTTGCCGACTTTGCGCAGCAGGGCCGCCTGGTTGCGGATTTTCGCTTCGACGATTTGCTTCCAGAGTCCTTTTTTGAGCGGTTCGCTCGCTTCGACCTGCGCACGGTAGCTCTCGCCCTGTGTCTTGTTGGAATCCAGATTCATCAGCATGGCATTGGGCATCCGATTGTCGCCGCAGAAGATGACCGCCACGTTATTGTCGGATAGGGCGTTGAGCAGCGGCAGGGTTACCGTCGTCTGTTGATGTTCCAGCACCACGACGCCGATGTCTTCGATCGGCACGCTTTTCTGCATGTCGGGCGCCTCTTTGGTGTGGATGATCATCTGCTCGTTGCGCAGGCTCAAACAGAAAGGCGTCGAGAAAAACAAAGCTCGTTTCAGCATGCCGATCCGTGTTTGAATTTCAGTTCACCGGTGACGGTCAACTCGAAGTCGTAGCCCTCGACGTAGGCGTTGAATTGCGTATGGTAGATCGCAATTACTGGACGATATTCCTCTCCGATTTTCCATACACCGTTTTTGGCTTTCAGCTCTCCGGCAGGCCGGGCCTCCTGGTGATGTTTAAATGTAAGTGTCCCGTAGAAATATTTTTGTTGTAGAGCTAATGTACTCATTCCTGTTACCTTATATAGTCGCTTTGCCAGTTCGGCCTGCGAGCATTCGTGCAGTTCTTCCGGCGACTTTTCGTAGAAGAGTACCATCGTTCCCGCTTTGAGGATATATTTCAGCGGATAGCCGTTCTCGTCGGAGAGCGGCACCAAGTCGGGCCGGACCGTTCGGTCGGCACTCGCCTTGAAGTATTGCGCGGCTTCCAGATTGCTGACGATCTCGAACGAGCGTTTGGGTTTGCCCCGCCGGTCGGTTCCTTCGTACACGGCCATGCAGTAGTTGCTGTCGTTCGCGACGTGGTAGTCCTGCTTGTATGCTTTGTCCGAAAGATCGCGTTGCTTCTTGAGATGGATCGGCTGCGTAACGCTCGGCGTGAAGATGCGCACCTTGCGAATCGGGATACGCTTTTCTTCGTTCATCCAGATCGTATGCTCTTCGGGATTCTTCGCCTTGTTGAATCCTACGGCGTCGATCGCATCCTTTACCTTCTGCTTGACCGCTTCGTCGACGATCTTCTCCACGTCGGCGGGTTGCAGCTGGTCGAGCGATTTGCGAACCACATACTTGATTTCGTCGTCGCGTTTGATAGCGCCGTAGAATGTCTGCAGGTGCAATGCTCCGCGGGCCGTGTCGCCCTGCATGTAGAGCGGTTCGCCCCGACCGTCGACCTGCACCTTGCCGCGTTTGCGCAGACGCTTGCGGCTCTGCTTGGGCAGGTTGTCGGGCGTGTGGTGCGACACGAGCAGCTCGTCGGCCACGGCCTTGACATCTTCGGTGAAGGTCGGCCACGGCTTTTCGAATTGCGGGCGGGTGCCTTCGTTGCGCAGATACCGTTCTTCATCGCCGACGTACTGCGCCCAATGGTCGTATTCGTTCCGGCCGATGCAGGCGATCGTGATGGCGTCGATGCAGTGGTGGACATGATTCACACGTTGTTTCTTCGTGTACTCCTCCTGCAAGCCCCACATTTTGCGGAATGCGTCGGTCGTGGCGCCTTTCACCGTGTAGATATGCTCGAAGACCGTCTTCAGGTAGAACCGAGCATAGCGGCCGATGATGCCGATATCGACGCCTTGCCGGTTGGAGAAGCCTTCCGGCACCTCGGTCATGGTGAAGCGTTCGAGTTTTCCGCTCCAGTATTTCAGGTGCATCTGCAGATAGTGGCGGCGTTGAATGGCGTTGTCTTTTTCCGGTTTCGTCGCGGCGCTTTTGCTTTTGCGCACCTGCGCTTCGATCTGCTTTTGCAGGGAGTCGATTCGCTCCTGCCACCCGAACCCCTCGATGTGAGCCAGGATTTCGGCATGGTTCGACAGCTCCGCCGGGAGTTTGGCCCGTTTCACTTCGCGGTTGAAGCGGTTTTCGCAAAGGGTTTTGTTCATCTGCGAGTCGTCGCCTCCGCGCGAGCGGGGCACGGTGTGCTCGATGTCGTAACGCGTCGCTTCGCCGAGAAAGTCCGAAATGCGGATTTGCGCGCCCGTGTAGGGGCAAATATGCTTCTGCTCCACCCAAAGCCGGTATTTCAGAATATCCGTCTCCGTCGGTTCGATCTCCGATCCGGTTTCTTCGGCATATTGCTTCCGGATTTCTTCGGCATAATTCCGATGCTCGGCTTCCCGTTCGCGTTGGTATTGCTCGATCGCCTTGCGCTTGTTCGCATCGTTGAGCATGCGCGAAAACTCGATGTTGATCTTCGTCGTAGGGTCGATCTTTCCGTCCTGCAGCAGCTTGTTGATCAGAATCCGCAGCCGGAACAGCGCCCGCATCGCCATAGGATTACGGACGGACGTCGTGCGCGGAGAACCCAACCGGAAGATGCCGCGGGCATCCGGCTCGGCCTTGCGGTAGGTTTCGATCATCGAGGGGTGGTAGAGTTTGTGAACCCGCGAGAGGTCGATGCCGTTGTCGCTGAAATAGGCCTCAATGCGGTGCTTCTTGGTGTCGTATTTGTCGTATGGATTCCGGACATAGTTGAGCAGTAGTTCCGCTATATCCTGCTCGATCTGCTTGCGTCGTTCCTCATCGGCATAAAGCGCCGGCGGCAGTACCGCTTTCAGATTGGCGAGGAAAGCCGCTTCGTCGTATCGGTAGCCGGCCCGCAAGTAGGGCAGTATTTTGTTGATGGCGTTCAGGCTTAAGGCCGCGTAGTCCTGCGGCGTTCGGATGTTTGTGAAATCCTCGGCCTCTTTTTCCGAAAGCTGAAGTTTTTCGCACGCCCATGCGTGGAGCCGTTCTTCATCGTCGAATGAGAAGAGCGCATGCCATATGTCGTTCATTATCTGTTCTTCGGCCTTGCCGGTTCCGAGCGTATAGCGGCTTCGGATTTCCGACAGCCAGTCGTCCCCGAATATCGCGATCAGGGCGGCCGTTACCGGACAGCCGCTCACGGTCGCCGTGCCGGCGAAGTTGAACCGGTAGGGAGCCTCGATGCGGTCGCCTTTGCAGGCATAGCGCCCCTTGCCGGCTATTTTCCGGGCGATCTCTTCGAAGTCGAAGTGCGGCTTGCTCTTGCGCAGGAACAGCGGACGAACCAGATCGACCTCCTCCTGTGTCAGGGGCCGGAAATCCGCATCTCCGGGACCCGCTATCCGGATGTTGTTGAGGAAAGAGTACAGGCGGAACTCCTCGAACCGCGGGTGGGAGACCGGACAGCGCGCTTTCGTCTTCTCGAACGTACACTTGCCGACCGTTCCTTTCTGCGACTTCAGCGGCCGCTGGAAGAAGATGGCGCGTTGCAGGTCGTGCTGCAGTTCTTCGGAGAGATGCTGTTTTTCGCAAATGGCCCGGAACTCCGCCAGATAGTGGTCGTTGCGGGAAGTGTATTTTTTGCGGATCTTCTCTTTCCGTTGATAAAGCCGGTAGAAATATTCGCCTATGTAGCGGCATCCGGCTTTCTTCATGTCGTCCGTCAGGTTCTTGATGCTTTGCTTGACCTGCCCCTCCTCGCTCTCCTTTCCTGCGTCCTTGCGGTTGCTGAGGAATCCGCGGCGTTGCGACAAATGGTAGAAAGCGCGCCCGAGCGACCGGCGGTCGGCCTTATTGCCGAGGTCGAGCGTTTCGGTCAGCGCCCGATAACGGTCGTGATAAGGGTTTTTGTCCGAGTTGTCGTCGGTACGTTGCCAGCGGAGAAACTCCTCGTCGAGCGGATAGGTCTTATGCTTGCGCCACGCATCCAGCTGTTCGTCGGTCAGCGGCGGGCACAGATCGTGCTTGATCAGCACCTTGAGAAGCTCGATCTTGCGCAGCCTCCGGCGGAAATAGTGCCGGCGCAAAGCCCGGGCGGCAGTCCGGTCTTGCACGGCCGGCTTCTCGTTGTTCTTCTCTCGGGCCACACCTTCCTGGAAGATGTCGACTCCCTTTTCGAGCAATTTGTAGCCGCTTCCGGTCTCTTCGACGAGTGCCCAGCCCAACGAGTTGGTGCCGAGATCCAATCCCAATATCTTTTGCATAGAGGATCGATTTTTCGTGAAATTAAAGAAAAAGTTGTAAAATTCCAAATATTGGGTTATATTTGCCCTCGTAAGTTCTACATCTTACCACAATAAGGCTACAGGCCGAAGGTTTTCAACCTACTGTCTCCGCGTACTCCGTGGAGACTTCTTTTTTACCGATCGATTGTAAAGTTCATCGACACCGAAGTTCCAACAAGAATTTGAAAAATCCGCCTGCAAATCGTGCTGTAAATAGCATCTTTTCAGACCTAGGGGCTTAAACGTTGCGTGAGCGCTCTCACGTGATCCGATCAAATAATCTGTGGTAATTTCGCCGAGATTTGCGCAACAATACCCCGATGAGTGTTGTTCGGAGCAAAAACATTTTCTATCTTTGTAGTGTCGCGCAAGCGGCGTACATATTGATGAAAGTGTTTCGCTTTTATCCTTGAAAGAAATCTGGAAAATTTCGCGACTGAAGGATAACGACAACACTCATCATCTGTTTCGGTATGTGTATATCGCGACCCTCAGCGGTCGATTTTCTCTTTACCCCATACTGAACAGGTGTGGGGTATTGTGTTATGTTTATTTCAGTCGGGCATTCCAGAGCCTCTTTCAGATAAACGAACGACTCCACACTTTCTGTTTTTATAACTAACCCGCCATATCCGGAGTCGAATGGCAACAAATTTTGTTGCTATGAAAAATCTGTCATAGATGCTATCAGACCCTTTCTTTATGGAGAAAGTATGACTCTCTCTAAGTTTTAGACATTCAAAAAAATTCAATCATTAAAATTATGGCATTCCTTATTCAAGAAATTCCTGATCCTCCCAAAGAAGCTGTGGGATGCGGATCGATCATTCTCTCTATTATTGTAGTCATTGTTTTAGTTATTTGTTTTTCAGGTTCTTCCGACGAATCCGAATCTCATGATACGGATTCACCATCGATACCTGCCGAACCCAAAACAGAACAGGTACAACAACTCGATGTTAAGAAATCTGCTTCGCCAACGTCTCAAACAAATCCACCATTAAAAGCAAAGCCAGCCACAGCACCTGCAAACACCGCTAAACCGCAAGCAAAAACAACCGTTGCCCCCACAAGAAAGAGTAGCATACAAGATAACACTACGAGACCCGCTCCGAATACATCTACAATCGTTAACAAAGGAGTCGAATCAATACCCGCGCAGATCAAAGCCGACACCTCTGCTTTGACAGAAAAGGAACGCCGTAAAGCAGAACGCCAAGCTAAAAAAGAAGCTAAGCGCAAAGAAAAGGCAAAGAAAAACAATTAGTTGATTTACAATACAAATTCTGTTTGGGAGACAAAAGACACCTTGTGAAAATCACAGGGTACTTTGCCAACATAATGAAACAATATTCCAAATCACACATTATATTATGAAAACTGTGCAAATCAACTCTTCCGGTCTGACCGCCAGCGTAGTGGAGGACTATGAAGATCATCTTATCGTCGAGGCGCCGCTCGAATCTTTGGCCGCGGAGCTGCGGCCGTTCGCCCTCCGCGTTTCTCCGACCCTTGCAGACAAACTGTTCCGTCGTCCGGAGCGCATCTACATCGACAAGGAGGCGCTTCTGCTTTGGATGAACTCCAAAGAGGAGTTCGCGGAGTTTCAGCGTCGGAATACCACTCAGCATCGCGAGTTCATTATCGAGTTGTAGCCATTGATTTTTCCAATATTCGAGTATCACTGGGTTAATACTTTTTTCATTATGCCTTGGAATCCCGATGCCCATATCGAAAGCGAAAAACTGATCAGAGATTTTCGCTTCAACCAATTAACCGATTGGATGAAGAACCATGAGATGGCAGCCATTACCGCGTGGCGCAGCGTTTTGGAGCATGTGAACGATCCGTCCAAAACGTTGCTCGACAAACCGATCGACGGCTCCATAGAAGAGCGGACGTACTCGAAAGAGGAAAATCAGGAGAGAAACTCATTCCTTTCCGATGCTCTTTTGTACAAATCATATGGCATTGCTAAAATCGAGGGCAACTACACGGAGGACGGAGGCACTCCGGAAACCGAGTGTAGTTTTTTCGTCGTGAACCGCTACGGCGCTTCCGGTTTCAAGGAGATGGTGGTTACTCTCGGCGAGTGGTTCAATCAGGATACGATCCTTTACAAACCCGCCGGTAGCGAGGAGGCATACCTCATCGATACCAACGGTCCGAATGTCGGTCGCGAGAGGAATATCGGTAAGTTCTGGGAGCATGTCGCCAGCGAATACGCCGATCGAACTCGGGACAGGTTGAATGCACTGGCCAGCAACATCAGCCATAATCAGATCAGACGATTCGAAAGAATGCCTGTCGAGGAGCGGAAACCGCAAAGGATCGAAGACGATCAGGTGATCTGGTCGATCTTCTGCGATGACTGGCTCTCGTGTCATGGGGTTCTGGGTGCCTGGAGTATCAAAGCATGGGTCGATAATGCCGTGGAAAACGGGCTGCTCCCCAATACATTTTTACCGCCATTGACCTTTAGCTTTCACATAAAATGAATAGACATGATATTTGGCAGCGGATCGAACGGTTGTTGGAAAAGACGGAGAAAAGCGATCTTGTCCGGATTGACCGGGCCGATTTCGAAAAAACGTTGCAGGATGCTTCGGATTACGCATACCTCGAAATCGAAAATGCGCCGCTGCCTGACCTGCTCGAAAAGCTGCGTGCGGAGTTGGCAGCCCTATCCATGAAGTCGGTGCAAAGTGCCGTGGTGAGAATCGGCATACCCCCGGGAGAAGAAGCGACCTGCGATTTGATTCGCACCCTGCTGGAAACGATCCACAAGAGGGCCTCCGACGCCACCATCGCCTGGGGGTATGACGAGGACCCTGCGATCCACGCAGGTTGCTACTCGATAGCAGTGGTATGCGCAAGCTATACCCCTATACCCGATTAAAATACGCTATTATATGGGGGACTACACAAAGAAGTCTCCAAGTATCCGTATTCATCGAATTTTTTATTATTTTTGATAAATTTTGTATGTTCTGATAATATGAAATATAAGGAAAGAATTCGAATAAATGAGATGAAACCAGAAGAAAAAGCGAGAGTAAAGATAGACCGAATGTTCGAAGACGCCGGCTGGAAGGTCGTAGATAGAGACCATTATACCCCGAACATCTCGGCTGTTGCCATTGAAGAGGGCTTGTTGGAAAACAATCTCGAAGCGGATTATTTCTTATTCCTAAACGGTAAGGCAGTCGGAGTTCTTGAAGCAAAACGCGCAGAGGTCGATGTCAAATCCGATGCAGTATGCACTCAAGCTGCTTTGTATGCTTGCAGCGTACCCTCGAAATATCAGGCATATATGCGACCGTTGCCATTCGTTTATCAATCGAATGGGAATACTGTCGTCTTCAAAGATATGAGGAATGAAAATTCCGAATATGTGGAGTTGAACAGAATCCATACGCCCAAAGAAATCGTGAAGTTGTTGGGTATAAAAGATGAATTTGCTGGTTTGCCGACATTAAAACAACGCGGTTTACGAGCGTGTCAGTTTGAGGCAATCAGAGAGTTGGAAAGTAGTTTTCGAACCGGGCAGAATCGTGCATTGATGGTACTGGCAACAGGTGCGGGAAAAACCTACACGGCATGTATGACCGCATACCGTATGTTGTCTTATACGCCGATGCGCCGTATTTTATTTTTGGTCGACAGGAACAATCTGGGGAAACAGGCGGAAAGCGAATTCGGCATGTTTCGATTGACTGAAAATGGTGAGCCGTTCAATACGATATTTACAGTTAGCAGACTAAAATCGGGTAAAATTCCGAAAGATGCCAATGTGGTTATCTCAACGATACAGCGTCTGTTTTCATTGCTGAAAGGGGAAGATATTACGGACGGAGATGACGATGAAAATTATAGCAATGATGAGATAGGGGATATTGCATTGCCGGCCAATCTGACTTTACCGCCCGATTATTTCGATATGATTGTCATAGATGAGTGTCATCGGTCTATCTATGGTAGTTGGCGAAAAGTGCTGGATTATTTCAATACGGCAAAAATGGTCGGTTTGACGGCTACTCCTGCTCCCGAAACGTTGGCGTTTTTTAACAATAACCGAATTGTCAACTACACGCTCGAAAAATCTATCGCCGACGGAGTGAATGTAGATTACCGTATATATCGAATCAAGACGCAGGCGACCGAAGACGGAGGTGCTATCCGTGAAGGGGAGAAAATCAAAAAGATAACGCGGTACACCGGTTCGGTTGAAGATGTCAAGATGCGCGAAGAATCGACATATACCAAAACCGAACTGAATCGCAGCATTATCAATCCTGCTCAAATAAAGCTGGTTCTTGAAACCTATCGTGATGCGGTCTATTCCGAAATGTTCGTCGACCCTCAGCGAGAACCGAATATGGATTATTTGCCGAAAACACTCATTTTTGCGCTGAACGATACTCATGCGAGCAATATCGTCAAAATTGCAAAAGAGGTATTCGGCCGGAACAATGACCAATTCGTGCAGAAGATTACCTATTCTGCCGGAGACAGCAACGAACTGATACGGCAATTCCGCAACAACAAAGAATTCCGCATTGCCGTTACTGTAACGCTGGTTGCTACGGGGACGGATGTCAAGCCGCTCGAAGTGGTGATGTTTATGCGTGATGTCGAATCGGATTCGCTGTATACCCAGATGAAGGGGCGCGGAGTGCGAACGATTGGAGATGAACAGTTGCGGAATGTAACGCCCAATGCGTATAGCAAAGATTTGTTCTATCTGGTCGATGCTGTGGGCGTAACCGAACACGAAATGAAGGTGACCCGTCCGGGAACGGATGACGAACCGACACAGGTGATGACGCTCAAAGAACTGTTGGAGCGTATCACGCACGGAAATGTGCAGGATGAATATCTGCGACTTTTGGCAGCACGCTTGTCCCGCATCTATAATAAATGTAAAGTATCCGAGCGTGATGAATTTGCAAGGTTGGCAAAAGCCGATATGAAAGATATTGCAGTCGGCATATACGATGCGTTGGAAGCCAATACGCTTCCGCCATATATTGGCATCAATGAACCTAATAATGAACGCAAAGGCTTGGTGGCGGCGATCGTAAACCATCCTGATGCTCGATATTATCTGTTGATTCTGAATGCAGGCTTTGTAACAATATTGCAACCGGGCGAAGATACACTGATATCCCAAGGCTTCTCAATCGAAGAGGCGCAAAATACGGTTGATGCGTTCGAAGCATATATCAACGAGCATAAAGACGAGGTTGAAGCCCTGCGAATCATATATAACAATCAAGGTGAACCGATTACCTACACGATGCTGAAAGATTTGGAGAATAAGTTGAAGTTTGTAAACAGCAAATTCAATCCTACGTTGTTATGGAATACTTATTCGCTAATCAATCCCGAGGCCGTTACTAAATTCTCGACGAAGGAGGAAAAAGAGGCTGTTACCAATATCATACAACTGGTGCGTTTTGCTTTTCGTCAGATTACAACCTTAAATAGCCTGCATTCTACCGCCATTCAATATTTTAATCTATGGTGCGGTCAGATGCAGCGAAGCATTACCGATGCGCAGGCGGCTTTAATCAAACAAATCGTATCCTACATTGCATCGAATGGTTCGTGTACGATAAAAGACATTCTTCGTGATTATGATAGAACCTGTGCCGCACAACTAATACAAGCGTTCGGTGATAAAGACCAGGCAAACGAATCGATCATCTCTCTTTCTCAATTCCTGATTTATAGAAAAATTGCATAATTTATTATGAAACAAGCAACAACAAACACCCAAACATTGACCAAAAAGGTCTGGAATCTGGCAACGACACTTGCCGGGCAAGGCATCGGTTTTACTGATTATATCACCCAGCTGACTTATCTTCTGTTTCTGAAGATGGACGACGAAAATGTCAAGACTTTCGGTGAAGAGTCTGCAATTCCCAACGGGTATCGCTGGAGAAATTTGGTAAATCTCGATGGGTTCGATCTTGTCAGACAATATGAAGATACGCTTAAAGAGCTGAGCGGACAGGATAATTTGATAGGAACAATCTATACCAAAGCCCAGAATAAAATCGATAAGCCGGTATATCTCAAAAAAGTGATTGCTCTCATCGATGAGGAATCATGGCTCGTCATGAATGAAGATGTGAAAGGTGCCATCTATGAAAGCATTCTGGAAAAGAACGGGCAGGACAAGAAAAGCGGGGCCGGACAATATTTCACACCCCGTTCGTTGATTCAGGCAATGGTCGACGTCGCATCTCCGCAGATAGGCGAAACGGTTTGTGATCCGGCTTGCGGTACGGGCGGCTTCCTGCTCGCAGCCTACGATTACATGAAACGGCAATCGGCCGACAGAAGCAAGCAAAGTTTTCTGAAAAACGAAGCACTGGTCGGCTGCGATAATACGGCCCTCGTTGTTACGTTGGCCTCCATGAATCTTTATTTGCACGGAATCGGTACCGACCGTAGTCCTATTATCTGTCAGGATTCATTGGAGAAGACGCCATCGGTACTTGTTGATGTGATTCTTGCTAATCCGCCGTTCGGTACCCGTCCGTCGGGATCTGTCGATATCGACCGCCCTGATTTCTATGTCGAAACGAAGAACAACCAGCTCAACTTCTTGCAGCACATGATGGTGATGCTCAAAAACGGAGGTCGGGCCGCTGTCGTTCTGCCCGATAATGTGCTGTTCGAGGGCGGTGCCGGTGAAACTATCCGCAAGGAACTTTTGAAGAACTTTAATCTGCATACGATTCTGCGTTTGCCTACGGGTATCTTCTATGCGCAGGGCGTGAAAGCGAATGTTCTATTCTTTACCAAGGGAACTCCAACTAAAGATATCTGGTTTTTTGATTATCGCATGGGGGTAAAACATACGTTGGCTACGAATCCGATGCAGCGCCATCATCTTGATGAGTTTGTCGATTGTTATAAGGCAGGCAATATGGATGCTCGTACTGAAACGTATGATGTCGATACCAATCCTAATGGACGTTGGCGCAAGTATAGTGTTGAAGAAGTACTCAAACGCGACAAAACGAGTCTCGATATTTCATGGATCAAATTGGGCGGTAATGATGCGGACATGTCGTTGAAAGAGTTGATGAATACGATCAAGGAGAAGAGTGACCGAATCAACACGGCTGTTGCTGAATTACAGAAACTTTTAGCTAATATCGAAGAGTAGACATGGATACGAAGAAACTGCGTCAGAAAATCCTCGATCTTGCCATGCGGGGAAAACTCGTTCCGCAAGACCCGAATGACGAGCCTGCTTCCGTATTGCTTGAACGCATCAAGGAAGAAAAGGAACGGCAGATCCAAGAGGGTAAAATCAAGCGTAGCAAGAAGCCAGCTTCTGCGGATACGTCGCATTATGAGAACATTCCCTTCGAAATTCCCGAGAATTGGTGCTGGAC